>NZ_RFLV01000001.1:1948154-2322232 GCF_004920405.1 Pseudomonas leptonychotis
ACGTCGCCAGCCTCGTGGCCGAGGGTGTCGTTAAGGTCCTTGAAGTTGTCCAGGTCCATCAATAGCACCGCCACGCCTTCACCCGGTTGGCAGTGCACCAGTGCCTGCTGCAGTTCGGCAACGAAGCGGTTGCGGTTGGCCAGTTCGGTCAGTGGGTCACGGTAGGCGAGGAAACTGATGGTGGTTTCGCGCTCGGCGATGCCTTGCTGCATGGCGATGAATTCGCGGGCGAGCAAGCCGATCTCACCGCTGGCCTGATTGGGCGGCACTTGCATCGCCCCCTGATAGTCGCCGCTGGCGATGCGCCGCACGTTTTCGACCATTTGGCTCAGCGGCCGACTGACCGTATTGGCGATCCACAGCGCACCGAGGCCGGCGAGCAGCAGGGCGATGGCGAAGATGCCTGCCAATTGCCATTGCAACGGTTGGTAGTCGGCCAGCTCGGCCGACAGCGAGCGCATCAGCAGCACCTGCAAGGCTCCGCTGGTGCCCGTCAACGGCGCACGCAGGGCGACTTGCTCAAGGCCTTGCAGGTCAAAGCGGAACACGCCGTTGGCATTCGGCAGCTGCTGGCCGGCCAGTTCGGCACGCGACAGCGCCGCCAGGTTGCTGGCCAGGACCCTGTACTGGCCAGGGCGGCCGTCGAGCAGTGCCACATCAGCGCCGCTGAGGCGTGCCAGGTGACTGACGGCCTGGTCGTCCAACTCGAAGGCCATCAACAGCCAGCCCATCAGGTTGGGCCGGGGGGCGAAGATCGGCGTGGCGTTGATATGCAGCACCCGTTCACCGAATACCACCAAACGTTCTGCGCTCTGCGGGTCATTGGGGTCGAACAGGTCGTTCCAGGGCAGTGGGTTGCCGGGCAGCAGTTCGCCGCTGGTGCCGGCGAGAATCAGCCCTTCGGGGGCGCTGACCAAAGCAAAGCTGGCCTGGCTGCGTGAGGTGAAGGACTCCAGTGCGGCGGACAGCGACTGCGCCTCCTGCTGTGGGCTGGCGACCAGGTCAGCGATCTCGCCGAGCAGGGTGAAGTCTTTGGCGATCAGGTCCGCCATGGCGCTTTGCGCTTGGCGTCGGCTCTGCAGTTCGTTGCTCAGCACCGCGTGGGCAAAGTCCAGCTGACCGGCGACCTGGCTCAGGGTGTGCTGGTAGGTGGAGCGATAAACCAGGGCCAACAGCAGCACCATCACCGCCAGCAGCAACAGCAGAAAGAAACCCAGAATTTTGCCGCGCAGGGTCATGGCGTGTAGCCGCCTTTGCCTTGTGGGCGCATGGTCGGAGTCTTCGGCCTGGGGTCGCGCTTGAGCGGTGCGTCCAATTGCCAGGTCAGCTGGCTGGCGTTTGGCAGGGCGCGGCTCAGCGCTGCGCTGGCGTCACTTAGGCGCGGGTGCCAGAGGTGCAGGGTTTGCCCGGCGGCCGTATCGAACGCCAGGCGCGCACGGCCTTTGGCGTCGGTCTGGGCGAACCAGGGGCTGTCCAGTACCAGGATAAAACCGAGCATCCAGTCATGGATATTGCAGCCCAGGGTCACCAGGCCAGGCTGGTCGAAGCGCAGCTCCTGCGGGGCGGCGTTCTGCTGGTGCAGGCGCAGCTCGAAGCGCTTGGCCGGGGAGAAGGAATAGACGTGATGGTTGATCGGGTCAGAGTTGGGAAAACTCACCGTGGTGCCGACTTGCACCGGCAGGATATAGGGGCTGAACTGGCGTTTCTGCTGGTCCATCACCACGTGTGCGGTGCTCGGTTGGCCGGGCCCCGGCTCGACCCATACAACCGCGTCGGCGAGGGGTTTGCCCTGCTGGTCGAGCAGCTCGATATCCAGGCTGGCCGCCTCGGCCATGCCGCCCATCAGTACGCCCAGCAGTAGCCAACCGGACTTGCCCATAGTTGCCCCCAGCGCCGCTTAATCGTAGCGCTGAGTATAGGAAGGCTTTGCTGACCGGCCAGCCGGTTCAGTTCTGAGCGATGGCGATAATCTGCTCGATCAGCCATTGCAGCGCCGGGTCGCGCTGACGCTGCGCCAGGCTTACGGTTTCGAGGTGAAAGGGGCCGAGGGCGAAGGGCAGTTCAAACAGTTGCAACGGCAGCAGGGTGGCGAAGTGGCGTGCCAGTTGGGTGGGCAGCACGGCCGCCAGTTCACTGCTGGCGACTATATGCGCGGCCTGCAGGTAGTTGGGCGTGGTGTAGAAAATATCGCGGCACAGGCCCTGCTCGCCGAGCCACTGGTCAACCATGCCACGGGTTTGGCCGCCGTGCACCCAGAGGTGGCGCAGTTGCAGGAAGCGCTCCAGGTCCATTAACCCTGCGCCCAGCGGATGGTCACGGCGCAACGCCAGTTGCAGGGTTTCACTCATCCAGTGCCGGCGGGCGAACCGCGCGGGGATATCTTCGAAGCGTCCCAGCACTAAATCCAGCTCACCTTTGTCCAGCGCCTCGGCGGGTAAGCTGGGGCTCAGGTGGCGGATGTCGATGCACATGCCGGGTGCCTGCTGGCGGAGTTGGTCGAGCAGGCGCGGCATGCAGATCAGCTCAACATAGTCAGTGACCGCGATACTGAAGCGCTGTCGGCTGCTGGCGGGGTCGAAGGCCTCGCCGCACTGCAGGCTTTGTTCGATTTGCTGCAGGGCGCTGCGAATCGGCGCCTCTAGAGCCAGCGCCCGTGGGGTTGGCTGCATGCTGCGGCCGACCCGCACCAGCAGCGGATCGTCGAGCAGTTCGCGCAAGCGATTCAGGGCATTGCTCACTGCCGGTTGGCTGAGTGACAGGCGTTCAGCGGCGCGGGAAACATTGTGCTCGCGCATCAGTGCATCAAACACGCGCAGCAGGTTGAGGTCGAACGTTGAGATATTCATCAGCTGAATACGACTTATCACAAGACTAAATTTCAAAAATAGTAACGCCTTGCTTATGGTGGTTGGCGAATTTTCTTCAGCTGATCAAGAGGCACCGCATGAGCCAAGTTGCTTTCACCCTCGAACAAGCCGCCGTGATCGGGGCGGGCACCATGGGCCGCGGTATTGTCATGAGCCTGGCCAACGCTGGGATTCAGGTGTTATGGCTGGATAACAATCCGCAGATGCTCGATCAGGCCATGAGCGTGGTCGCCGAGACCAATGCCCATAACCTCAAGCTTGGCCGCATCAGCGCCGAGCAGGCGGCGGCGCGCCTGGCTTGCGTGACCCCGGTGGGCGATTACGCGGCGCTGGCGGATGCCGACCTGGTGATCGAGGCGGTGTACGAGAACCTCGAACTCAAGCAGCAGATCTTCCGCACGTTGGACGTCACCTTGAAGCCGGGCGCGATCCTGGCCAGCAACACCTCTGCACTGGACATCGACGCGATTGCTGCCGTCACTCAGCGCCCTGAGCAGGTGCTGGGCCTGCACTTCTTCAGCCCGGCGCACATCATGAAACTGCTGGAAATTGTGCGCGGCGCCAAGACTGCACCGGCGGTGCTGGATGCGGCCGTGGCACTGGGCCGGCGTATCGGCAAGGTCAGCGTGGTGGCCGGCAACTGCGACGGCTTTATCGGCAACCGCATGCTGCACACCTACGTGCGTGAGGCGCGCATGCTGCTGCTCGAAGGGGCATACCCGCATCAAGTGGATGCCGCACTGCAGGGGTTTGGTTTCGCCATGGGCCCGTTCCGCATGTACGACGTGGTCGGGATTGATCTTGAATGGCGCGCTCGCGAGCTGGCGGGCAAGGGCCAGGATGATCCTGCGGTGCAGGTGGATAACCGCCTCTGCGGCCTCGGCCGTTTCGGTCAGAAGGCGCGCATGGGTTATTACCGCTACGCCGAAGGCAGCCGCCAGGCCGAGCACGATCCCGAGGTGGATGCGCTGGTGCTGCAAGTGTCCGAGCAGCTTGGGTTTAGCCGCCGCGAGATTGGCCCCGAGGAAATCCTTGAGCGCTGCTTGCTGGCGCTGGTTAATGAGGGCGCAAAAATCCTTGAAGAAAACATCGCCGCTAACAGCCATGACATCGACCTGGTCTACCTAAACGGCTACGGTTTCCCGGCGGAAAAAGGCGGGCCGATGAGCTGGGCCGATAGTCAGGGCGCGGCGGGCATCCTCGGCCGTTTGCAGAACCTGCAACGCCACTTTGGCAGCCATTGGCAGCCGGCTGCACTGATTGAAACGCTGGCCAGCAGTGGCCAGCGCTTTGCTGATGTGCAAGAGGAGCGGGTATGAGCTATCAGGCCCCGCTGCGTGACATGCGTTTCGTCCTGCATGAATTGTTCGATATCAGTGGCCATTGCGCGCTGCTCGGCAACGGCCTCGACCGTGAGTTGATCGACGGCGTGTTGCAAGAGGGCGCGCGCTACACCGCCGAGGTGGTGGCACCGCTCAACCGCAACAGCGACGAACAAGGTTGCCTGTTGCGTGATGGCCAAGTAAGCACCCCGGATGGCTTTGCCGAGGCTTATCAGCAGTATGTGGATAACGGCTGGGCGAGCATGACCGGGCCGAGCGAGTACGGTGGCCAGGCGCTGCCGCAGATGCTCGCGTGCAACTTCCACGAGATGCTAATGGGCGCATCGTTGTCGTTCCGGGTGTATTCCGGGCTGACTGAAGGCGCGGTGCTGGCGCTGTACAAACACGGTAGCGAGGCGCTCAAGGGCGCCTATCTGGAAAAGCTGGTCAGCGGCCAGTGGACTGGCACCATGTGCCTGACTGAACCGCAGGCTGGCACCGACCTGGCCTTGTTGCGCACCAAGGCCGAGGCGCAGGCGGACGGCAGCTACAAGGTTAGCGGCAGCAAGATTTTTATCAGCGGTGGCGAGCAGGATCTGTCGGAAAATATCATCCACCTGGTGCTGGCGCGTCTGCCGGATGCGCCAGCCGGGGTGAAGGGCATCTCTCTGTTGTTGGTGCCGAAATTTATCGCCGCTGCCGACGGCACGCCAGGCCAGCGTAACGCGCTGTCTTGCGGCGCCATTGAGCACAAGATGGGCATCAAGGGCGCGTCGACCTGCGTGATGAACTTCGACGGTGCCACCGGCTGGCTGCTCGGCGAAGCTAATCAGGGCCTGGCGGGTATGTTCACCATGATGAACGACGCGCGTTTTCAGGTCGGTTTGCAGGGCCTGGGCATCGGCGAGGCGGCTTTTCAGGGCGCGCTGCGTTATGCCCGCGAGCGCTTGCAGTCGCGGGCGTTGAGCGGGCCGGCGGAACCGGGCAAGGCGGCTGACCCGATCATCCACCACCCGGATGTGCGGCGCATGCTGCTGACCCAAAAGAGCCTGGTCGAGGGCAGCCGCATGCTCGCCGTGTATTGCGCGCGTCAGCTCGACCTCGAACACGGCCACCCCGATGCCTCCGCGCGCAAGGCCGCCGGTAAACGCGCGGCGCTGCTGATCCCCATCGTCAAAGCCTTCTTTACCGACATGGGCCAGGAAGTCGCCAGCCATGCGGTGCAGGTCTACGTCGGGCACGGTTTTATCCGCGAGTGGGGCATCGAGCAGCTGATGCGCGACAGCCGTATCACTCAGTTGTATGAAGGCACCAACGGCATTCAGGCGCTGGACTATATCCGTCGCAAGGTGCTCGGCGACGGTGGCGCCGAACTGTCGTCGCTGCAGGCCGAACTCAGCGAGCTGTGTGATGCCCACGTAGCGCGCCCGGCACTGGCAGCTCTGGCCACAACTGTACAAAGCCGTCTGGGTGAATGGCGCGAGCTTAGCGCCGAGGTGATTGCCGCCAGCCAGCGCGACGTGCAGGAGATTGGCGCGACCTCGGTGGATTTTCTCCAGTATTCGGCCTATGTGCTGCTGGCCGGCTTCTGGCTGCAGGCGGCGGCGCGGGCGCAGGATGCCTTGGAGTCCGCGGCAGGCGAGCCCGCTTTTTATCAGGCCAAGTTGCAGTCAGCTGACTTTTACCTGCGTCGTGTGTTGCCGCGCGCCAGCAGCCACCGTGAGGCACTGCTGGGCGGTGCCACGTGCCTAATGGTTATGGATGAGGCGAGTTTCGCTTTCTGAGGCGCGTAGGATGAGCCGTATACGCGTGCAACCTAAGACATCAAGAGGACGCTCCATGCTGCCCTTTAGTTTTGCCACCACCGCGCAGATTCTCTGCGAAATCGGCGCCTCTCAGCGTCTGGCTGATCTGTGCCGTGAACGCGGCGCGCAGCGGGTGCTGATCGTCACCGACCCTGGCATTAGCAAGCTTGGGCTGCTCGACGAGGTGCTGGCGGGCTTTACTCGTGCTGGCTTGAGCGTCGAGGTATTCGATCAGGTGGTGGCCGACCCGCCCGAGACGATTCTGCTCGCTGCAGTGGCGCAGGCCCAGGCACTCAAGGCCGAATTGATTGTCGGTTTTGGCGGCGGCAGCTCGATGGATGTGGCCAAGCTGGTGGCCTTGCTAGCGCACCCCGAGTGCAGTCAGGCGCTGGTGGACATCTATGGCGTCGGTAATGCTCGGGGTCAGCGTTTGCCGCTGTTTCTAGTGCCGACCACTGCCGGTACTGGCTCGGAAGTCACGCAGATTTCCATCATCACCACCGGTGCCACCACCAAGATGGGCGTGGTATCGCCGTTGCTGCTGCCTGATTTAGCGATACTGGATGCCGAGTTGACCCTCGGTTTGCCGGCGGCCGTAACGGCGGCAACCGGCATCGACGCCATGGTGCATGCGATCGAGGCGTACACCAGCAAGCTCAAGAAGAACCCGCTGTCTGACCTGCTCGCACGTGAAGCATTGCGCCTGCTCGCCGCCAATCTGGATGAAGTGGTGAACAATGGCGGCAACCGCGAGGCGCGCCAGGCCATGCTGCTCGGCTCCTGCCTGGCCGGGCAGGCGTTTGCTAACGCGCCGGTGGCGGCGGTGCATGCCCTGGCGTATCCGCTGGGTGGGCATTTCCATATTCCTCACGGCTTGAGCAACGCGCTGGTGCTGCCCCATGTACTGGGCTTTAACGCCCGTTCGGCTGCACCCTTGTATGCCGAGTTGGCGCCGTTGGTGCTGGGTGACGCGTTGCGCGCCGGCAGCGAGCTGGAGCAGACCGAGCAACTGATTGGCGCGCTGGCTGATTTCAGTGTGCGCAGTGGCTTGCCGACCCGTTTGCGTGATGCGGGGGTGCCTGAGTCCATGTTGCCGACCCTGGCCCGCGATGCCATGCAGCAGCAACGTCTGTTGGTGAATAATCCGCGGGAAATGACCGAGGCGCATGCCCTGGCGATTTACCAAGTGGCCTATTGAGGCCATGGCGCGGCTAAAGCCTCTCCCACAACCGCGCCTCGGTCGTGGGAGGGGCTTTAGCCGCGATTGGCGATCAGCGCGCCACTGAAATTCATGGGCAAGCCAGCTCCTAAAAAAGCCGGGATGCGTGTGTTTCCCGCTAACCGCAAGGACCCCTAATGAGCCAACCTCAACACTTGCGTGACGACTACCGCCATTTCCAGCCGATTACCACGCGCTGGCACGACAACGATGTTTATGGCCATGTGAATAACGTCACCTATTACAGCTTCTTCGACAGTGCGGTGAACACCTACCTGATCGAAGTTGGCGGCCTGGATATTCATAACGGCAACGTGGTGGGGTTTGTGGTCAGTTCAAGCTGCGACTACTTCGCCTCCATCGCTTTCCCCGACGCTATCGAGGTTGGCTTGCGCGTTGGCAAGTTGGGTAACAGCTCGGTGCAATACGAGCTGGCGGTGTTCAAGGCGGGTGAGGATGAAGCCTGTGCGGCAGGGCGCTTCGTACATGTCTTCGTCGACCGCAGCAACAATCGCCCGGTAAGTATTCCCGAGGTCTTGCGCGCGGCGCTGATGCGGCTGTTGATAGAGCCTGCCGCGTAGACGAAGCGTTACGCTGCAGTCGCGGCTCAAGTCGCTGGCGCAAAGTGTTAATCGCCGGACAAAGAAAAGCCGCGGTTAAGCGGCTTTTTTTCATCAACAATCAGCACTCAGTGGTGTTTGTGCTTTTTATGCTTCTTGTGTTTTTTGCCGTGGGAGTGGCCGCCGTCGCGCTCGTTACCACCGGCATACTCATTGGCCAGTGCACCACCTGCCGCGCCGCCGAGGCCTGCGCCGATGAGCGATCCAGTGCTGCCGCCCATTTTGTCGCCGAGCACCGAACCACCGGCGGCACCCAGTCCACCACCCAGCGCCGCTTCGGTTTTGTTGCCGTCACGCGCGGTGATCACACCGCCCGCCGCCCCACCGAGCCCCGCACCAATCGCCGCGCCGGTGCTGCCACCGACTTGTTGGCCGATCACGTTCCCCGCAACGCCGCCGAGGCCGCTGCCAATGGCGACTTTGCCGGTATCGCCGGCGAAGGCCAGTGAAGAGGTCAGGGCGCTAATTAACAGCGCAGAAAATAATGTACGCATAGGGCAGACCTTCTTAGCTAAATGGGCATGCGAAATTTAAGTTGCTGATTTTTTAAGGGCAACACATTCGCACCGTGATCACACGTTAGTGTGACCACGGCATAGGCTTAGAGGTCATTTCGATGGAAAAAGTCCCTGCCACCGGTCGAATTTGTGATTGTCGCGCCAGCGCAACGCTTTACAGGATGCGCGCCTCGGCTTGGCTGGCCTCTAGGCGGATGGCGATGTACTTCGAGGTGGGGGTGAAACTGCCTTCACCGTAGCTAGCCAATGGCACCAAGGGATTGGCTTCTGGGTAGTAGGCGGCGGCCTGGCCGGCGGGAATGTCGAAGGCCAGCAGGGTGAAACCGGCGACCTTACGTTCAATGCCATCATCCCAGATTGAGTGAATGTCGACCTTCTGTCCCGGCTGGAAGCCTAAGCGCAGGATGTCGGCTTCGTTGGCAAACAGCACTTGGCGCTGGCCCTTGACCCCGCGGTAGCGATCATCCAAGCCGTAGATGGTGGTGTTGTACTGATCATGGGAGCGCAGGGTTTGCAGGATCAGGTCCGGTGTCTGTCCGCTGTTGCGCACCTGTGCGGGCAGCAGGTCTGCGGGCAGCGGGTTGGCCTTGAAGTTGGCTTTTTTGCTGGGAGTGAGCCAGCGCCGTTCGGCCACCGCATTACCCAGGTAGAAGCCACCAGGGTGTTGCAGGCGCTGGTTGAAATCGCTGAAGCCAGGAATGGTCTCGGCAATCAGCACGCGGATGCGCTGGTAATCGGCAATCAACGCGTCCCACTCCACCGGGTGGTCGCCCAGGGTGGCTTTGGCAATACCGGCGATGATCGCCGGCTCCGAGCGCATCTGGGGCGACAGCGGTTCGAGTTGGCCGTAGGAGGCGTGGATCATGCTGAATGAGTCCTCCACGGTCACTGCTTGCGGGCCACCAACCTGGTGGTCTATATCGGTACGGCCCAGGCACGGCAAGATCAGCGCGTCGCTGCCGGTGGTTAGGTGGCTGCGGTTGAGTTTGGTGCTGATCTGCACGGTCAGTGCGCAGCGGCTCAGTGCTAGATGGCTGCGTGGGCTGTCCGGGGTGGCTTGTGCGAAGTTGCCGCCCAGGCCGATAAACACCTTGGCCTGACCATCGAGCATGGCGTTGATCGCCTCGATGGTGTTGTGACCCTGCGCGCGCGGCACTTGGAATTTAAAGCGCTGCTGCAGTGCATCGAGAAAGGCCGTGGTGGGCCGCTCATTAATGCCCATGGTGCGATCGCCCTGCACGTTACTGTGGCCGCGCACCGGGCACAGACCAGCACCGGGTCGGCCGAGGTTGCCGCGCAGCAGCTGCAGGTTGACGATTTCCTGGATGGTCGCCACCGAGTTGTGGTGCTGGGTAATGCCCATGGCCCAGCAGATGATCACCCGCTCGGCGCGGCGGTAGAGCAAGGCGGCGTGCTGCAAGTCATCCAGGCTCAGCCCGGATTGTTCGATCAGCGAGTCCCAGCTGCTGGCATCAAGCAACGCCAGGTAGCCGTTCACACCGTCGGTGTGCTCGGCAATAAACGCCAGATCAAAGACGGCCGGCTCGCCCTTGGCCAGCGCTTCGCGGTGCCATTGCAGGAGGAATTTGGCCATGCCGCGCAAAGCCGCCAGGTCACCGCCCAAGGCGGGACGGAAGAAGGCGGTATTCAGGGGTTCGGAGCCGTTGGTGAGCATTTCAAGGGCATGTTGCGGATGCTGAAAACGTTCCAGGCCGCGCTCTTTCAGCGGGTTGAAGCACACCACTTGAGCGCCGCGCTTTACCGCCTCGCGCAGGGGTTCGAGCATGCGCGGGTGGTTGGTGCCAGGGTTCTGCCCGAGCACGAAAATCGCGTCGCTGTGTTCGAAGTCGGCGAAGGTGACGCTGCCTTTGCCCACGCCGACGCTCTGGCCGAGGGCCACGCCGCTGGCTTCGTGGCACATGTTGGAACAGTCGGGGAAGTTGTTGCTGCCAAAGGCGCGCACGAACAGCTGATACAGGTAAGCCGCCTCGTTGCTGGCGCGGCCCGAAGTATAGAACTCCGCCTGATTGGGGCTCTCTAGCTGTTTCAAGTGCTCGGCGATCAGGTTAAATGCAGCGTCCCAACTGATCGGTAGGTAATGATCGCTAGCCGCGTCATAGCGCATCGGCTCGGTCAGGCGGCCCTGGTATTCAAGCCAATAATCGCTCTGCTCGCGCAGTTGGCTGACGCTATAGCGGGCGAAGAAGGTGGCATCCACGCGGCGTTTGGTGGCTTCCCAGTTGACTGCCTTGGCGCCGTTCTCACAGAACTTGATGTGGCCGTCTTTCGGCGAGTCGCCCCAGGCGCAACCCGGGCAATCGAAGCCGCCGTGCTGATTGGTCTTGAGCAAGGCGCGGAGGTTTTTGAACGGCTGCTTACTGTCCAGCCAGAAGTGCGTCACGCTGCGTAGCGCGCCCCAGCCAGCGGCGGCCCCTTTGTAGGGTTGGTAGCGCGGCTTGATCGGTTGCAGGCTCATGAACGGGCGACTCCGGGCGCGGCTGCCGGGCTGTACACCCGTGGCGCGCTTTGCTGGGGCAGGTGGATCAGGTTGAGGTTGTGCTGACGTGCCCATTGCACGCTCAGGCTGGTCGGCGCTGACAGGCTGACCAGGGTGCCGATACCGGCGCGCAGCGCCTTATGGATCAGCTCCAGACTGCAGCGGCTGGTGACCACGGCAAAGCCCTGGCGCAGGTCTTCACCGTCGCGGTGCAGGGCACCGAGCAACTTGTCGAGAGCGTTATGCCGGCCGATGTCTTCGCGGCACAGGCGGATCTGCCCTTGAGCATCGACAAACAGCGCCGCATGCACGGCGCCGCTGTGACGGGCCATGGTTTGTACGCTTTGAATACGTTGGCGCAGCCCCTGCAGGTGGCCCGGTGCTGGCAGCGGGCTGGGTGGTAGGTTTTGCAGGTGTGGCAGTGCCTGCTCTAGCGCTTCCACCCCGCAGAGGCCGCAGCCACTATTACCGGCTAAGGTGCGGCGCTGTCGTTTGAGTGCCCAGAACGCGCGGTTGCTGACCTGCACGTCGGCGCTGATGGCGTTGTCATGTTGCTGGAGACTGATGTCGTAGATCTCATCGAAGCTGTCGATCAGGCCGGCGCTCAGGCTGAAACCGTAGATAAAGTCCTCAAGGTCGCTGGGCGAAACCATCATCACGCTGTGGCTGATGCCGTTGTAACTGATCGCCAGGGCTGTCTCGCTGGCCAGCGCTGCAGCGCCGTCCTGCTGGCTATCTGCCAGTTCGACATAGCTGTAGGTGGGCGCTGGCAGTAATGTCGGCGCGCTGGTGGGCGGGCTGGTGGGCGCGTGGCGTGACATGAGCAAGGCTTCCCGGCACGGAGTGATGGGGCCAGCCTAGGCCGCTGTGGCGGGTGCGTCTAATCGCTGTTACCGATCTAGTGATCGATGCTGTCTATCAAGGCTTCAAGTGCGGGCATTTCAGTCCGCAGCAGCGGGTAACAGCTTGTGCGCTTCGGCAAAGCAGGCTTCAGCCAGGGCTGAACGCGGCGCACTGCGGCGCATGATCAGGCCGAGTGGTGCGAGGGTGTGCGCGTCCTCGATGGGCGTCAGCGCCAGGTGCTCGGTGAACTCGGCTAGACCGCTGTTGAGCGGCATGATCGCGCAACACAGGCCGGCGCTGACGGCTTGTAGCAATTGATGCACGGCATCAGTTTCCATGCGCGGATTGGGCGTCAGGCCGCGTGAGCGAAAGCTGTGATCGATGGACTGGCGAAAATGCATGCCAGCGGAGAGCAGGCCGAGCGGCAGGTCGATCAGGCTTTCCCAGCGCAGTGCCGGGCGGGTGAACTGAAAGTGGCGGCGGTCATACAGCAGGCCCATGCGCGTTTCGGCCAGCTCCAGGCTGTCGAAATGCTCAGGGTTGAGGCGGTCGAGATAGGACAGGCCAAGATCGAGCTGATTGCGCCCGAGGCGTTCGAGAATCTCCTCGCTGCTTAGGGCAAACAGCTGGAAGTGCAGGCCGGCATGTTGTTCGGCGAAGAACTGCACCAGGCGCATCGGATCGAAGCCGGCCAGCGGCACCACACCCAGGCGCAAGGTGCCGACCAACTGCCCACGGCAGGCGGCCGCCTCGGCATACAGGCCGTCGTGCGCGGCCATCAGGCTGCGCGCCCAGGCCAGAATACGCTCACCCTCGGCACTGAAGCCCTCGAAGCGCTGGCCGCGATGCACCAGCTCCAGGCCCAGCTCGTCTTCCAGTTGGCGCAGGCGCATCGACAGGGTCGGCTGGGTGATATGGCAACGCGCGGCAGCCTGACCGAAGTGGCGGGTTTCATCCAAGGCGATCAGGAATTTCAGTTGCTTGATATCCATGATGGGTCCTTGAGGGGTGGGTGCGGCGATTCTAGCAGGCTGTTGGCCGCCGCCTGATGGTCAAAACGGTATGCTTTGATGGCTACAGCGACAGGTACGGTTGCAGCACCTTTGTCACGAGTCAGGGTCTAGACTGCTGGCTCCGGGCAACGTGCTCGGCCCCTTTCCAAGGAACAAGAGGAAACCTTATGAGTCTGTTTGCCTTTGTCAAAGAAGCCGGTACGAAACTCTGGGAATCACTGGTCGGCCAGGAGGCCCAAGCGGCTGAGTCGCTGACCGCGCACGTTGCCAAGGTGGGCCTGGGTAACCCGGCTATTGAGGTGAGTGTCGAGGGTGAGAAAGTCATTGTTCGCGGCGAAGTGGCCAGTCAGGAAGAGAAGGAGAAAATCCTTCTGGCACTCGGTAACGTCGCCGGTGTGGCCGAGGTGGAAGACCACATCACGGTCACCACGCCAGCCCCGGAGGCGCGCTTTGTAACGGTGAAGAAGGGCGACACCCTGAGCGCGATTGCCAAGGCTGAATACGGCAATGCCAATGATTACCCGAAGATTTTTGAAGCCAATAAGCCGATGCTCAGCCACCCGGACAAAATCTATCCGGGCCAGGTGCTGCGTATTCCTGAGTAAATCGAGCAGGCATCACCTTTGTAGGAGGCGCTTTAGCGGCGACAGTCGCGGCTAAAGCCTCTCCCACAAGCCATCAGTCGCTCCCACCAAGGTTGCGCAACAACGCTCGGTAATCCTCTACAGCGGCAAACTCCTCAGTGTCTTTTGGTCCCGCCTGGCTATCCGGCTGGCGCACGGCGAGCAGGTGGCCGACGCCAAAGCGCGCGGCGCTGCGCAGTACTGGCAGGCTGTCGTCGATAAACAGGCTGCGTGCTGCAGTAAACGGGCAATCCAGCTGCAAGGCATGCCAGAACTGCTGGTCTTCCTTGGGGAAGCCATAGTCGTGGGAACTGATCAGCCGGTCGAAGTACGGCGCTAGTTCGATGCGTTCCAGCTTTAAGGACAGCGAGTCGCGGTGCGCGTTGGTGATCAGCACCACCTGCTTGCCGGCATCGCGAAGGGCGCTGATAAAAGTATCGGCGTCCGGGCGCAGGGCGATCAGGTGCGCCACTTCCCGCTTGAGGTCGCGGATCGACAGGCTCAGCTCGCGGCTCCAGAAATCCGTGCAGTACCAGTTCAGCGTACCGGCGTGTTCGCGGAACAATGGCAGCAGCTCGGCGTCGGCTAAGGCGCGGCTAACCCCATGCACTTCGGCATAACGCTGCGGCAGGTGTTGCAACCAGAAGTGGTTGTCGAAGTGCAGGTCGAGCAGGGTGCCGTCCATATCCAGCAGGACGGTGTCGATGGCGTTCCAGGGCAAGGCGAGCATGCGAGTTCTTCGGGCTGGTGCGCAGGAGGTCGCGATTTGTGCCTACGGCGTCGTGATCGCGCAATCTCCTGGGCAGATAATAGGAAAAGCCGCGTTATGATAACCCGCTACGTCCTGCCCAGGAGCTATCCCATGCGTCAGAAACCCACCGTGCTGGCCCGCGAAATTGTTGCCAGCAGTCGCCTGTTCCGTGTCGAGGAGCTGCAACTGCGTTTCAGCAATGGCGTGGAGCGTACCTACGAACGGCTGGTGGGCAAGGGTGCAGGGTATGGCGCGGTGATGATCGTGGCGATGATCGATGACGAGCACGCTTTGCTGGTCGAGGAATATTGCGGCGGCACGGATGACTATCAGTTGTCATTGCCCAAGGGGCTGATCGAGCCAGGTGAAGACGTGCTGGACGCGGCCAACCGTGAGCTTAAAGAAGAAGCCGGCTTTGGCGCGCGGAGCTTGGAGCTGCTGGCCGAGCTGAGTTTGTCGCCGGGTTATATGAGCCAGAAGATTCAGGTGGTGCTGGCTCAGGATCTGTATGAAGAGCGTCTGCCTGGCGATGAGCCAGAGCCGATGCGCGTTGATAAGGCCAACCTGCGCGAACTGGCGAGCCTGATCCAGCAGCCACAATTCACCGAAGGGCGTGCTTTAGCGGCGCTGTATCTGGCCCGAGATGTACTGACCCAGCGTGGGATTTTTAAAGCATGAGCAATCCGCTGATTCCTGCAGTTATTGAGCTGGTACGTCTGGCCGGCGCTGCGACGCTGCCTTACTGGCGCGCCGATGTGATGGTCAATCAGAAAGCCGATGCCTCGCCGGTGACGGCCGCCGATATGGCCGCGCACCATATCCTCAATGATGGCCTGCTGGCCCTTGCCTCTGACATTCCGGTGCTTTCTGAGGAGGCCGCCGATATCGCCCTGAGCGAACGCGCGCAGTGGAGCCGCTGGTGGCTGGTCGACCCATTGGATGGCACCAAGGAATTTATCGCTGGCAGCGAAGAGTTCACCGTCAACGTCGCGCTGATCGAGCACGGCCGCGTGGTGTTTGGCGTGGTCGGTATTCCGGCCACCGGCCTGTGCTATTACGGCGGCGCCGGCCTGGGCGCCTGGCGCGCCGATGCGTCGGGTGTGAGCGAGCCGATTAGTGTGCGTGTGTCGCCACCGGAGGCGTTTACCCTGGTAGCCAGCCGCCGTCATTCCAGTCCGGCACAAGAAGCGTTGCTTGCAGGCTTGAGTCAGCGTTTCGGCGACTTGCAGATGGCTAACGTTGGCAGCTCGTTGAAGTTCTGCCTACTGGCCGAGGGCAACGCTGATTGCTACCCACGTTTGGCACCCACTTCGCAGTGGGACACGGCAGCGGCGCAAGGCGTACTGGAAGGTGCGGGGGGCGAGGTGCTGAGGCTCAAGGGTGAGACGCTGACCTATGAGGCGCGCGAGTCGCTGCTTAACCCCTACTTCCTTGCCTTGCCGGCGGCTGCTGCCTGGCGTGATGAGCTGCTCGAATTGGCCCGCGTGCTGGATTGAGTGGTGAGTCTGCCGTGACCTGGCAGGCTCAGTCGCGGCTAAAGCCCCTCCCACAGACCGCCGCGCACGTCACCATCACCTCGTGGGAGGCGCTTTAGCGGCGAAGGCTTTAGTGCGGGTTAGCGCTGATGCCGTTGTTTACATCCACCGTCGCTCATTCAGCCGAGCATATCGCCGTAGCGCTCATCCTTCTTGAACACCAGAGGTTTGGCAAAGCCTGGCACGTGGATCTGCTCACGGCTGATTTCGATCTGCTGGTCGTCGATTAGGTCGTTGCCGAAGTTATAGATGATCCCCAGTTGCCCCAGCAGTGCTTGCGCGTCGTAAGCCTGGGCCGCCGCGCGGGTGGCTTCGCGGCGCTGCAAGTAGGCGGCAAATGCCGCTTCACCATGGCGCTTGCGCAGCATGCGCTCAGCCACGTGGGGCGCTAACAATAAGGCGCTGGCGTTGTTACCGCCAAAGCCCTTGGAGTTGATAAAGCACAGGTCCAGTTGCTCCGGCGCGCGCGAACGGTCGCGGGTGGCGAAGCTCAGGTGTTGTTGGCGCACGTCGTCGGCGACGGCGTCGATGGTTTTGATCCCCGGAATGATGCCGTACTTGAAACTGCCCAAGGCAGAGATCACCTGATCGCCACTGGCGGTGGCTAGGGAGTGACCGACAAAGGCTTTAACTGCGGTTACCGGCCATTGCTCGATGGCGAAGGTACTGGCGATCTGGTCGAGAATTTCCGATTCGGTGGTTCGGTTGGCCGGGGTGCTGGAACCGTGGGCGTGAACGAAACTGCGCTCACGCACGGCATCGATCCCCAGCAGTTGCACGGCGCTGGCCACGGCTTTGGCCACGGTCAGGTAGTTGCCAGGGCCAGGGGCGGAGATGGATTTCTTGAAGCCATCGGCGTTGATAAACACATCCGGCACCGCGCCGTGAATATCCGCGCCCAGCTGCAGAGCCAGTTCATCATCCATCAGCACCACGAACTGGCAGGCTTCGGCCAGGGTGAAGCCGCAGTTATCGCCAAACGGGCGGCTGGCGCGGCTGAAGTCCACGTCTTCTTTGCCTTCGATTTGGCGCAGGCCGTCCTCGGTGGCCAGGGCGCCCATGGCGCCGTAACCCTCGATGCATTCCTGATTGATCGGGGCTTCGCTGCTGCCGACGATGACCACGCGCGCCTTGCCGCTGGCGATCTGTTCGATGCCTTTTTGCAGGTTATAGAGAAAGGACGCGCAGGCGCCGGTGATGCTGCCGGTGGTGCCGACACTGCCGAGCACGTAGGCGTTAATAAAGTCCGCCGACATGGTGTTGAGGCCCAGGGCCAGCTGCTTGGCGGTGACCCGGCCGCCCTTGAGGCGTGACTGCATCAGACCGCCGAAACCGTTTTCGTCGAGCTGGCTCATGATGCAGCTGGAAAACACCGCGACTTCGTCGGGGGCAACGTGCTGCATGATGGTTTGCCATTCGATGCCGGTGGCGCGTAGCGCATCGGTGACACCGACTATGGTCATGGCCAGGCCGCGCGGGTGAAAGCGCGCGTTGTACAGCTCGCTCGGCTCGAAGCCGGAGGGCAGTTGCCCGGCGGACTTCACCGGCAGGGCACGGTAGCTATCGACCTTGAACTCGCAATTGTCATGCAGGGTGACCAGTACTTCGGTGGCGTTCAATTCGTCCACGGCCCAGTCCGACGGCAACGGGTCCGGCAGGTGTTTGCGCAGGGTGATAAAGCTCAACGGCTGGCCGGCAGTGGCACTGATGTCGATGGTTTTTTGCCAGTGAGCCGCGTCGGGGTCTAGGTGCTGTTTCTCGATGCGGCGTACCAGGGTCGAGGCGAGAATCTGTGCGGCGAAACGGCTGTCGATCTCAGCCAGGCTCAGCGCGCTGCCTTGATCGTCCTGATAAATGCCATCGACAACCTTGACCAGTTTCATCATGACCGCCAGGCCCGCCAGCGTCTGCTGACGCGCTGCGGTGTCCATGGACTCGATTACAGTGCGGCGGAAACCATGGTGGAAAGAGCTGCGCCCAGCCGCGTTATAGCCACCAAAACCAACGATCACAGGTAAACGTGAGGTCACTCGATAACTCCTTGAAAAGATGACGCCAGACAAGCGCAGATAAGGCTATGACGGCTTGTCGTGCTGGCGCAGTGCTCTACGGCGGGGTTACGCCGCGATAAAGTGCCCAGCATGGCGGTACGGATGCCTATGCTGACGTGATTGCTGACTTGCAAGTCACGGTTTCGACCAAGGTAGCGCATCACTAAAGCCCTACCGCTGCTATGGTCTCTGCGCATAAAGGCCCAGCTGGAGAGCAACCATGCACAGCGTCAATCCCTACGAATACGGCATGCCCCGCGATGCGGCGAATTTTCAGGCGCTCAGCCCGTTGAGCTTTCTTGAGCGTGCCGCCAGCGTTTACCCGCAGCGCTTGGCGCTGATTAATGGCAGCCTGCGCCAGACCTGGGGCGAGACCTATAGCCGCAGTATTCGTTTGGCCTCAGCGTTGGCCCAGCGCGGCATCGGCCTGGGCGATACGGTGGCGGTGATTGCGCCCAACGGCCCGGCGATGTTCGAGGCGCATTTTGGCGTGCCGATGTGCGGCGCGGTGCTGAATGCCATCAATACTCGTCTGGATGCCGAAGCCATCGCCTTTATCCTGCAGCACGGCGAGGCCAAGGTGCTGCTGGTGGATAAGGAGTTCGGCGAGCTGGCTCAGCGGGTGGTCGGACACTTACCGCACGCACCTCTAGTGATCGGCATTGATGACCCGGAGTATGCGAACGGCCTGCTGGTCGGCCAGCTGGATTACGAGGCGCTATTGGCCGAAGGCGACGTCAATTATGCCTGGCAGTTGCCGGCAGACGAGTGGCAGGCGATCTCACTCAATTACACTTCCGGCACCACCGGCAACCCCAAGGGCGTGGTGTATCACCACCGCGGCGCGCACCTGAATGCGCTGTCTAATGCCATGTGTTGGGACATGAGCCGCTTCCCGGTATACCTGTGGACGCTGCCGATGTTCCACTGCAACGGCTGGTGCTTCCCCTGGGCGCTCGCCGCCTATGTCGGGGTTAATGTGTGCCTGCGCCATGTTCGCGCTGAGGCGATTTATCCGGCGCTTGCCGAGCATGGCGTCGATCATTTCTGTGGCGCGCCCATCGTGCTGAACATGCTGGCCAACGCCTGTGATGAGTTGAAAGCGTTGAAGACCCAGCCAGTCAAAGTACTAACCGCCGGCGCTGCACCTCCGGCGGCGGTGATTGAAGCCATGGAAGCGCTGGAGTTTCGTGTTACCCACGTTTATGGCCTGACCGAAACCTACGGCCCCAGCGTGGCCTGCGAGTGGAAAAGCGAATGGGACAGCGAAACGCCAGAGCAGCGCGCCCGCCTGAAATCGCGGCAGGGTGTGCGTGCGCCTTTGCTCGACGGTCTGATGGTGGCTGACTCGGATACCCTGCAACCGGTGCCGAAAGATGGCCAAACCATCGGTGAAATCATGATGCGCGGCAACGTGGTGATGAAGGGCTACCTGAAAAACCCCACGGCTACTGCCGAAGCTTTTGCCGGCGGCTGGTTCCATTCCGGCGACCTGGCGGTGTGGCATGCCGACGGCTATGTGGAGATCAAGGACCGCAGTAAGGACATCATCATTTCTGGCGGCGAAAACATCTCCTCTATCGAGGTGGAAGACGTGCTGTATCGCCACCCGCTGATTCTTGAAGCGGCGGTGGTCGCCATGGCCCATGCCAAATGGGGCGAAACCCCCTGTGCCTTCGTCACCCTCAAGCCCGGCGCTGAGCTGACGGCTGAAGAGCTGATTAGCTTCTGTCAGCAACGCTTGGCGCGCTTTAAAGTGCCGGGTTGCGTGGTGTTTAGCAGCTTGCCGAAAACCAGCACCGGCAAGGTGCAGAAGTTTGTGCTGCGTGAGCAGGCCCGGCTGCTAGCCGCTCAGGCTGTGGCTTGAGCGCGGCGATGTGGGGGGGCGTTGCGGTGAGGCAGCGTGAAGGGGCTTGTTACAGGTTTAAATGGATAACGAGTTGAGAAACTAAATGCCATTCACTACTATTTGTCATCTTAACTCGTCTACACCAAGAGGCTGTCTTCATGCAGGTAAGCAAGCGTTTGTTCGCCGCACTCACTCTCACTGCGCTTTCCGGTGCCGTGCAAGCCGCCGATGAAGTGGTGGTTTACTCCGCGCGTATTGATGAGCTGATCAAACCGGTATTCGATGCTTACACCGCCAAGACGGGTGTGCCGGTGAAGTTCATCACCGACAAAGAAGCGCCGCTGTTGGCGCGTCTGCAAGCAGAAGGGGCTAACACCCCGGCCGACATGTTGATCACTGTGGATGCCGGCAATCTTTGGCAGGCCGAGCAGGAAGGCGTGCTCAAGCCGCTGCAGTCCGCTGTTATCGATGCCAATATTCCTGCGCAGTATCGCTCCAGCACCGGCAGTTGGACGGGCCTGTCGCTGCGCGCCCGGACCATCTTCTACTCCACCGAACGGGTCAAACCGAGCGAGTTGTCGACCTACGAAGCCCTGGCCGACAAAAACTGGGAAGGCCGCCTGTGCCTGCGTACCAGCAAGAAGGTCTACAACCAGTCGTTGACCGCCACCCTGATTGAAACCCATGGCGCAGCCAAAACCGAAGAAATCGTCAAAGGTTGGGTCAATAACCTGGCCACCGACGTGTTTGCCGATGACACCGCGCTGCTGCAGGCCATCGACGCCGGTCAATGCGATGTGGGCATCACCAACACTTACTATTACGGCCGCCTGCACAAGCAGCAGCCTGACCTGAAAGTGAAGCCGTACTGGCCGAACCAAAACGACCGTGGCGTGCACGTTAATCTGTCCGGCGCCGGTGTGACCAAGCATGCGCCGCATGCAGAAGCGGCGCAGAAGCTGCTGGAGTGGATGACCACCGCAGAAGCGCAAACCATCTTCGCCGGCGTCAACCAGGAGTTCCCGGCCAATCCGGCGGTCGCGCCGTCCGAGGAAGTCGCGGCGTGGGGCAGCTTCAAGGCCGATGCCATTCCTCTGGAAGTGGCAGGCAAGCGTCAGGCTGAAGCGACCATGCTGATGGATCGCGCTGGCTGGAACTAAGACGTTAACGATTTGCTGCGCGTCGGCCCTGCGGCGTTAAAAACAGGCTCGGTAAGCCGCTGCGGCTAACGCGCTTCAGCGCGACCCGAAGGGCGAGTGAAACGAGTAATGCTCATGTACAACAGTACACTCCGCTTCCTCGCCTGTTTTGACCAGCCGGAGGCTGTTACTAACGTAGCGCCTTGCAGGACTCTAGCTCGCGAAATCTTAAACAGGTTCTACGGCCTGCACAGGCCTTCAGTGGCTAGGATGGGTATCGCTGCGCTCAACCCATCCTACGTAACTGGCTTTATACTGCCGACGCCCCGCCTTTGCGGGGCGTTGTCTTTTCCGCTGTAGAGGATTCTGCGTGGCCCATCCTGCCCAGCGTCGCTGGTACCCGATCGCTTTTGCCGTTGCCTTGCTGGTGCTGCTGCCATTAAGCGTGTTGCTGTTCAGCTGGCATGAGGTCGACCAGAAGATCTGGGCGCACCTGTGGCAAACCCAGCTACCGCGTCTGCTCGGCAATACCTTGATGTTGGTGCTCGGTGTTGGCGTCGGGGTGACGCTGCTGGGTGTCAGCCTGGCCTGGCTGACCAGCCTGTGTGAGTTCCCGGGGCGGCGATGGCTGGATTGGGCGTTGATGCTGCCGTTTGCGATCCCCGCCTATGTGTTGGCGTTTGTGTTTGTCGGGCTGTTAGATTTCGCCGGCCCGCTGCAGACCCTGCTGCGCGAGTGGTTTGGCAGCGGTGTGCGCTTCCCCCGCGTGCGCTCCACAGGCGGGGTAATCATCGTGCTGGTGCTGGTGTTCTACCCCTACGTCTACCTGCTCGCACGCAATGCCTTTCTGGCTCAAGGCAAGGGGTTGATGGAGGCGGCGCGGGTGCTCGGTCTGAGCCCGTGGCGGGCATTCTGGCGAGTGGCCTTGCCCATGGCACGGCCAGCGATTGGCGCGGGGTTGGCACTGGCCATTATGGAAACCCTGGCGGATTTCGGCGCGGTATCGGTATTCAATTTCGACACCTTCACCACCGCTATTTATAAAACCTGGTACAGCTTTTACAGCCTGACCAGTGCCACCCAACTGGCCAGCTTGTTGCTGCTGGCGGTGATGCTGGTGCTGTATGGCGAGCGCCGCGCCCGCGGTGCAGTGCGCCCGGTGAATGAGCGGCCGCGGGGCAAGGCGCTGTATCACCTCAAAGGTGGTAAAGCTCTGGCGGCCAGTGCCTGGTGTGGTCTGGTATTCGCCTGCGGTTTTGTTATTCCGGTGTTGCAGTTGATTGTCTGGTTCTGGCAGCGCGGTCGCTTCGACCTGGATGAGCGCTACAGTGCGCTTATTTTGCACACCCTCTACCTGGGCGCCATTGCTGCGCTGATCACCGTCAGCGTGGCTTTACTGCTGGCGTTTGCTCGGCGTCAGGCTCCGACTCGGCTGATGCGTTCGACCGTCGGGTTGGCCAATCTCGGCTATGCCTTACCCGGTTCGATGCTGGCCGTGGCGATCATGCTGGCGTTTAGTTATCTCGATCGCGAGCTGGTGATTCCGCTATCCAGTTGGCTGGGCGGCGCGGGTAAACCGGTGTTGCTCGGCAGTCTCTCGGCGCTGCTGCTGGCTTATATGATTCGCTTTATGGCTGTGGCCTACGGGCCGCTGGAAAACAGCCTGGCGCGCATCCGCCCGTCCTTGCCGGAGGCTTCGCGTAGCCTCGGCGTCGGTGGTGTCGGGTTGTTCTTTAGGGTCTACCTGCCCTTGTTGGTGCCGGGGGCGTTGTCAGCGGCTTTGCTGGTGTTTGTCGATGTGCTCAAGGAAATGCCCGCTACCCTGCTGATGCGCCCCTTTGGTTGGGATACCTTGTCGGTGCGGGTGTTTGAAATGACCAGCGAAGGCGAGTGGGCGCGTGCCGCATTACCGGCGCTGACCCTGGTGCTGGTAGGGCTATTGCCGGTGATTCTGCTGATTCGTCGTTCGGCGCGTCGCTTAGGGTAGGGTGGGTTAGTCGGGTAGCGGCGTAACCCGCCAGGCGCCGTCAGTACAGCCAAGACCAAGATGACCTCCCCCGGTGTTGCGGCTACAATGCGCGCCATTCGCAGCGGCCCATTATCGTGATAGCCCGTGCCAGTGCCCGGTTTTGTGGGCTCAGCCAGGTTGCCGCTGCACTGCCCAGCCCGCAAGGAGACACTTATGGGACAGCGCACACCGCTCTACGACTTGCACCTAGCTCTGGGTGCCAAGATGGTCGACTTCGGCGGTTGGGACATGCCGTTGCACTATGGCTCGCAAGTCGAGGAGCACCATCAAGTGCGCCGCGATTGCGGGGTCTTCGATGTGTCGCACATGACCGTGGTAGATGTCACGGGCAGCCAGGCCAAGGCCTACCTGCAGCACCTGCTGGCCAACGACATTGAGCGCCTGCAGAGTATCGGCAAAGCCCTTTACAGCGGCATGCTCAACGAGCAAGGCGGGGTGGTGGATGACCTTATCGTCTACCTGACCGCCTTTGGTTACCGCGTGGTGGTGAACGCGTCGACCCGCGACAAGGACCTGGCCTGGATGCGCCTGCAGAGTGTCGATTTCGACGTGCAATTGCAGGAGCGTAGCGAGCTGGCCATGTTGGCCATTCAAGGACCGCAGGCGCGAAACAAGACCGCCGAACTGGTCAACCAGTCCCGTGCCGAGTTGATCCACAGCCTCAAGCCGTTCGAAGGCCAGCCCGATGGCGACTGGTTTATCGCGCGCACCGGTTATACCGGCGAAGATGGCTTGGAAATCATGCTGCCAGCCCATGAGGTAGTGACCTTCCTCAATGATCTGGTGGGTGCCGGTATCTCACCGATAGGCCTCGGTGCTCGCGATACCCTGCGTCTTGAGGCCGGTATGAACCTGTACGGCCAGGATATGGATGAAAGCGTCACTCCGCTGGCTGCCAATATGGCCTGGACCATTGCCTGGGAGCCGGCCAGTCGTGGGTTTGTCGGTCGCAGTGCCCTGCAAAAGCAAAAGACTGAAGGCGTTGCTTCCAAGTTGGTCGGTTTGGTACTTGAGGAGCGTGGCGTGCTGCGCGCCCATCAGGTGGTGCGGGTTGAAGGTGTGGGCGATGGCGAGATCACCAGCGGCAGTTTCTCGCCGACCCTGGGTAAATCGATCGCCCTGGCTCGCGTGCCGGCGGCAACCAGTGAGCGCGCCGAGGTGGAAATTCGCGGTAAGTGGTACCCGGTACGGGTGGTAAAACCGACCTTTGTGCGTAACGGCAAGGCTCTTATCTGACCAAGGATGGTCGTAGCACCTGCTTTGGCGGTGCTCATCCGGTTGTTAAAGACTTTCTTTCACTATGGCCACGGCCTGCTAAATTTCCATGACGGCGCGGTTGCCGTCCTGTCAGATGAGGAACGACACATGAGCAATATCCCCGCCGATCTGCGTTACGCCGCCAGCCACGAGTGGGCGCGCCTGGAAGCCGATGGTAGCGTTACCGTGGGCATCTCCGATCACGCCCAAGAGGCGTTGGGTGATGTGGTGTTTATCGAGTTGCCAGACGTTGGCAAGACCTTGAGTGCCGGCCAGGAAGCTGGGGTGGTGGAGTCGGTTAAAGCCGCATCCGACATCTACGCACCGATCTCCGGTGAAGTAATCGCGATCAACGACGGCCTGGCCGACAGTCCGGAAAGCGTCAACAGTGACCCGTACGGCAGCTGGTTTTTCAAACTCAAGCCGAGCGATACCAGCGAGCTGAACAAGCTACTTGATGCTGCCGCCTATAAGGCCAGCGCTGACAGCGACGCATAAAGCCTGGACGCTGAATGACAAAGCCCCGCATCGCGGGGCTTTGTCATTTAAGGTGCTTGGGTCTAATTCTATTGCGCAGCTTCAACGCGCAGCAGTACGCCATCCTGACCAGTCACCCGCACGGGTGTGCCGGCTGGCAGGTCGGCGCCGATCACCAGCCATAAACTGTCGCCGGCCTTGATCTTGCCGCGTCCGCCGCTGATGGCTTCATGCAGCGCGAAGGTGCGCCCAACGAATTCGCTGCCGCGCTGGTTCAACCCAGGTTGGTCGGAGGGTTTCGCTGCGCTGCGCTGACGTTGCCACCAGAACACCGCAGTCAGCACCGACAGCACGCCGAACAGGATGAACTGCACGGCCCAAGGCAACTCTGGAAAGATAAAGGTCAGCAGACCGACGCTGGCGGCCGCCAGGCCAATCCATAGCAGGTAGCCGCCGGCCCCGAACACTTCGAGAATCAGCAGCAGGGTGCCGAAGGCCAACCAGTTCCAGTACGACAGGTGCTGTAAAAAATCCCACATGGCTTAACCCTTCTTATCGCCGAAGGTGGCTTTGACGATTTCGCTGATACCACCGACCGCGCCAATCACTTGGCTGGCTTCCAGCGGCATGAGGATGACTTTGCTGTTGTTGGCGCTGGCCAGTTGGCCGAGGGCTTCGATGTATTTCTGCGCGACGAAGTAGTTGACCGCCTGCACGTTACCCTGGGCGATGGCTTCGGAAACCATGCGGGTGGCTTCTGCTTCGGCCTGGGCAGCCCGCTCGCGTGCTTCGGCTTCGAGGAAGGCGGCCTGGCGCTGGCCTTCGGCCTTGAGGATATCGCCTTGCTTCTGCCCTTCGGCGGTGAGGATAGCGGCGGCGCGCAGGCCTTCGGCTTCGAGAATCTGCGCACGCTTGATCCGCTCGGCTTTCATTTGGCCGGACATGGCGGCCATCAGGTCAGCAGGCGGGCTGATGTCCTTGATCTCGATGCGGGTGATCTTGATGCCCCAGGGCGCGGTGGCTTCATCGACGGTGCGCAGCAGCTTTTCGTTGATGGCATCGCGCTGGCCAAGCATGGCGTCCAGTTCCATGGAACCGAGCACGGTGCGGATGTTGGTCATCACCAGGTTACGAATAGCGTGTTCGAGGTTGTTCACCTCGTAGGCGGCCTGGGCTGCATTGATAATCTGGAAAAAACAGATGGCGTCAATTTCTACCGTGGCATTGTCGGCAGTGATTACTTCCTGCGGCGGGATATCCAGCACGTTTTCCATCACGTTGAGCTTACGGCCAATCTTGTCCATCACCGGCACGATGATGTTCAGGCCTGGCTTGAGCGTGTTGGTGTAGCGGCCGAAGCGCTCAACCGTCCATTCAAAGCCTTGGGGGACGACCTTGAAACCCATAAAAACGATGGCGACGGCGAGGCCGACAAAAAGAAAGATGACACTGCCGATTTCCATATGGTGTAGCTCCTGGCGGGTTGAGTCTGCTGATCAATTATCTAAGCACAGTTGGCGTTGGTGCTACTGTCGATGCGGTTGCAGAGTGAGCCGATCAACGGTCATGTTGGCCGGTTAATGCCCGCCGAGTTGCAGGCGAGAACAACAACGTTGCGACCGTTGATGCCCGGGCCCCAGCGCAGGCCTTCAGCATGGATGGTTTTGCTTCATTGGTAGGTAAGTAGCAACGCGGGACATTTGTCGCCGTTGGTTGCGCTGCACTACCTGTAAGTGCGTACGCGTTGACGAGCCATTAAGGCTATTTCTGTTCGCTCTGCGGGGTAACGCGCAGCACTTCTTCGATGGTAGTCAGGCCGGCGCCAACCTTCTGCGCGCCGGACAGACGCAGGCTGCGCATGCCTTCCTTGAACGCATGCCGACGCAGCGCAATCAGGTCGGTGTCGGCAGTGATCAGTGGCTTCATCGCATCATTGATCAGCATGATTTCATACACCCCAGCGCGGCCGCGGTAGCCCGTGTCGCGGCACTCCAGGCAGCCGACGGCGTTGCAGGCCTGGGTGGGCAGCGGTGCGCTCCAGGGTTTGGTCAGGCTTTGCCAGCCGTCTTCATCCAACGCTTGTGGGGTTTTGCAATGCGGGCAGAGGGTGCGCACCAGGCGCTGGGCCATTACACCGAGCAGTGTGGCCTTGAGCAGGTAGTGCGGCACGCCCAGTTCCAGTAAACGAGTGATGGCGCTAGGCGCGTCGTTGGTATGCAGGGTGGAGAGCACCAGGTGGCCGGTCAGTGCAGCCTGGATCGCCATTTCGGCGGTTTCCAGGTCACGGATTTCACCGACCATGATGATGTCCGGGTCTTGGCGCATCAGGGCGCGCACGCCACTGGCAAAGGTCAAGTCGATATTGTGCTGCACCTGCATCTGATTGAAGGCCCCTTCGATCATTTCGATCGGGTCTTCGATGGTGCAGACGTTGACCTCTTGGGTCGCCAGTTGTTTAAGCGTGGTGTACAGCGTGGTGGTCTTGCCCGAGCCGGTCGGGCCGGTAACCAGAATGATGCCGTTGGGCTGGCTGGTCATGCTTTTCCAGCGTTTTAGGTCATCGGCCGAAAACCCCAGCTGGTCGAAGCTTTTCAGCAGCACTTCCGGGTCGAAAATCCGCATCACCATCTTTTCGCCAAAGGCGGTGGGCATGGTTGAGAGGCGCAGTTCGACCTCGCCGCCGTCTGGGGTTTTGGTCTTGACTCGGCCGTCTTGGGGTTTGCGCTTTTCCGCGACGTTCATCCGGCCGAGACTCTTCAGGCGGCTGACGATGGCCATGGTCACCTGGGGCGGGAATTGGTAAACGGTGTGTAGCACCCCGTCGATGCGAAAACGCACGCTGCCCTGCTCGCGGCGTGGTTCGATATGAATGTCACTGGCGCGCTGGGTAAAGGCGTACTGGAACAACCAGTCGACGATATTGACGATATGCGCATCGTTGGCGTCTGGCTCCTGATCCTGGGCGCCGAGGTTGAGCAGTTGTTCGAAGTTGCCGGCACCGCTGACTTTCATGTCGCCAGCCGAGGCACCGCTAACCGACTTCGCCAGGCGGTAGAACTCCACGGTATAGCGCTGAATGTCTGTCGGGCTAGCCAGTACGCGCTTGATCGGCCGCTTGAGCACGTGGGTCAGGTTGGCTTCCCAGCTGTGAACCAGAGGGTCGCTGCTGGCGATCGTGACGCTGTCATTGTCCACCGCCACGGCAAGAATCTTGTGGCGCTGGGCGAAGGCGTAAGACATTAGAGGGGTGATAGCGGCGACATTGACCTTGAGCGGATCGATGCGCAGGAACGGTTGACCGCATTGCTCCGCCAGCCAACTGGTCAGTCCTTCCAGTTCAAGCTTTTTACCTGGCGCTCTCAGGTCATCAAGCTGTTGAGCGGCGAGAAACTCCAGCG
This sequence comes from Pseudomonas leptonychotis, assembly GCF_004920405.1. Classification (NCBI taxonomy): domain Bacteria; kingdom Pseudomonadati; phylum Pseudomonadota; class Gammaproteobacteria; order Pseudomonadales; family Pseudomonadaceae; genus Pseudomonas; species Pseudomonas leptonychotis. Next base: position 1,975,968 of record NZ_RFLV01000001.1, read on the forward strand.
GATGCTGCTTATTGTTTACCGCGCTGCGGCGGATCGCCAGGCATTGCTCTGCATTGTCTTGATCTATTCGGCCCTGGGCGACCAGCTCACGCAGCAGGTCGGCGAGTTCCAGCTGGCGATCATGGGCTGACGAGACAAATGCGGACATAAAACTCCCTGACGATCCTGATAACTAAGGCAATGCCGGCAGCATGACGCTAAGCACCTGGGCTGTCTGCCGACTTAATCCATTTTTGCACAGTCGCCAGATGTTGCCGCTCTGCATGTCAGGCGCGTGTGAGTGTCTTCACGCCGTCGGCAGTACCAAGCAGCAGCAAATCAGCCGGGCGAGCGGCGAACAGGCCATTAGTGACCACCCCGACGATGGCGTTGATTTGGCTTTCCAGCTCGGCCGGATTGGTGATCGACAGGTTGAATACGTCGATGATGATGTTGCCGTTATCGGTCACCACGCCCTCACGGTACACCGGGTCGCCACCGAGTTTGACCAGTTGGCGAGCGACATGGCTGCGCGCCATGGGAATTACTTCCACCGGCAGCGGGAACGCACCGAGTAGCGGTACCAGCTTGCTGGCGTCAGCGATGCAGATAAAAGTTTGCGCCACGGCGGCAACGATTTTTTCGCGGGTCAGGGCTGCGCCACCGCCCTTGATCAGGTTGAGGTGCTCGTCGCTCTCGTCGGCACCGTCGACATAGAACTCCAGGTCGCTGACCGTGTTCAGTTCGTACACCGGTATGCCATGGCCTTTGAGGCGCGCGGCAGTGGCTTCGGAGCTGGCCACGGCGCCGTCGAATTCCATCTTGTGCTTGGCCAGGGCGTCGATAAAGCAGTTGGCGGTGGAGCCGGTGCCGACTCCGATCACACTCTTGGCGTCGAGTTTGGGGAGAATAAAGTCGACGGCAGCCTGGGCGACGGCTTGCTTGAGTTGATCCTGGTTCATCATGGGGCCTGGCGTGGGAGTGAGGAAGGGCGCGAATTATAGCCTGCCTGGATAGCCAGCGGGCCTGAGGCAGGGAAAAGCCCTAGCGTGTGTGGTCGTTCGGCGCAGCCCTGGGGTAGACTCGCTGACTCCCTGAAAAGCCGCCTGCGATCACGCCATGCTCGAACAGTACGTCAAAAAGATCCTTACCTCGCGCGTCTATGACATAGCGGTGGAAACGCCGTTGCAAGTCGCCCCTCAGCTTTCTGAGCGGCTGGGCAACCAGATTTTGCTCAAGCGTGAAGACCTGCAGCCGGTTTACTCGTTCAAGATTCGCGGTGCCTACAACAAGCTGGCGCAACTCTCGGCTGAAGAGCAGGCGCGCGGTGTGGTCACCGCCTCGGCCGGCAACCATGCCCAGGGGCTAGCGCTGGCGGCCAAGGTGCTGGGGGTCAAAGCGACTATCGTGATGCCCAAAACCACGCCTGAAATCAAGGTTCAAGGTGTGCGTTCGCGCGGCGGCAAGGTGGTTTTGCACGGCGACAGCTTCCCTGAGGCGCTGGCTTACTCGCTCAAGCTGGTGGACGAGAAGGGCTACATCTATATCCACCCCTACGATGATCCGCACACCATCGCAGGGCAGGGCACCGTGGCGATGGAAATCCTCCGTCAGCAGCCGGGTCAGCTCGATGCGATCTTTGTCCCGGTCGGCGGCGGCGGGCTGATCGCCGGGATCGCGGCCTATGTGAAATACCTGCGTCCAGAGATCAAGATCATCGGCGTTGAGCCGGATGACTCCAACTGCCTACAGGCGGCCATGGCTGCCGGTGAGCGGGTGGTGCTGAGCCAGGTTGGGCTATTCGCCGACGGTGTGGCGGTAGCGCAAATCGGTCAGCACACTTTTGATGTGTGCAAGGATTATGTCGATGAGGTGATCACTGTCAGCACCGACGAGATCTGTGCAGCGATCAAGGACATCTACGATGACACCCGCTCGATCACCGAGCCGGCAGGCGCGCTCAGTGTGGCCGGGATCAAGAAATACGTGGAGCGCGAAGGCTGCCACGGCCAGGTGCTGGTGGGCATCGACTCGGGCGCCAACGTCAACTTCGATCGTCTGCGCCATGTCGCTGAACGCGCCGAATTGGGCGAGAAGCGCGAAGCCATTATTGCCGTGACCATCCCCGAGCAACCTGGCAGCTTCAAGGCGTTCTGCGAGGCTATTGGTAAGCGGCAGATCACCGAGTTCAACTACCGCTATCACGAAGACAAGGAAGCGCACATCTTCGTCGGTGTGCAAACTCACCCGGAAAACGACCCACGTGCCGCGCTGGTGCAGGGGCTGCGCGAGCAGGGCTTTCCGGTGCTGGACCTGACTGATAACGAACTGGCCAAGCTGCACATCCGCCATATGGTCGGCGGTCATGCCGCGGCGGTGCCGGACGAGTGCGTCTATCGCTTCGAGTTTCCCGAGCGCCCAGGCGCGCTGTTCAATTTCTTACAGAAATTGGGTGGGCGTTGGAACATCTCGATGTTCCACTACCGTAACCACGGCGCTGCCGACGGTCGCGTGGTGGCGGGGCTGCAAGTGCCGCAAGCAGAGCGTCATCTTGTGCCTGCGGCGCTGGAAGCCATCGGCTATCCCTACTGGGATGAGAGCGATAACCCGGCTTACAAACTCTTTTTAGGCTAAGAACCTATTCAAAATCTGCTGCGCGTCGGCTCTGCTGCGTTAAAAACAGGCTTGGAAGCCGCTTGCGGCTAACGCGCTTTAGCGCGATCCGAAGGGCGAGTGGAACGAGTAATGCTTATGTACAACTCGTACACTCCGCTTCCTCGCCTTTTTTCGCCTTGCATAGCTCTAGCTCGCGAGATTTTGAACAGGCTCTAAACGGCAGGAGCTGAATCGATGGAAAATTACCAACTGCTGAAAATTCTCCACAGTGCACCGGGCGTGCTGTTGCTGCTGGGCGTGCTGGCCCATGTATTTATGCTGTGGAAGGCGGCGCGCTCTGGCGATAGCGCTGTGCTGCAACGCAAGCTCAAACGCACCCGCTTGATTAGTCTGCCTGTATTCGGCCTGCTGGCCCTGAGCCTGCCGGTCAGTGGCTGGTGGATGGTCAATCTGGCAGGCTTCCCGCTAGGGCAAACCTGGTTATTAGCCAGCAGCGTGCTATTTGGCGTGCTGGTGCTTTTCGGCCTGCTGCTCAATGGCCGTCTGGCCGCTTGGCAGGCGCTGGGTAATAACCCCGTACCGACCAGCCTGCTGCGTTTCTGTGCAGTGTATGCCGGGCTGATTGTGCTGTTGTTGCTGGTGATTATGGGGTTGATGGGCGTTAAGCCGGCCTAGATAGCCAGCCCGTGACCTGTCGTGCGTCGACAGGCTGCACTGTCCCAATAAGCGATCATATAGAGTTATTGATTGCGCTTAGTAAGATCCCGCCGGGATTCACTGCGCTGCTACAGGTTTGGCGGAAAGGGGCTATGCCAATGCCCCGCCATACTTGGTCACCCCTTATTAGTCAGGCCAACGTGCAAAATTCCAGGGCGAAGTCAGTCGCGCCAGGCCCAAGGAATACAGTTACATCTACATGGAGTTGAATGCCTATGAGGTGAATCTGGACGTGCTATCCCTAGTTTTCAGGATACGCGGGCGAATGGCTCGCAAAGTAGCCAGGTGATGACAATCAAGACACTCATCAGAAAGCATCTCAAATGCAGCCAGGCGTCTGGCGCGACTACAAGGTGAATGATCTGTTGTTTCATTCATCAAGCGGCCACTGCTCCGTAACGCCAAGCGGTATGTTCGGTCCCAAATAAATCACGACGCTTAGGTGTTTCGATTCTCTTGATGCCGCTACGTCGGCGCTATCAAGTGACCGGATCGGCTGATCCAACGGTAAAAATAATCTAGCCTTAGTCCAGCCACAAAAAGCCCAGCCTAGTGCTGGGCTTTTTGGTTATGGCGTTTTCAATTTCCATGCTCATCCCTATGCATGACTGATGCACAGCAGGCCTAAAACTTCGCCATCAGCAATTCTTTAATGGGTCTGTCTACGTAGGGGCTACGTTAAGTGGGAGCAGAAAAGTCAGAAACGAAAAAGGCCCACCTTTCGGTGAGCCTTTCCGTTGTTTCGTGTGGTGCCGGCACCAAGAGTCGAACTCGGGACCTACTGATTACAAGAAAGCCATTTTCTAGCGTTAATTCAGGCGCTTAGGTGTGGGCTTGTTACGCAAGAGGTGCGCTTGCGGCCGGATTCCATGGGGTTTCCGGCTCGCTTGTTACGCAGGTTTGAGGGGGATTAGAGGGCGGAGGGGGCTACTGTCGGGACGCTGAGGTCGTAGATGTCGAGCATGGATTCGTCGCGGTGGCCGCTGGCTTGCTGTTTGTCTGCCCTGGTGCCGGGTGTATCGGTGATGCCGCGCCGCTTGAGGTCGTGCAGGCCGAAGCGCTGCTCGGTGGTGATGGCACCGGCTTCGATGGCGTTGCGCATGAAACGGTTCCAGGCGGTGTCCAGCCCTGACTTGCCAAGCGCGCCGCCGTGCTCGGCGGTGATGATGTAGCGCTGCTCGGGGTTGGTCGGTACCGCCGTGCCACGGGCTGCCCATATTTGCGCACGGCGGGCCTTGGCGGCTTCCCAGGTTGCGCGCAGGCGCGGTGTCCAGCTGACCAGGTTGTCGCGGCTGCCCTTGCGCCGGTTGGTCAGCACGCCATCTGCCAGCTCGTTGGCATCGGTGAGCGTGACGACCTCTATGCCGCGCAAGCGGCAAAGGTAGGCCAGTTCCATCACATAGCTGAGGTGTGGCGGCACCGCACCCAGTTGGCCGCGCTTGAGTTTGCCCAGCTCGCGGGCGCGCTCAATCAGAACCAGCATCACAGCATGGGATGGCAGTCGCCGCTGTTTGCGTTCGGTGGGTGCCTCGATGCCCAGGGCCGGGTTGCTGTCCAGGTAGCCACGGTTGCGGCCCCACTGCATCACCAAACGTAGGTAGCGCAGCGCGTGGGCAGCTTTTGAGGGCGTGCCTTCGTCCGCTATGCGGTCAATAAGCCGTTGGATCAGCGCCGGGGTGAACTTGCGCACGCCCAGTTCACCCAAGGGCAGCTTGATCTTGGTGGGAATGTTTACCAATACATCACGCGACCAGGTGTAGTCGGCCTGTGTTTTCGGCTTGAGCCGCTTGAACCTGGCACTGTCGTGGTACTGCTGGCACAGGTAGTTGAGGCTTTCGCGGTCGACGCCGTTGCGCAGCTCCATAATCTTGTGCAGATCGGCCAGGGTGGCCGTGCTGGTGGCGATGTTCTGCCGGCGTTGTTTGCCGGCCTCGTCGCGGTGCAGGGTGTACCAAGCGCCCTTACCGCGATGATCAAAGAAAACGGCCGCTGGGATAGCGGCCTGGTCGATATGCTTGGGGATGAGCGGGTTGTGCTTGCGGGTTCGCCTCATAGAATCTCGACGCCGTACTGCTCCTGGTGTGCTGCCTTCAAACCGCCAGCCTGGTTGACCAACTCCACCGTAGTCCAGGGGCCAGTGCGACCCCTGAATAGGCGGATGCCCTGATCGTGTAGGGTTCGCTCCACGTCTGCCCGCCGGGCGTAGCCGGTGATGCGCTTTAGGTCATCAAAGGTCAGCACGCCGATGGTATTCCCGTTCATGGCAGAGCCTCCAGTTTAGCGCTGGAGACCGGAAGCCAAAGACGAGAAACACCACCCGGTGCTTCTCGCGTTCGTTCAGGCATTGGCTACCTCATCGCTGGTAGCCAATAGGCTGCGGATTGTCGCCTGGGCTTTGCCGCGTGCAACGATGGCCTGATGGTTCAGTTGCACCGACTCTTTGGCGGGAATGGCAACGGCTAGTTCGAGCAGCTCGCGGGGCACCGAAAACATCACCGGTGTTTCCAAGAATGTGCCGCCGTCGTAAGGGTCGACCATAACGCGCTCTGTTTGCCAGTGAACAGGGGCTGACTCTAGGCAATCGCAGGCGTCTATCGGCATTGCGCAGGCGCTGCAATAGTTGGGTGCCAGCGTTCCTGGATGCGTGAAGCGTGACACGCCGTATGCCAGCCCCTCGTAGGATTCCTCCTTGAGCATTCCAGGTGCCAGCCCGAGCTTTTTGATTAGCGCTTCAGCTGCATGGTTTGGGCCGGCGGTGCAGCTGGCGGAGGGCTTATGGTCGCTGGACTTGGCGATATAGGTGCCGGTGCTTTGTCGCACATAGATGGTGATGGTTTGGCTGTTATCCGCGTGCATAGCGTGGCCCCTTGGCTTGTTTGGCAGCTGTTTTCTCGGCCTGCAAAGCCGACCACTCGGCGTTTTTGCGTTGCTGGCGGATGCTGCTGCACTTGGCATGCTTGCGGGTAGAGCGGGCTTTGCCGCAGATATCGCAGATGCTGGGCAGGTCGAGGCGCTGGCCAGCCAGTGGTGGGCGGGTTCGTTCAATCATGGCGGCCACCCATCGGCGCGAGCGGCCCTAGCCATTCAAAGTCCTCGCTGAGCTGGTGGATGGTGAAACCAAACTTTTGCTCGGAGGTGATGCCGTGCAAGTTGCAACACAGCGCACCTGAAAATTCCTTAACCTGCACCAGGGCATCAGCCTGCAGAAGGTTGCCGCGCACCCAGTACGCGCCAGGCGCCGCTGGCTTGTCGTGCGTCCATCCATCTACTGATACCCGCTCAGGGTTTGGCTCGCCTGCATCCCAGCCCAGGTCGCGCCGGCGGCGCATGAGGTTCATTGCATAGGCAGCGCCATGGGTTAGGTGTTCGGGTTGGCTGCAGTTGCCGTCGGCCATGTCAGCGACGAATTCTTCCAGTGCATCCATTGCCGCCAGTTCGTGGCCACGGCTCCAGGCGACTACCTCGCCGCCATCTACCTCTTTCGGGACGTTCTGGCCCTTTGCACCTCGGATGACAATGGTGTCGTAGCGGGGTGTGGTAGCCTTCTCGCTGCTGACTTCGGGGGTTTGTGCTTGCATGGTGCTTCTCCTTGGGGTTGGTTCGGCCCTGGTGGGTTGCCGCCCACCGGGGCCATCTTTTTTCCGGCTTGGCCGGTGTCAGTTCTGGCGTGATGCCCAGTCTTTTTTCAGTTGTTCCCAGATGGCGTGGCCGCCCTCGATGTACTCATGCACCTCCTGCTCGGGCCTGCGATCCATGCGCAGCACCGTCATGCAGTCATTCCACAGCGATGTGTCGAGCCCGCGCAGCCTGGTCAGCGGGAAGGGGTAGGCGTTGCCGTTGTACAGGCTGAGCAGGAAGCGGCCGACGGTGAGGCTCTGGCCGCTGTCGCGTTGGGCCACCGGGATCAGCCGGTGCAGGGCATCAATGCCGGCCTCGCGGATGTATGGGCGCTCGGCTTCTTCTACCGCCAAGCGGTTGAGGTCGTCCTGGATGCGTTCGCGTGAGGTTTGCATGGTCATGACCTCAAAACCCAACTACCGCGTGGATTACAAGGTCTGCCGGAAGGCGCTCGGTTAGATCCTGTAGACGCATGACCTGTAGCTCGGTGCATTCGTCGATGCAGATAACGAATACGCCCTGTTTGGCGTATTCGCGCACCTTCAGCTCTAGGCCAGTGGTGGTGCAGTGGACGCCGCGCAGAATCTTTTGGCCGGGCTTACAGGTCACTTTGTGGATCTGCAGCAAGCGGGTGGATTTGCCAGTACCTGGTGCGCCGCGATCAATGTTCAGTTGCATGGTGCTTCTCCTTGGGGTTGCCCAGGCGTTGCCGCGCCTGGGCGGTGGGTTATTTGCCGAGCAGGGCCAGCAGGTCGGGGGTGAGATAGCCGGCGGTGATCATCAGCGCCAGGGCCAAGCCGCTGGCGGCTAGGCTGGTGAAGGTTTCGCGGGCGGTGGGTTGGTGGTCGGTTTGCATGGTGCTTCTCCTTGGGGTTGTTACCGGCGTTGCCGCGCCGGGTTGGTTGTCACACCTGCTGGAAAAACCAGCAGCGGACGGTTTTCGGTTTGTTGAATGCGTCGGTTTGCCGGGCTGAGTTGACCGGTTTGTTGGACTCCAGAAACTTGGGGGCCTTGCTGGTTTTAAGCAGGCGCTTGAGCTCGCTGAGCGCGGGTACCTGCTGGCGTTTGTTGGCGGCCATTTCCACGAACTCGTTGAGGTTCACGGCGATATAGCCCTGCTTGCGCGAGTGGTTGAGTGCGCCGTCGTCGCTCATGCCGTTGAGGAATTCGTAGAGGTCCCAGAATTCGCAAACGGTTGGGTGGTCAGCGTTGATGGCCTGCTGGCGTTCCTCGGCCATGCGGCCGATTTCTTCATGCACCAGGGCGGCACGTTCGGTACCGAGCGGCACCACCATGGCCAGGGCATCCACCAGGCTGCGGAGCTGGGCGTGGTTTTTGGCGATACGCACGGTGCGAATGCCGGGGCGGGCGAGCAGCTCCTGCTCATAGCCTGATGTGCGCTCATCGAGCAGCTTGACGATCACCGGCTCCAGCTGCAGCGCCTTGATCATAAAGCCACTGAGCTGCTCAACCGGCATACGCTCCAGCTGCTCGGCGATCAGCTTGGTTTCTGGCGTTTGGTGCTCGCGCGTCAGGTGCACATGGCCAAGGCGTTGCAGGATCGGCTCGGAAGCGTTTACTGCGTTGTTTTGGGCAATCAGCAGCGCACCACGGAACGGTGGTTCGCGGGTGTCGTTGCCGTTGTTCTTCACGCCGGTACTGCGCACGCTGCGGCCGTTGTAGGCGGTTTTCAGCTCGTCCCAGTCAAAGTGCTTAATCGGCGCGCCTTCCTTCTGCTCGCGCTCGGACTCGATCAACACCACCGGCAGGTTGCCCACCTGGGCGAAGTTACGCGCGCGGCTGGCGGCTGTGGCCTTGGAGGGGTCGAAGCCTTCGTATTCAGTACGGCCGGTAAGTTTCCAGAGCAGCTCCACCAGCGTGGTTTTGCCGGAGCCGGCCTCGCCGATCAGCTCCAGGAACAAGTACGATTTATGCAGCTGGCGGATCTGTTCAGCATTCAGCGCGCCCAGCCACCACGTCAGCACCACCGCACCGCGCACACCAAAGCAGCGCCAGAACAGATCGAACCAGCCCTCGTTGTAGGCGCTGAGGTTGGGGTTGATGTGCAGCACCGGGCTCATGCTTTGCGACTTAACGCTCAGCTTGCCGACATCGAAGAAGTCTTCTTCGTTGCGCTTGTAAACCTTGCCGCCGGCGATGGCGATATCGTTGAACACATAGGCACCGTGCTCGCGGCTGTAGCCGATCCAGTCAATGGTGTTAACGGTTTTCAGCTTGTCGAGCTGCAGGCCCAGCATGCGCTCCAGCTGCTGCGGCGAGCCGGTGAACATGGCACCGTTGCACACGTTCAACAGGCGCTTCTTGAACTCCGGTGCAGACGAGATTTGCGCCGAGGTGAAGGTGCTCTTGATGGTGCCTGCATCGGGGCGCTCAACGCGGAAGTAATACCAAGCCTCGTCGGTCTGGTCGTTGCGCATGTAATACAAGGCGTCGAAGTAGCAGTTGGCGATGCGCACCACCGAGCCGGCCTGGCGCAGGGCCTTGTCGCGGCGCTGTTTGTCGCTGAGCAGTGAGGCCTCGCCGCTTTCGTCGTTATCCAGCTCGCGCGTGGCGCGGTCGTACTTCTCCAGATCCAACTTGAACCAATACAGGCGCGAGCGAAAAGCAAAGTGGAATTCCTTGTGCTCGTCCCACTCGTACATCAGCAGGCCCTTTTCCTCTGCCGATTCAGCCAGCAGCAGGGCGCCCTGATGGCGGGCTTCGCCCAAGTCCTGCGCGATGCGCTCAGCACGTTCGTCGTCGCCTTCGATAAATGCCCAGCGCTGGTGCAGGTCATTCCAGTCGGTTTTCTTGCCTCCGCGCTGTGGGATGACGGCCGCCTCGCACTTAAAGCCCAGGGCGCGGGCCTCTTTTGCCCAGCGGCGCATATTGGCTTTGGCCACCGGCTCGTTATCCAGGGCCCATACCAAACGAGGCAACTGCTTATCTGCCGCGCGGCGCTGCTGTGCCAGAGCCTTGAGTGACTCCAGGGGGAATGGCGCGCTCGACATCATCGACACGGCAGGCGTGTCGTTATGCAGCAGGGCAATGGCGTCGAAGATGCCCTCGACGATGTGCAGCTCGCTCACTTCCAGCAGGTTGAGGCTTGGCGGGCACCACCACACGCCCTTGTAGCTGTCGCCCGGTTTGAAGCGTGCCTTCTGTTTGCCAAAGCGCTCCGGCTGATCGATCAGGCGTTCCCAATACCCGCCCTTTTCCAGGGGGAAACGCACGGTGGCGCTGCCAATGCCGAGTTTGCTGTCCCAGTAGTTTTCTTGGGTGTACCAGCCATCGAGCAACTCGATACGGAAGCCGCGTGCCATTTCCAAATAGGCGCGGGCTGTGGCTGTCGGGCTTTCCGGGGTCGATGGTGCTGTCTTGCTCCAGTCGTTGAACAGGTCGTCGTACAGCTCTTTTACGTGCACGCGGTGGCCGCACTTTTCAGGGCGCCCACAGATCAACAGCCAGGGTGAGTCGTGGAAGGTGTAGAGGGTCTTCTTGCCGCAGCTGGGCGCTGGGCATATGCCCTTGCGCATGTAATTGGTGCCACGCATGTGCTGGAGGTCGAACTGCTGCTCGATCCTTTTGACGACTTCTACCCGGAGTGACTCTTTCATCTGCATGTGGTTGGTGCCTTACAGGTTGGCGTCGAGGGCAGCTTTCAGCGCGCCTATCGTGCGTTTGTGGCCGGCGAGGGCCGGGTAGTCGTCGAGGATGCGTTTGCTGCGGAAGCCTTCCGGCACGCAGCGGTAGCGGTCGTCATACCAGTGCTCGGTCATACCCCTGCGCAGTTCGTTACGCAGGCTGCACAGCAGGGCCTCGGCTACCGGTGTGGGCATGTCCAACTGAATGGCGACCGCTTCTGACATGGCGAAAACCTCGAATTTCGGGTGCAACTTGCCCAAGCCCACCAGGGTGGGCATGGCGTGGTGGCGCATGGGTTAGCCGACCGCGCGGAGTGTGCGGCGGGTGGGGGTCGCTATCAGATGGCGGACAATCAACGCCACCGGTACCGCAAAGGTCAGGCCGCTGGCTGGGTCGGTGATCATCGCGGTGGTGGTGCTGCTGCTGGCAACATCCAGCTGCATGCGTTGGCCTGCTGAGCGCAGCTCGCCATACGCTAGCGCGACCAGGTTCTCGGCCATGTACTGCGGCACGTCCAAAACAAACTGCAAGTGCTGCACGGTGCGGGTAAACAGGCTTTGCTCGTCGGCCAAGTGTTCAGCCTGGTGACGCTCTAAGAAGGCATAAGCCGCTGCTTGCATGGCAACGCGGTAATCCTGTGCGGGTTCCTGGTGCTGCATATCGGCGGGGTTCATGCGCTGGCCTCCTGGGCGTCGAGCAAATCAAGTTGGTTGGTGTTGGCCGTTTCGCGGTTGTCACGCTCGGCTTGAGCCCTAATTGCATGGGGCGCGATCGGCAGGCTTACTGCTGGGTTTTCTTTGCCGCTGGGGGCTAACTCGTGGGTCATTTGAAAGTCAGCCTTTACCGCCCAGCTGCACGGCACGTACTGGCATTGCAGATACATCACCCGCAAAAAAATGTGGTGCTGGGTGCTGGCGCGCACCTTCATCGGGCCTTGGCATTTGGGGCACTTTAGGCGGTAGTAGCTGCTCACTTGATCGCCCTCCGGTGCAGGGTGATCACAGCGCCGACCTCGGCATGCCGTGCGGCGATGTGTACCCGGTGAGCGACGACTATCTCGGCCAGCTCCTGCTCGTCGATATCGCCACTGGCCAGCGCCTTGGCAATCACCTGGTCTACGCGGCCTTCCTTCACATCGGCATCCAGCGCCATGCGGTAGAGCTCCACGTTGTCCAGCTCGGCCTGCTCAGGCATGGGCACAAACACACCGCCGTAAAGGCTGCAGAGGTAGTCCGGCAGGAAGGTGGTGCGGGCTATTTGCTCTAGGGCGTGTAGCTGATCGTCGGCCAGTGGCCGGTGCCCTGCATTTTCATAGGCGTGGTTGTCGAACTTCTTTAGCTCCAGGCCCAGCAGTGCGGCAGCACCTTCACGGCCACCCGGGTAGGCCTGGATGATGGCGCTGACCACCTTGCGGCGGCTGTCGAGAATTGAGCGGGCCATGTTCTAGTTTTCTCCTTGAGCCGAGGGCACTACTGTGGAGTTAGCGGTTGCTGCTGAGCGCTGGCGCGAGTTGATGAATGCGCTGATATCCCCGTCTTTCAGACGCAGGAGTACGGCTATGGCGTGGGCGTCGCCACGGATGCAGCGCTTACGGCCGCCTATGACTTCGTTAACCGAATTGAAGTGAACCTGGTGATCTACCGCCCAGTGCTTGATGGTGATGCCGTGCCAGTGAAAGGTGGCCTTTGCATCTGCACCAGATTTGAGTGGGCTGGATAAATCACTGCAGAGAAAGTTGTCGCGCCCGCAGACTGGGCAGCGGCTTTGTGCCGGCTCAATCATTGCTCTGATCCTTGCTTGATACCGAGAACGACTGCAGCACGGTGTGCCTCGCCACGTTTGCCTTTTTTGGTGCCTGCGAGGACTTGGTAGGTGGTGTGCAAGTCAAGGTGGTTTTCCTCAGCGAAGTCCTTGACGGATTTACCCTGCGATTCGATCCAAGCCTTTGCTTGTGCTGGGGTGCGGGTGGCGTGCATGATTCAAATCCATTCAAAAGCGTTCAATTGGCCAAAGAATACCACTCAAATGAGTGGTGTCAACGGGAATATCTATTCATATGAGTGGAATTGGTGAGCGGCTACGTGAAGAGCGGGAGCGTTTGCGCCTGTCTCAAGCTGCTTTTGGCGATATTGGCGGGGTAAAAGCCAATGCCCAGGGGAAGTACGAAAGCGGTGAGCGTTTCCCTGGCGCGGACTACCTCCAAGCTGTGGGCGAGGTTGGTGTTGATGTCCTGTATGTCGTGACAGGAGTGCGCGCCCCACAGCCCGCTGAGAGTTTCAGCGCTGCCGAAGCCGACCTGGTGATGCACTACCGCCAGTTATCACCAGGTGATCAGTTTGGCGCGGCCAAAATGGTCACCGCCCTGGCTGAGATGGCTGGGCGGTATGAGGTTGCAGGGAAAAATAACGACAAGGAGTAGCGCCATGGATGCGCTCATTGCCCTATTAGTGCTGGTCTGCATCATCACGGGGTTCGTGCTGATGGTTAGGCGAACCAACGCAAAAGGCCGGGGACTAGAAGTCAGGCAAGTGCATCGCCCTGAGCCACTCTCGAAAGAGCAGCGCAAAGCGCTGAATCTGACAGCGCGCCCGCAGGCTGCTCTCGATAAGGCTTGGAAGAAAGCCAACAAGCCAGATGCAACCACGCGAACCAGAGCGATACGCACTGGCTGGCGCATGGGCGAAGTGGCCTTTACCTACGAAGACTCAGCCGGCGACATCAGCCATCGAACAGTTACAGCCCATTCGGTCACGTCGGTTTATATCAAGGGCGAGTGCCACGATAGGCAAGCCGAGAGGACATTCCGGCTGGATCGCATTATTGGCGATCTTACCGACTGCGAAACCGGTGAGATTCTCAACCCTAAAAAGTGGGCTAGCCGCCACAAATGATCGGAGGACTGCAAATGCATAAAGAACTATTCGGCCTGGCGATCGCTGGGTTTCTTTCGTCGGTGGCGCATGCCGCTGGCCCGCAATTGATCAGCGCCGAAGATTATGGCGACGCCTGGCCATTCACCGTGGAAGAAATGCACCTGTCCTGCCTGCCCGGTACCGCTGTGGTGGTCGCTGATGCTGAAACCGGTGTGATGTACCCGCTTAACGGCCAAGCTAAAAACAAGGCCCGCGCCCTGGCCTTGGAACCGATAGACAGCGTATGGCGTGCAGATCCAGACAACGCTGGTGCAAAAGTGAGCCTTGGGCCATTGATCAAACAGGGGCTGGAGCTATGCAAGTGATCGACCTGGGCGATTCCGGCGTTGCGATAAGTTTCTAGGTGATTGATTACCGGGCGCGCTCTGGCCGTCTGTGAAAAAAGGAAGTTAATGTCATGGCTGAGACGGTATCTAAAACAATTCACTACAAGCGAGCGGTCATCAGCGGCGGCGGTAATCTGCAGGAGATTCTCGGCCGGGTTTTTGCAGATGGCAGCCCTGCCCATAAAGTTGGGCAGCGCAAAGAAATAGTCAGTGCTGACACCAACAGCTTTCGGGTGGTGAACCACAAGCGTGATTACAACGGCATGCTCTTTTGCCAGATGATCTACTTCGAGCCTGGGCGCAGCCAGGCCTATATCACGCTGAATGATGAGGCTGAGTCTTATGCCCTCGATGCGCTTACTAATGAAGCACTGAACAATATCAATGAGCCGGCCGAGCGCGAGCAGCACCGTAAAGAGTTCGTCGACTCCTTCCTGTACTTCGGCGTATTTGAGAATCACCTGGTTGTGTTGCAGTCGAGTGCCCTGCGCTCGCGTGAGCTTGAGGCGCACCTTGGTTGGTTAATTGGTAGTTTTGGCGGGGTGGCGGTAGGTACTGCAATTATCCTGCAGGATCAGCCATCTCAAGAGACATTTGAGCGTGTTGCTAGATCGCCCGTGAAGAAGATCGAGGTCGGTTCACCGGTTACCACTGCCGAGGTCGTACCTGAGGGCGAACGGGTTGCCCTGCCAGCCGCAGCGGCTGAGGAAGAGCAAGGCATTGATGCCCGGCGTGTGCGCTTCTTCCCCACCGGGTTTGCGGGGGATGTGATTAAGGCTGCGCTCGGCGCTGACTGGTTTAATCGGCTGGATCTAGAGGATGACCTGGACGAAGCCAATCTCAAGGTCAGTCTGGAAATCACCTACGTTCGTCAGACCACGAAGATGGGCCAGCAGATGCTTGATAACATCGCGACCTCGCTGCGGCATGTCGATGAAGCCGATGTCAGAATTTCCCTGAATGGTGGCGGCGAGATCAAGGGTAATGACCTGAAACTGTCTGGCCCGGTATCGGTCTCAAAGTTAGATAATGGACTCCTGGATGAGGGTGTCCTATACCATAAAATGCACGGTTGGCTGGTCAGTAAGCTTCGCCAAGGCGATGTAGACCCAGAGCAGAATGCAGAAGAGTGAGTTATGAAAAATCAAAGTGGTTGGACAGGTTTAGGGGCGCTAGCAGTGGTGTTGTCTGCCGCTATGGGCGCGCTGCTTGCTCACTACATTGTTTCCTCATTTGATCAAACAACACCCCCGGTCGTGCAGTGGGGTCTGTTAACGGTATTTCTGTTGCCAATGGGTTTTGCTATCCAGCTGTGGGTAAACCTGAACGGCACCAGGGAGACAAAAGGGCTTTCAGGAAGTGAGCGCCGCCGGATCAGGGTCACCGTCGCCGAAAAAATACGGCAAGTGCAAATCGCGCTGAGCTTTTACATGCTCTCTGCGATTGTCATTGCCCTTGGCCTGTGGTTTTCGCCGGCTAGTTGGGCTGTCTACCATGCGGTGACGGTGTTCACTGGGCTGAGCTTGGGGATTAGTGTTTCGAGCTTCTTCTTGATACTGCATGAGTGGCGAGAAATATCTAACTTCAAGAGCACTGTTTTTGAGCGCAGTAGCAGAAACAAACAGTTGGCCAAGAAGCTGGGTGCCCTCGGGCCCAAATCTGGCAAATAAGCCGGCTGAATAAAAGGGCACTAAGGTGCCCTTTTTTATTGCCTGCAATAAAGCCCTAGTCGGCTGCGAGTTCGATTCTAGAGGGGGTTGCATATTTAAAATTGGCAGTATGTTCAAGACTCACTGCCATTGAAGGAGTATGCAGATGAGTACCGGAGTTCTTGAGGCTGTTGTTGATCAACCAAGCGGGATGGTTGCACAGCCCATGATGGAGTGCGTTACGCCAGAGGAGCGGCTGCTGTTGCGGTTTTATCGCCAGCTTGGCGAGGTTGAGCAGGTATTTATGCGCCGGGCCATTGAAGCAATGGTGTTGCGCGAGTCGCCCAGCTGAACAGAAAGCCCCGCGCGTCGGGGCTTTTTTATGCCTGGGTGGTTTGCAGCTTTTGCCACTCGCGATCCACCGCCCGTTGCGCGCTGTCTTTGCTGGCATACAGGTGCGTGAGGCGTTTGGGGGTGGTTTGCTCGCCGGCGGTTAGTTGCTTTTGCTCGCCGGTTTTGTCGTCGCGGTAGGTGGCCACCACGCCGGTGTAGGCCGCGCCCTCGGCCAGGTCGGTCAGGTCGTCGCCTTCGGGCAGCTGGGATTCCAGATCCAGGCTGGTGGTGTAGCTCTCTGATGTGAAGCTGTGGCGCAGGTTGCCGCCGAGCCAAACGATGGCGGCTATCTCGGCTTTGATGCCGGTGAGGCTGTAGGTTTGGTCTGGCGTGAGTTCGGGCCGGCCCTTGGCCAGGCTGTAGCTGAGGGTGGCGGTGCCGCGTTGCAGGCGCTGCCATTCAGCGCGGGCGGCGTGTAGGGCTGCGGCGCGTGATGTGTAGGTGTGGCGCAGCTCTTTGAGGTTATCGCCGCCGCCTGCGATGGCCTCTTTTTTGTCGGCGCTGTTCACTTCGTAGTGGTAGGCCTTGGCCCCGGTGTAGCTGTCGCGGTCGGCTTGCAGAAAGCGGTGCTGGTCGCCGTCTTGCCGGGTGAGGGTTACATGGGGCAGGGCGATGCCGCTGGCGGTGGTGCTGTTGCCGGTGGGCATAAACAACAGGCGGCCGGCTTTGATGTTGCTGATGGCGTCGTACATTTTGCCGAGGCGGCTGAGCAGGTTGGCGTCGCTCTCGTTGGCTTGGTCCAGGTGCAGCAGCTCGATGCTGCTGAGCACGGCGCTGATCACCGGGCTTAAACCATGGGCTGCGGCCACGGTGGCCACCACTGCGCCCAATGTGGTGGCGTGGAAGCTGCGCTCGCGCTTGGTTTTCAACGTGCCGCGCAGATCTGCACTGCGGGCGCGGATGTTGAGCGCGTCGGGGGCGCCGCTGTGCTCGGTTTCGTCCACGGTGTAGCTGCCTTTGTCCACCAGCCCGGTGTCACTCCAGCCCAGCCAGAGGCGCAGCACGGCACCGCGCGGGGGGATGGCCAGCAGGCCGTCGTGGTCGCTGAGTTGGATGTCGAGCTGGTCGGCTTCCATGCCTCGGTTGTCGGTCAGGTCGATGCTGACAAGGCGCTGCTCGATGGCGGCGGTGATGTCGGTACCGTCCACCAGTACGCGGCAGATGGGGCGCGGGTAGGCGGTGGCGCCGCGGTAGGCGTCTGCGGCTTTGCCGAGTAGGCCCTTGGCCTGGGTGATGGCCTGATTGATCACAGCAGGCCTCGCAGGATGGTGCCGCCGGCGCCGATGGCGCTGCCGATTAGATCCACTCGGCCGTCGTCGATACGCTTGAGCACCAGGCTGAACTCAATGCGCCGTGCTGCACCGTCGCGGAAAAACAGGGTGCGGGTTTCACTGAGGCTTTCGATCACCCATACGCCGTAGATTTTGCCGGTGCCTTCCACCAGTGGCCAGGCCTTGCCGGTGTCCGCCATAAAACGCAGGGCGTCGAGGGTGAGCTGGCTGCCAGCCAGGGCTGAAAGCAGCACGCCGGGCAGGGTGATGGTGTCTTCCCCTCGGCCCAGGAACTGCCGCGCCGGGTTGGTGCCGATGCGGCTGGTGGTGCCGTGGCGCCAGTCGGTTTGCCGTTGGAATTCCTGATAAGCCAGGGTTTCCAGGCTAAAGATAAACATGCCGAGCGCCATCATCATGGGCGGGTACTCCTTGTGGGTTAGTCCTGGTCACTGAGGGTGCTGCGAGCACGCACTTGGCTGCGCTGTTGGATCTTGGCCACCTCAATGGCCACCAGCCGGGCGAGTGCTTGCTCATCCATGCCGGCGCTGGGGTGCACGTTGATGATCACGTTGGGCGCTGCGCTGGCCACCGCTTGGCTGCCACTGCTGGCACTCAGCGGCGGGCGGTTGTCCATGGCGATGGCGCCGCTGCCCACGCTGGCACTGAGCGCCAACGCGCCGGCCTGGGTGAGTTTTTTGCCGATGCCGGTGAGCGCTTGCAGGGGGCCGGCTTCGCCACCCGTTAGGCCTTGGGCAAGGCCTTGCATGGTGAAGTCGCCCAGCTCAGCGAACACCCGCGAGGGGCTGTGAATGCCGAGCTTTTCCTTGAACCAGCCGATGGTGCTTTCGCCGGCGCCGCTGATGGCGTCGTTAACACGGCCTAGGCTGCTGGTGATGCCGTTCACCAGCCCGGTGATGAGCATGCCGCCGAACTCGGTAAAGCGTGCCGGCATATCGGCGCCGAAGTAGTTCATCACGCCGGCGAAGGCGCGGTAGAACAAGCCCAGCGGCGAGAAGTTGAGGATGGTGGCGGCAATGCCGCCTAGGCCACCGCTAAAGCCCTGTTTGATTTCCGCCCAGAGGCCGAGGAAATAGGGCCCGATTTTGTCCCAGTTTCTGTAGATGAGGTACGCGCCGGCGGCGATGGCGGTGATGGCCAAACCTATGGGGTTCATCATCAGCGCGCGGCCGATAAACAGGATGCCTTTGCCCACCAGGGGCAGGGCGGTTTTGCCTAAGTTGAACAGGGTGCCGGCTAAGCCTGCGCCCTTGATGCCGAACAGCGTCATGCCATAACGCACAATGGCGAACGGGCCGAGGATGCTGGCCATGGCCAGGGTGAGGCCGCCCATGCCCGCCATGAGAATGCCCACGCCAGCGGCGGTTTTGATGATGTTGGCCGTCAGTTTAGGGTTCTCGGCAATCCAACCTTTTACGCCGCCGATGATGCCGGTGAGGCTTTGCGCCACCTCGCGCATGGGGCCGTTCTGCTGGTCCTGCATCTGGATGCCCAGGTCTTCCCAGGCGCTGCCCAGGGCGGAGAGGTCGCCGCGCAGGTTGTCGGCCATCACCTTTGAGGTGGTGCTGGCTTCGCCCTCAGTTTTGCGCAGGGTGCCGATAAATTCCTGCAGGGCGCCGGTACCGGCTTGCTTAACCAGTACTTGCATACCGGCCACGGCTTCCTCGCCGGCGATGGCTTTGAGCAGCCCCGCGCGGTCGGCGTCGCCGAGGTTTTTGGTTTTCTCGTAGATCTCCTGCAGCACGGTGGGCATGTCGCGCAGGTTGCCGTCGGCGTCCTTGGCGCTGATGCCGAGGGTGTCCAAGGCATCGGCGGCAGCCTTGGGTGGTGCACTGAGGCGCCCGAGGATGGCGCGCAGTGCGGTACCGCCCATGCTGCCCTGGATACCCGCGTCGCCCAGCTTGCCGGCCATGGCAGCCACGGTTTCGATGTCTTGGCCAACGCTGGCGGCCACTGGGCCGGCGTACTTCATGGTTTCGCCGAGCATTTGCAGGTTGGTGTTGGAGCGGGTGAAGGCACCCACCAGCACGTCACCCAGGCGGCCGGTTTCACTGGCTTTCAGGTTGAAGCCGGTGAGAATGTTGGAGGCGATATCGGCGGTTTCTGCCAGGTCGCTGTCGCCTGCCTTGGCCAGATCGAGCATGCCCGGCATGGCGTCTTGGATGGCTTTAGGGTCGAAGCCTGCCATGCCGAGGAAGCCCTGGGCGTCTGCTGCTTGGCCAGCGGTAAACTGGGTACTGGCGCCGAGCTGGCGCGCTTGGTCGCGCAATGCCTGCAGCTGGGGGTCGTCTTTTTGCAGGCGGGTGAGGGCCTGCACCTTGCTCATGCTGGCGTCGAACTCCAGCCCGGGCGCCATCATCTGCGCGCCGGCATACAGAATGCCGCTACCAGTGGCCAAACCCGCCGCGCCGGTACCGGCCATGCTGCCGGCCAGCCCTTGGGTTTTCTCGTACTGTTGTTTGGCGCGGCCCAGGCGTTGTTGCTGGGCTGTCACGCGCTTGAGGCGGTTCTCTTGCTGGGTGAGCGCTTGGGTGGTGGCGCTGATTTTGCTGCGCAGCTCTCGCTCATGCTGGCCCAGGTTGCGGGTGCTGATGCCGGCGGCGCTGAGTTTGCCGCGCAGGCCTTGCAGCTCTCGCTGCTGCTCGCTGTGCTTTTGCTTGAGGTGGGTGGCCTCGCGCACGGCGCGTTTGAATTCGTTGTTGAGTTGCTTGGTAGGAGTGGCCGTGTTGGCCATGGCCTGGCTGAGCTGGCGCACTTTGTCGCGGCTGGCTTGCAGGGCGCTGCCGGTTTTCTCGGCCTCGCCTTTGAGCATACGAAAACTGGACACGTCGCGCTGTTGGCTTTGCAGGCCTTTAAGGTCGGCGCGGGTGTCTTTGAGGGCGCGGCCCAAGCCGATGGTGCCGTTGGCAATGGCGCGTAGGGGGCGGCTGGCGCGATCCAGCGTTTGCAGCCCCACCCGTAGCAGTAAATCACGCGCCATGCATACGCTCCCATCGTTCGCGGGCGCGCTCGCGCCAGTCCATCAGTTCAGGCAGGGGCATGGCATTCATTTGCTCGGGGCCCCAGTGGAAAACCATGGCAATGTCGGCCATGGCGTCATCTACGCAGTGGGGGTATCCGTCGGGGCCTCCTTCTTCTGCAAAAAAGCGGCGATGGCATCCGCGCAGCTGAGCAAATCAGCGGGCTCCAGGGCGGCCACTTCTTGCTCGGTGAGCGTTGGGTTGCTGATGCGCGGCACCAGGCGGATGGTGGCGTTTACGTCGCCGTTGAGCAGGTCTAGCAGCTTGAGGCCGCGCAGTTCTCCGGCGGCGGGTTTGCGCAGGTTGATGCTGGTCACGCTGGTTTCGCCGCGCTTGATCGGTTCTTCCAGGGTGATGGATTCGCTGAATGTGGCTTTTTTCACGGGTGTTCTCCTTGGTGATGGGGTTGCCGCCAGCTCAATGGCTGGCGGCGGGTTGCGAAACGGTGGGCGTTGCCCGGGCACGGTTTACAGGCCGATGGCTTTGCGGTGCTCGGCGAGGCGGTCTTCACCGTTGACGATGAATACGAAGTTGAGCAGGTCGATCTCGATCTCGACGTTGCCGTCGATGCTCAGTTTGTAATAGGTGCAGACGGTGGTGATTTTCTGCTCGGTGTCTTCACCGGGCTTGGCGTCGCCAAAATCAATCTCTTCATGGCGGCCACGGGCGACGATCTCCACGGCGCTGACTTCGCCGGTGTCGTCGCGCTGGATAGCACCCGCCCAGCGCAGCATCACGCCGTCGACTTTGACCATGCCGTATTGGCGCAGCATGGTTGTGTCCCAGCCGCCTAGGGTCCAGTCGAACTGGATGCCGTCGTCACCGTGGCCGAGGTCGACCTTGACGGGGCCGTCCATGCCGCCGGCGCGGAAGTCTTCGAGCTTGCGGCTGAGCTTGGGCACCGTGACGCTGGCGCACTGGCCCACGTAGCTGACGCCGTCGTTAAACAGGTTCATGTTCTTGAGTTTTTTGGGCAGGGCCATGGCTGGGCGCTCCTACAACGCGGCCGGGCCGCGTGGGTAAATGGGGTTAGGCGTTGATGCGGCTGGCGAAGTCGACCAGGTAGCGGTCGGTGATGCGCTGGCGCAGGGTGAGGTCTTCCAGCGGCGGCACCGGGGTGTAGTCGTAATCCAGGTAGAGCTTGCCGGCCTTGAGGGTGTCCTTGTCGTTGGCGGCCTCGTCGTACCAGCACTCGCCGCCGATCAGGTAGCCCAGGCGCGTGAGCTCGCGGAACTTGGCGTTGATGCCCTCGACGATGTCGCGCACCAGGCTGGGGTGCATGGGTTTGTCGACGGCCCAGAAGTGCGCCTCGGCCATGGTGTCGGCCAGTACCTGGGCGGTGCGGGTGTAGTTCTCGAAGGCAAACAGCGGATCATCGCTGCAGGTGCGTGAGCCCCAGAAGCGGAAACCCTCACGGCGGATCAGGGTGGTGACCTCGCCGGCGTTGAGCAGGCCAGCGTCGGTGGCGGGGTTTTGCAAGTCCCAGTACACGTCGCGGCTCAGGCCGGTTACGCCGTTGACGGGCACGTTGGACAGGGTTTTGTGCCAGCCCACTTGCTCGTCCAGCTTGGCGCGTAGGCCCAGGGCGCGGGCGACTGCTGCAGCCGGGGCGTTGGCGCTGGTGGTGGTGTTCCAGGATACAAAATCCGGCCAAATGAGCATCAGCTCGCGCCCGCCGAAGTTCTCGCGGTAGGCCAAGGCCTCGGAGACGGTGGCGCACTCCCAGCAGCTGGCATAGGCAAAGGCGCGCAGCTGCTGTGCCAGGCTGACCAGCTCGGTGGTGACGGCCAGCGTATCCAGCCCCGGCACACCGAGAATGCGCGGCTTAACGCCGAGTTGGGCCTCGGCGGCGAGCAGGGCTTTCATGCCGGTGTATTTACCCTGGGCGGTAACGCCGCCGATGATCTTGCTGGTTTGGTCTGCCTGCTTGGCGGCATCGTCTGCGCCGTCGCCATCAGCCACGCGCACCACGATGGTGATGGGGCTGGCTTGGTCGGCGATGGCGTCCAGCGCTTGCGCCAGGGTGCCCAGGGTGCCGGCTTTGCCGGAGGCGGTGAGCACGTCGGTGATCAGCACCGGGGTGTCGAGCGGGAAGAATGCCGCGTCGGCATCGCTGCCCGTGCAAACCATGCCCACCACGGCGGTGGCGACGGTACGAATAGGGCGCGTGCCCTCGTTGATTTCAACGACGCGGACGCCGTGGTGGTAGTCGGTAGGCATGTGCGGCTCCTGCAGCTGCGCGGTGATGGTCTGGGTGCCAAGTGGGGCGGATCAGTGAGCCTTGAGGGTGACGCGCGCGCGAGGGCCGGGCCAGCGGCGGGCGTTGTTGGTGCGGGCCTGAAAACGCAGAGCAGGCAGGCAAAGAAAAGCCCCGGCGGGCGGGGCTTAAAGGGGCGGGCGTATGGGTTAGGCGTTGTTGCCAACACCCGCCACGGCAGCCTCGATGCTGGCGATGGTTTCGGCGGCGATGTCTTGCGCTTGCTCCACCTCGCCGGCGACCATGGCGTTGCGAATCAGTTCTTTAGCATTCAGGCGCACGGTGCGTAGGTACACCAGGGCGGTGTTGTACTGCGCTGCCTCGGCCAGGATGCTGTCGGCCGCCTGTTGCGCGGTGCGCCCGCCAATGGCGTAGGCGGCGACCATGGGCGGCACGTCGCCCTGGTAGTTGGCTGCGGCAAACTGCTCGGCCTCGATTCGGGCGCGGTCGTATTCCACGGCGCGAAGCGGGTCACCGGCGACGGCTTGGCGGGCGGCGTCGGCGGCAGCGTCAATTTGTGCGCATAGGTTATTGGCATTGGCCGGAGGCGGATCTAGTAGAACAGGAACCCCGGCTTGATCAGAGCCGATGCTCTTTCCTCCCGACTGACCTTCCATAAGAACAGCGTATCTATCGGCGGTAATTTCAGCAGCGTCAGCTGGCATCTGATCGCCGTGGATTGCCTGGGAATAAAAACCGTTTGTAGATGGTGAATAAAACATTGTTAGTTACCCCAACAAAAGTAACGGAAGCTGGTATTAACCGCAGCTGGCGCGGAGTAGTTGAAAACAAAATTCGAATTCGTCCCGGCATCGGCATGGATTCTGGCTCCTGTGCCGTTAGCCTGTACGTCGCTCGCCATACATAACCCGAAGCGGTATGCATTCGGGAATGTAATCGGAAGGGACAGGCTGCCGGTTTGCACGGTTTGCGTGACACTAAGGTTTGTCATGCCCCACTGAAAGATAAAACCAAGCATCCATGTGGGCAGCGCGATGTACCCCGTAGCGCCGAGGCTGGCCGAAAAACCCATTCGCAGCTTTTTCGGTGTTACCGCTACATCATCCAGCAGGCCAGCATTGACCTCGGTCTGCGTACCCACACGCAACACGCCGCGTAGAAGCTCGGTAGCATTAGCCGCTAGAGAGCGAATGGCCTGAAATACGCGTAGCGCGGTCATGATTTTGCTGTTTTCTACACCGGCCTCAGTCTCGGGTTGGCTGGCACGTACCGTGAGTGCATCCACATACGCCCGCGTGGCCAACACCACGCTTGGGTCGATCTTGAGCTGCACGGCGGCGGTGCTGCTGACGATGAGCACCATGCGCATCACTTGGGTTTTGCCGGAGCCTTCGGCCACCACGGGCTTGTAGCTGGGCGGGCAGTTGCTGACGGCGATCAAATCACCAGCGGCGTCATACAGGCCCATGCCACGAATCCACCAGCCGCCAATTGCTTCTGGAATCACCAGCTCGGCGATGATCTGGCTGGCGTTGAGCGGGTCGGGGGTCAGGCTGTTGAGGTCGGCGCGGTACTGCTCGCCGATCAGCGCGGTTTGCGTGCGCTCCGGCACGGGCAGCACGCCAGCACCATCACACACGCCCATGCGGCTAATTTGCAGCGGTACGTTGAGGGCGACGGCGTTGGCGAGCTTGGCCTCGCCTACGGCGGTGAGTAGTGCGAAATAGGGCTGGCTCATGGGTAGACGCTCGTGGTTTCGATGATGTGGGTACCAGCGCCGAACAGCAGCGCATCGCCGCCCACGGTGATGGGGCCGGGGGCGTAGGGGTAAACGGTGAGGGTTTCGCCCTGGTAGGTGGCGGCGCCTAAGTAGATGGGGCCACGTACCTCCAGGCTGATGGCAAGGCCAACCATATGGCGGCTGCGCGGCTTGGCGTCGTCGATTAGTAGCACCAGGGATTCGAACATCTCCTCGGTGATGCCGCTGTCCAGCACGCCGATATCGAGCTGGAAGGTGCCCGGCACGCCCTCGGGGCTTTGTTGCCACCATTCCCACACGCGAATCAGGTAGCCGAGGGGCTCCACCACGCGGCGCAGCGCGCCGATAGTGCCTTTGTGCGCGTGGACGAAATAGGCGGACTTGATAACGCTGCGCTTGGTGGCGGCTGTCCAGTCTTGGTCCCAACGATCCACCGAAAACGCCCAGGCCAGGTACGGCAGCAGGGCAACGGGGCAGAGGTCGGGATTGAGCAGCTCGCGGATGGGTACCGGCACGCGCTCGATCTCGGCTAACGCCTGAGCGGCCAGCACTTCTAGCTGGCTGGCGTTGGGCGGTAGCAGGCGGCTCATGCCGCCACCGCCACGCTTACGCTGACGGCTGTGCAGTAGGCGGCTTGGTAGGCGGTGGGGTTGATGTCGGCCCAACTGACCAGCTCAACACGGCGCACACCCTCGACGTGCAAGGCGGCATGAATGGCGGACTCGCTGACCTCCACCCCGATGCGCCGGCGTTGGTTGACGTAGGCGTTTAAGCCGGCCTCAGCTGCGGCGCGGATGGGTTCGACTTCGGGGCCGGTGGTGGCCAGGTGCAGCACGGCCTCAACGCTGTATTCCAGCACCTCGGCAGATTGCACCGTGAGGCGGTCGGCCACTGGGCGGCGGTCGTCGTCGCTGAGGTAGGCATTAACGATTGCGAGCAGCTCAGCATCGGCGCTGCCATCACCGAGCAGGGCTTGCACGGTGATCACTACCACGGCTGGCGAGGGGCTTTCTGCTGTGGCATCGGCCACACGGCCGTCGGCACTGCGGGCGTGGAATATGTAGCTGTTGCGCGGGCCGGCGGTGCTGAGGCCTTCCCAGGCCATTTGCGCGCGCTCGCGCAGGCTGTCGTCGCTTTCATACACGGCTACCACAGGCGGCACGGCATTGGGGTTGCCGGGAATGACCAGCAACCGCTGCACGTTGACGTTGGCGGCTTGCTGCTGCAGGTCGGTGCCTTTGGCCTTGGCCAGCATGGTAGCCAGGGCGGCCTCGTTGACGCGCTGGCGCAGCAGGGTTTCGCGGTAGGCGTTTTCCTGCAGCAGCTTGGTGATGGGCTCGGATTCTAGCGCCAGGGTGGCGGCGATAGTGGCTTGCTGTTCGGCTGGGTGCAGGCTGATGAAATAGGCCGAGCGCTCGGCGAGAATCTGCTCGTAGTCGATGGCCTCAACCACTTGCGGGTCGGGCAATTGTGACAAGTCAATGGGGGTGAAGGTGTTCATGCCGCACCTCCATGTGCGTCACCCGTGCGGGCAGCCTGCGGCTGTGCGCTGTTGCTTTCCTGCAAAATCGTCATGCAGAGGCTCCCAGGCTGAGGGGGACGCGCAGACTGAGGGGCTCGTTGCTGTCGGTGAGGGTGCCTTCCAGGTCAAGCACAGATTGGCCGGGCATGGCGCCTAGGCTGAGTTGCACGCGGCTGAGACGGATGCGCGGCTCCCAACGCATTAGGGCCATGGCGGTGGCCGCGTAGGCTTGCAGGCGGGTGGCGCTGTTGTGTGGCCAGTCGACCAGGTCAGCCAGCTGGCTGCCGTATTCGCGGCGCATAACGCGGGTACCGATGGGCGTGGTGAGGACGTCCGCCACGGACTGCGCCAGGTGCTGGCTGTCGATTATGGTGCGGCCGTTGGTGGCGTTTAAACCTTGCATGCTCAGCCCCCTGCAAACACGTTGGCGCTGCCAGCGGCAACGACGGAACCACAGGCGACGGGGTCACCGATACGGCCCAATGGCAAGCCGTTGGCAAATACCGTGGCGCTGCCATCGGCCAGTTGCGAACCGTGGCAGCTGCTGGGGTCGCAGTGGCTGGCCCAGCTGTCTTGCTTGCGGTGCACGGCAATGCCGTTGGCGAACACGTTTGGGCTTCCAGCAGTGGAGGCGCGAGGCGGAAACGCACCATGGCCGGTGCAGCTGTCGCCCTTGCGGGTTACGGCAGGCATCAGTTGAGGTCCACTTTGGCACCGCTGATGGCAACGTTGCCGGCGGCGGTGATGGTGATATTGGCGGCGCTGGTGAGGGTGATGTCACCCTGTGCCGTGGCGCTTAACGATGCATCGGTGATGACGGTTACCGGGCCCACGGCGTTGAGTTCTGCGCTACCGGGCAGGGTGGCGCGCAGGTGCTTGGCGATGCTGTCGTATTCGATCACGGCGCCGTCGCGGTAGGTGCTGCGGTGCAGGCCAGCGCGGTCGCCGTTGGCGGGGATTAGGTCACTGAACAAGCCGGTGAGCGCCACGCCCTGGGCGAGGGTACCGGAAGGGCTGAATAGCACCACTTGCTCGCCCTCGGTGGGCGGGTTCCATTCGCGGTCTAGGCCTGCGCGCGGGTTAATCCAGGGCAGCCAGGTGGTGAGCAGGGTGCCGGTTTGTACGCGCACGCGGGGCGGCTGCATCTGCACCTGGGCAACAGTGCCGAAGCGGATGAGGTTTTCCAGTTTGCGGGCGAGTTCGGCGAGTTCGTTCATGCCATCCATGTTGCCGCTCGCGCGTGCGGAGGGCATGCGCGGGGGGTTGTCAGCAGCCAGCTGAAAACGTGTGGCTAGGGGATGAGGTGCTGCAGCAGCTGGTCGCGGATGACATCGAGGTCGGCATCGGTGAAGCCGAGCAGCTCGCGCTTGGCGTATTGCACGTCGGGGGCGTTGCGCCCTGGGCGGTCGCGTAGGCCGTATTGGTGCACGCGGGCCAAGCGGGCGGTGCGCTGCATAAAGCCGATGGCAATGCTGCTGGCGGTGCTTTGCAGTTTGAGGTGCTTGGCCTGGCGCAGCTTGTTGAACATCTGCCGTTTGACGCGGCCTTGTTTAGCACGCAGGGGCTGACGGGCTTTGCGCGGTGCAAAGGGGGTGCCGTCGGGGTTGCGCTGGGCGGCAATACGCTGCTGCTGGTTGCGGCGCAGGGTGCGGGCGATGCTCTGGTTGAGCGTGCGCCGTTCGCTGGGCTGCAGTTTGCTGAGCAGGGCACCGGCCCAGTCTTCCAGGGCGCGCAGATCATCAGCCACGGTGCACCGGGTGCGGGCTGGCTATGTCTACGCCATCGCGGGCGGTGCTTTCCCACTCGGCGAGTATTTCGCCGTTGCCGTAGAGCTGCCAGTTGCCGGCGGGCAGGTAGGGCTCTAGCTGGGGCTCGTCGGGGTGGGTGACGGTGAGGGTGTTGTCGTCCTGTTTTTTGACGATGACGCGCTCGGTGAGAGCCAGCTTGATGGACAGGTCCACTTTGCTGTGGTCGAGCACATCGGCCTCGAAGGTGATGGCGTCTTTGTTGCGCTCATGGTTCTCGATCAGTTCGCGCTGGTTAACCAGCACCCACGCCAGCAGGGGAATGGCGACGGCATCCGGGTGGCCGGGGAAGTCGGTGAGGATGACGTTGAGGGTGTAGGCGTATTCAAACGACAAGCCCGGCGCTGCGGTGCTGCGGATTTTGCCTTCATCGATAAACACCATGAGGTGGTCGGGGTTGGCGTTGAGTTGCGGCACGCTGGCCAGCAGGTGGGCACGCAGGGATTCGGGTTTGTTCATGGGTCTGCTCGCGGCTGTTGGTGGTTGTAGACCATGTCGACCTGGGCGGCGCATTCGGCCCAGGCCAGTTCGGTGCGCTCCAGTTCGGTGAGCAGCTGGCCGTTATCGCTCGGGCTGCTGGGTTGCAGGCTGCACGGCACCACTGCCGGACAACCAGTCTCGATAAGCGTTTGCTCCGCTGATGGCGGGCCGTTTGCGCAGCCGCTGAGCAGCGCTAGGCAAAGGCTGAGTTGCCCAAGCCCTAAGATCTGAATTCTCACGTTTAAGCGCCTCGATCTGTTGTTCACGTTGGCTGATGCCCTGGCGCAGTTGGTTTTGCGTGGTGCGCAGGGCGGTTTGTGCGGTGCGTTCGGCCTCCAGGGTGGCGGCCATGGCGGTGATGGTGGTGGCTTGGCGCTCGATGCGTTGTTCGGCTTGCAGCTGGCGTTCGGCGGCGAGGGTTTCGCGGGCGTCTACCGCTTGGCCTTGCTGGTATTGGCCCCAGGCCAGCAGACCGAGGGCTGCAAACAGGGCCAGGCCGTAGCCGAGTTGGCGCAGGGTGGTCATTTGCGGTGCCAGCCGGCGGCCGCCATGGCAGCTTCGTCCAGGACTTGAACGTCGCCAATGATGATCAGCACACGCTTGCCTTGATGCTGGGTTTGCATAGCCTCAGCGAACTGCGCGGCGCATTCGTAGCCGGTATCAGCTGGCAGGCAAACGACATCACCGTCGCGCAGCTCCAGTTTGCGGATCTGCTCGGGCAGGCTCATGCCGCCACCTTATGCCCGCAGCCGCACTCGGCGTGGCGCTGGTAGGCGCGTTCTAGCTTCACGTCGTACAGATTGCGGGCGTAGGCGGGGCCGTTGTAGCGCTTGGCGAACTCGGCCCACTTTTTGGCCTTGAGGGCTTTGTGCAGGGCGGGTTCGGCTTCGATAAAGCGCACGAATGCCTCGAACTGCTCGGCCTCGCTGGCGGCCATGCGGGTGGTGAAGTCTTCCAGGCTGGCGTAGCCGAGGTGCTGCCAGTGGTAGCCCATGATCTGGAACGCGCCCCAGCTGCAGGCCTCGGGTGCGCAGAGGCCGTCGAGTAGCTTGGCGTTGGCCAGGCGTTGGTGTTCGGCAGTGCCGCCGGCATAACCACCGGGGCGCGGGTTGACCAGGTTGGGGTGCAGGGTGGCGAGGTGGTCGGCGTGGGTTTTGAGTACCGCGGCGTCGTCATCCGCATGGCGCGGGGTGCTGAGCAGGCGGTGCATCACGTGGCGCTCATACAGAATTTTGGGCTTGCCGTTGACCAGGAAGCCCGCGCCGGCACTCTCCACCGCGTTGACGGCATACACGGCGGCCAGCTCGACGCCTAGGCGCTTGGCAGCGGTCACTAGGGTGGCGTTGCTGAGCAGCAGGCGGCAGTCGGCACCGGCCATCGCGGCGAGGGTTTTCTCGCCGGCCACGCCATCGGCCACCAGGCCAACTTTGAGCTGGTAGGCGCGCACTGCGGCCTCGGTGGTGTCGCCGAAGTCGCCATCGGCAAACAGGCTGGCGCCTTGGGCATTGAGGGCGCGCTGCAGCTGCAGCACGGCTTGGCCTTTGGAGCCGTGGCGGAGGGATTGGGGCTGGGTCATAGGGTGTCTACCTTTTTGTCTAGCACTTTGTTGGCGGCGGCACGGCTGGTTTCAACACCCAGCAGGCCGACCATGCAGGCGAAGAACACGCCGGCGCTGTCGGGGGCGCCGATCAGCGCGGGGGCGTAGGACACGCCAACGCCGAGCAGGCCGCATAAGGGGGCCTCAAGTGCCAACTGGCGCAACTTGCCGCCGCTGTAGATGATTCGCCAAGAGCCTACGAACAGGGCCATGCCGCCGGCGTAAACGGCGGGGTGGTTTTGCTCTAGCCAGAGGGCGAACCAAGCCCAGGTTTCAGGTCTGTCAGGCATGTGCGGCATTCCTTAGCCCTCTTTTAATGAGTGGCCTAGCTGGACAAAGGGCAGGCGGTTAATGCGTTGCGCCACTTCGCCGAGTAACACGGGGTTGAACCGCTGGGCGCTGGTATTGAAAGCGAGGCCGGCGGCGCAGAACTCGCTGCAGAACATACGGCGGCGGCTGTGTAGGCCGATGGGCAGGAGCTGGCTGAGGAAGATGCCGAGCCAGTCGTAGCCTTTGCCGTAGTGGCGGTCGTATACGGATTCGATCAGTCGGGCGTTGGCCCATGGCAGCGGTATTAAGTCCCAGTGCTCAAGGTTTAACTCGATGCGCTTGGTGCGCACGCCGCCGTCCATGGCTGAGGCGGACAGCCAACGGCCATCGGGCATGACCAGCTCGCAGTGGCTGTATTTGGACCGCGTCCACAGGCGGATGAGGCGGTTAAACAGCTTGCCTTTGCCTTTGTAGAGGGCGAGGTAGATCAGTCCCATAAATTCACCACTTGGCGTTGTACGGCCTGGGCAGCGGCCTGGGGCATGTTGAGGAGGGTGCCGTTGGGCAATACGGGGCCTAAATCGGCCAGCCCTGGGTTGGCATCGAGCACTTGCTCGACCACGCCGGCGGTGCGGCCGTAGTAGCGCCAGCAGATGGCGTCGACTGTGTCGCCCTGGAGCGCGCGGACGCTGGCCATCAGAGCGACTCCACTGTGGCGTGGCTGATGCCGAGGATGGTGCGCAGGGCTTTGCGGGCGTCGCGGCGCAGTTGGTCGGGGCTGCTTTCTTCTTCGCTGGCCTTTTGCTCGCCACTGTTGGTGGCGTCGAAGCCCTGGTAGCGCTCGATCAGTTCGGCGGTGGCGGTGCAGTAGATGACGCGGCGGTAGAGGTGCAGCAGGGTGCTTTCGTCTTTGATGCTGGTGGCGGGCACGTCGACCAAGGTGGCGTGGCCTTCTGCCTCGCGGGCCGTTCGGTAGCCGGCAAGCTCGCGGTTGGCTTCGATCATGGCGTTGACGGTGGCCACTTCCAGGCGGGCGTCGGTGACGGCGGCGGTGAGGCGCATGGCGGCGCGTAGATGGGCGCCGTCCAGATCAGGCCAAAACCCGCCTTGGGTAATGGGGTGTTCTGCGCTGGTGGTACCGCTTGCGATGAATCCGCTCATGGGTGCAGCTCGCATTTGGCAACTGCTAGGCGGATTTCAGCGCGGGTGAATGTGCCGCAATGCTCACGGCACAGGGCGTCCATGAGTTGCTGGGCGTTACGGCTTATAAGGGCATGTTCGTGCGACGTTCCGGGCATAACCCAGCCATGGCGGATTGGGCCAGTGCATACGGTGCGGTCGTAGGCTTCGGATTCCTGCACATAGCGCTCGGCAACGCTGCGCAGCTGCTGGTCACGCTCGCTGGGCTGGAAGGTGCATTGATATAACGCATGGAATTCGTTCATGGCTTTGCCCTAGGTCGGCGGTGGTCGGGGCGTCACAGGACGGGAAGGAGTTGCCCGTTTGATCTGCCCCGAGCCGCCGGGGTGCGTGGGAACGCTCGGTTAGCTGGCCGGTGGTGTTGCGGGCTCAGCGTGTTTTTTGAGGAGGCGGTCGACGCGCTCCAGATCCTTTTTGCCGCCGCAGTTGCTGTGCAGGTCGATGGCGCGAGACAGGTGCACTTGGGCAGCTTTGAGGTTGATCGGGTCCAGCTCCTGGGATGTTTCTGCATCCACCAGCAGGCCATAGGCTTTGCCGATTGCCAGGTGCAGCTTGGCGCGGGCTTGGTCGGGCATGTCTTGCTCAGCGGTGATGCGGGCGGCTTCTTCCAGAATTGCCAGCGGGAAGCTGTCGCCAGCCTTTTGCGCTTTGAGGGCGGCCTCGGCGATTTCCTCAGCGATGAGGGTGCCGGTGGTGCGCTCGAAACGGTCGGGCATTTTCAGGTTGTGCTGGATGACGTACTCGGCAATGGCCAACGCGCCGGGGTAGTCGGCGGCGTCGATGCGCCAGAGCATGAGGGTGGTGAGCACTTCGTCCTGGGCGCCGTTGCCGGCAGCCAGTACGCCTTGCACGTAGGGTTCGTATTCAGGCAGCAGCAGGGCCTTGAGCTCTGCCTTGCCCTGGTTGGACTGCACCTGTTTGAGGCGCGCCCGGTGCTGTGCCAGCTGCGCCAGTTGCAGCTCGTAGCTGTTGGCGCCGGCCATGTTGGCGGCCGGCGCGGTGGCGGCGGCCTCCTTGGCTGCGCGGATGCGCAGCTGGGTGCGTTGGGCAAGGGTGAGAGCCATGGTTTATACCCGCTCGATGTTTTCAACCAGGGCAACGAGGCCGAGGTCTTCGATGACGTAGGCGTCGTTGGACGACTGGTAGTCGGCGACACGGTCGAACTCGGGTTCGTCCTTCATGTGGCGGCGACGGGCGCTTTCCTGCCAGTAGATGGACAGGTTGCTCAGGGTGGTGATGAGCACGCCGCCATCGATGAAGAACGGGGCGTCTTCGATCTTCAAGCCGCCTAGGCGGCCCTTGGTGAGGATCTCTTCGGCGGCGTTTTCTTCCTGGTTGGATGCAGCGCCTTTTTCTACGGCGGCCAGTTGTTTTTCGTGCAGCAGGGCACGGTCAACGATGACGACCAGGTCGTTGCGCTTGCGGTGCCATGGGTCCATCAGCTGAACAGCATCGAAGACCAGGCCGTCGAGGGTTTTGTAGTCGCCGGTTGCGCCTACGGTGACTTTGCCCGCTACTGCGCCCTCGGTGATGACGCGATCTGGTGCATTGGTGCGGATCTTCTGCAGCCAGCCGATGTTGACGTCTTCCAGCACCTGGTTGGTGGCGCGGTCGGTTGCAGCTGCGGCGCTGGTGCCGTTAAAGCCGATCATGATGCGGTCAAGGCCTTGGCGCACGGCGATGGCAGTGGCCAAACGCACCTGGAAGTCTGGAAACTTGGCCCAAGCATCGAGCTGAACGTAGGGCAGCGCGGTGTCGAAGTCGGTTTTTTTGCAGCTGTAGGCGTCTTTGGCCAGGGCCAACACGTTTGCCGGGTTGCGACGGTTGCCGCCGGCGGTGTTGGTGCGGCTAGCGGTTGGGCCGTTGACGCCCAGGCCGATGGCTTCGCCTTCCTGGTCGTTGACCGGGATCATGTTGATGCGCTTGAGGAAGCTGTCCGATTCTTGGATGGCCGTTTCCAGCTTCTGCTGTACGGACGGGGTGACGTTAAAGCTCTCGGTGGCACTTGGCACACCGTTGAGTTTGGCGACGTGCGCCAGCAGGCCGTTGTAGACGACGCGAGTTTCGTTACGCATGGGTGTTTCTCCGGGTATTGAGCGGGTGGGTTAGAAGGTGGACAGCTGGGCACCATCGCCGCCGGTGGCGAGCGGGCGCGGATGCTGGCTGTGGTCTTCGGTTTCACCCAGACGCTTGACCAGGGCGGAAAATTCGCCGGCCAGTTTTTCGTGGGCTGTGTTCAGGGCGTCGAGCTTGGTTTGCCCGGCGGTGAAGGCTTCGCCCTGCTCCTTGGCGTGCGAGGCGAGGGCCTCGACAGCGTCAGTCAGCTCGGAGAAATGGGCGTCGTCCTTGACTGGTACTTCCTTGCTCTTGCCGATGGCGTCCATCACGCGATTGAACAGGCCAATGACCTTGTTATCGCTCTCGATGACTTCGTCGAATTCGAGTTCCGCTTCGAGGGCCTCGGTAAACATCGAGGTCGCGGAGTAGTGGCGATCTTTGAATGGGCTTGAGTCTGGTTTCTGTGCCGAGAAAGCGAGCACGTCGGTACCTAGGCTGGCGGGGGAGTCGGTGACCGCCAAGCCGACGATGTAGGCCTGGCCGCTGTCGGCGAAGCTGTCGTCGATTTCAATCGAGGTGTAGATCTTCTGCTTCGCCTTATTCATGGCGATCAGGTCGTCAGTTGGCTCGATTTGGGCGAACAGGGCCAGTTTCTTCTGGCCCGCGATATCTACTTCTTCCGTCTTGACGGCAGTGATGTCGCCATACGCCTTGAATGGGCTATCCGGCAGGATGCTGCGGAAGTGTTCCAGCCATACGCGGGCACCGTAGGTGTTCTGGTTGAAGTTTTTGGCGGCTTGCTCCAGCCAGGAACGCTCAATTTTGCGTTTGTCGGTGGTCGCGCCTTCTACGGCTACGCGGAACCACTTGGATTTGTACTTTTTGCTGGCTGGGTTGGTGGCGGCCATTGGTGCTGTCCTCGTTGCGGTGGCGGCGTACTGCCGTTGCGTTGAGGGCATGGTCGGCACCGCGCGCATGTGCGGCAACGCGGCGGTGTTGTTGGGGCGCGCCTGACAATGCGGGGGGCGGGTAGGGTTCGCGCGCGCACGACAGCATGTGCGCCATGAATGCCATCGTTGAGATACCCACCGACCACCGCCGCCATGCCAAGCATTTGTACTGGCAGGGCTTTCGCGTGTGCGAGATCGCCGAGCTGGTGGGCGAGAAGGAAAAGACCCTGCACAGCTGGAAGGCCCGCGACGATTGGGACCGGGCCACGCCGCTGGAGCGTATCCAGGCGGCGACCGAGGCCCGGCTGGTGCAGCTGCTGCTGAAAGATCCGAAGACCGGCACGGACTTCAAGGAGATCGATCTGCTGGGCCGCCAGTTGGAGCGCCAGGCGCGAATCGCGCGCTACCAGGACGGCGGTACCGAAAGCGACCTTAACCCGGAGCTGGCCAAGCGCAACGCTGGGGAGAAGCGTAAACCGAAGCGCAACGAAATTGCAGAGGAGCACATCGAGAAGCTGACCGAGGCGTTTCTAGATGGCTGCTTTGATTATCAAAAAGACTGGTACCGGGCGGGCAATCAGCGCACGCGGGCCATCCTGAAAAGCCGCCAGATTGGTGCCACGTATTACTTCGCCCGCGAGGCGTTGATCGATGCGCTGACGACGGGGCGTAATCAGATTTTCTTGAGTGCGTCGAAGAATCAGGCGCATATCTTCAAGGCCTATATCCAGGCATTCGCCCGCGAAGTGGTCGATATCGATCTAACGGGCGACCCGATCATTTTGCCGAACGGTGCTGAGCTGCATTTCCTGGGCACCAACGCGCGTACCGCGCAGGGCTACCACGGCAACTTTTACTTCGACGAGTTCTTCTGGACGTTCAAGTTTAACGAGCTGAACAAGGTGGCCAGCGGCATGGCCATGCAGAAGCAATACCGGCGCACGTATTTCAGCACGCCCAGTTCGATGGCCCATGAGGCCTACACCTTCTGGACGGGTGAGCGCTTCAACAAGGGCAAGCCGACCGCCAAGCACATCACGCTGGATGTGAGCCACGACGCGCTGCAACAGGGGCGGTTGTGCGAGGACCGGCTATGGCGGCAAATCGTCACCATCATGGATGCCGAGGCCGGCGGCTGTGACCTGTTCGATATCGAGGAGCTGCGGCTGGAGTACGCGGCCGAGGCCTTCCAAAACCTGCTGATGTGCGAGTTCGTCGACGATGGGGCGAGCATCTTCCCGCTGAACATGCTGCAGCCGTGCATGGTGGATAGCTGGGTTGAGTGGGCCGAGGACTACAAGCCATTTGCGGCGCGGCCGTTTGCTGATCGGGCGGTTTGGGTGGGCTATGACCCTGCTGAAACGGGCGATTCTGCGGGCTTGATTGTGGTGGCACCGCCCATGGTGCCGGGCGGCAAGTTCCGCGTGCTGGAGCGCCATCAGTTCCGGGGCATGGATTACGAGGCCCAGGCCGAAACAATCCGCCAGGTGACCATGCGCTATTGGGTGACGTACATCGGCATCGATGTGACCGGCATGGGCAGCGGCGTGGCGCAGCTGGTTAAGCAGTTTTTTCCCGGGTTGAAGACCTTCAGCTATTCGCCCGAGGTGAAGACGCGCCTGGTGCTCAAAGCGTGGTCGGTGATCAGCAACGTGCGCTTGGAATTCGACGCGAGCTGGACCGACTTGGCGTCGTCGCTGATGGCTATCCGCAAAACCGTCACCGCCAGCGGTCGGCAATTCACCTACACCGCCGGACGCACCGACAACACGGGCCACGCCGATCTGGCCTGGGCCTTATTTCATGCACTGCACAACGAGCCACTCGAAGGCCAAACGGCTGCGAATACGGCCATCATGGAGATCTACTAGATGAGCAAGCGCCGCAATCACGGCCAACAACTGGCCAACCAAACGCTGCCCATCGAGGGCGAGGTAGTTAGCGCACCCGCTGGCAGGGCTGAGGCCTTTACCTTCGGCGACCCGATGCCGGTGCTGGATGGCCGCGAGATCCTCGATTACCTGGAGTGCTGGAGCAACGGCCGCTGGTTTGAGCCGCCTATCTCGATGGATGGCTTGGCGAAGGCGACCAAGGCCAGCGTGTATTTGCAGAGTGGCCTGACCTTCAAGCGCAACATGCTGGAGCGGCATTTTATCCCACACAAGCTGCTGGGCCGCGCGGCGTTCGGCCAAATTGCCCTGGACTGGGTGACCTTTGGCCAGGCTTACGTTGAGCGGCGCGATAACGTGATGGGCCAGCCGCTGGCCCTGGTGCCGTGTTTGGCCAAGTACATGCGCCGGGGCGTGGATCTGGAGACGTTCTACCAAGTGCGCGGCTGGAAGGATGAGCACGAATTCAAGAAGGGCAGCATCTGCCACCTGCGCGAGGCCGATATCAACCAGGAAGTGTACGGCCTTCCGGAATGGCTGGCGGCGCTGCAGAGCGCGTTGCTCAATGAGAGCGCCACGCTGTTCCGCCGTAAGTATTACAACAACGGCAGCCACGCCGGTTTCATCATGTACATGACCGACGCGGCGCAGAATGAAGACTTTGTCGACGACCTGCGCACGGCGATGAAGAACAGCAAGGGCCCCGGCAATTTCCGCAACCTGTTCATGTACGCACCAGGTGGGAAAAAGGACGGCATCCAGCTGCTGCCGATCAGCGAAGTGGCAGCCAAAGACGACTTTGCCGCGATCAAGAACATCAGCCGCGACGATCTGCTGGCCGCGCAGCGCATCCCACCGCAACTGCTGGGCATCGTCCCGCAAAACGCGGGCGGCTTCGGCAGCCTGCGCGAGGCCTCAGAGGTGTGGGCGATGAATGAACTGGAACCGATGCAAGCCCGCCTGGCCCAGCTGAATGACTGGGTGGGGGAGGAGGTGGTGCAGTTCCGACCCTTCGAACTGCCCGCCAAGGGGTGAAAGCCCCGCGCAGTAAACGAGGCGACGAGCCGGTGCGTCAACACCAGCTCGACGTCGAAACACTCGAGCACGCCGAGTGATCCAACCAAGGCCTCGCCCCACTGCGCAGGGGGTGCGGAGCCTAAGCGAATCCAATAGCCGAAAACAAGGATCACTTATGTCTACACCGATTTTCCCGTGGATGGGCGGCAAGCGCCGCATGGCCAAACACATCCTTCCTGAGTTCCCCGACCATGAGTGCTACGTCGAGCCGTTTTGTGGTGGCGCGGCGCTTTTCTTCATGAAAGAGCCCAGCCGGGTTGAGGTGATCAACGACTTCGATGGTGAGGTGGTGAATCTGTACCGGGTGGTTGCCCATCACCTGGAGGAGCTGGTGCGCCATTTTAAATGGTCACTGGTTAGCCGGGTGATGTTCGACTGGGCCAATATGCAGATCCCGGTCACGTTGACTGATATCCAGCGGGCGGCGCGGTTCTTCTACCTGCAGCAGTCTTGCTTTGGGGCCAAGCCGACCGGGCGCACCTTCGGTACCGCCACTACGTCACCGCCCAAGCTGAACCTGCTGCGGATCGAGGAGAAACTCAGCGAGGCGCACCTGCGGTTGGCGCGTACAACCATCGAGCACCTGGACTGGAAAGAGTGCATCCGGCGCTATGACCGCGACCACACGCTGTTCTACCTAGACCCGCCTTATTGGGAGACAGCCGGTTATGCACCTGGTGCGTTCAACTTTGACCAGTACCAAGCCATGGCTGAGCTAGCCGGTTCGATCAAGGGCAGGATGGTTATCTCGATCAACGATCACCCGCAAATCCGCGAGGTGTTCGCCGGGCTTCGCCTCAAGGAGGTGCCGCTGCGGCACACGGTTGGAGGGCAGGGCGGTAAGCAGGCCAACGAGCTGATCTACTTCAACTGGTAGTCAACAGCACCTACAAGGAAGCCGCCCTCGGGCGGTTTTTTTGTGGCCGCTCGCCTTGCACGGCAGTAATGCCCCCGCATGGTGCGCAACAGCCACGGGGGAGGCCATCAGCACCCGGCGCGCGCAGTCTTCCCCACTCCACGCCTGCGGGCTAAAGGGGGCTATTTTTCTTCACCCCTGCATGTCTACAAGCGCCTTGCAGGAATTGGGCTGCGCCGGACTGGCTGTGGGGCTGTTTTCCCTGCGAATCCCTGCACTGGATAGGTGTATGCGAGGTGGCGCTGGATAGTTCCTGCTTGCGGTAAAGGGGGG
The DNA here is from genome assembly GCF_004920405.1 of Pseudomonas leptonychotis. Lineage (NCBI taxonomy): Bacteria > Pseudomonadati > Pseudomonadota > Gammaproteobacteria > Pseudomonadales > Pseudomonadaceae > Pseudomonas > Pseudomonas leptonychotis. Next base: position 2,014,167 of record NZ_RFLV01000001.1, read on the forward strand.
GCTTTGCAGAAAGAGTAATTTCAGTGATCTAAGCGTGGGGGTGAGCTGGAGGCCGCGTGGCTTGGGGCTCTAGGTATTACAAATGGGAGTAACAAAGGAGTAATTGAAAAGGTAATTTTTCTGTAAACCGTTGATTTATAAGGCTTTTTAGGTTTGCAAATATCACCTTTTAAAAGAGTAATCAGGTTACTTCAATATTACTTAAAGATTACTCCTGCCCCTTTCGGAAAACTCCTACTGCATCAATGGCTTGCGGAACTCTGGCGGTCAAGATTACTGAAATTACTCTTTTTTAAGACCCCCCCTATACCTTGGGGCTGCTGCCTTGCGTGTGAGGCGCGCATGCGTGTGCGCATGTTTAGGTCTTGTTACGTGCGTTGTTACGTGTCGCGGACAAAACAAAGGCCTGCATCGCTGCAAGCCTTTGATTTATATGGTGCCGGCACCAAGAGTCGAACTCGGGACCTACTGATTACAAGTCAGTTGCTCTACCAGCTGAGCTATACCGGCATTTGTGGGGCGCATTATATCGATTCATTTGCCGGAGTAAAGTGGTCTGAGCATAGATATATGCAGGTCTTGTTATCAGCACTGAAATGCTTATGCACATACGCAGTGCATCTGGCACGAACGTGCGCAAGCTTTGTGCGCTGGTTCTCTGTATTTCTTAAGTGCATGTTTTTGCTGAATATATTTCCAGTACAAAAAATATGCGACGAGCAAGAAGCCTGCTAGGACGGGCTTTTGCGGGCGCTGCTCAGATTCTGTCAACAGAGTTATCCACAGATATTGTGGATACTACCTACGGTCTTTCGGCGAGTAACAGTAAATTTCGCGGACTCTGCTGGTAGGAGCAGAAGCTGCCGAGGCGCACCCGAAAGCCTTGTTCCTGTAGGAATAAAGCACGGTCGAGCAGTAGCCACAGCTCCAATGGGCGGCGGAATAGATTGCGTAGTAGCTCCAGGTTGCGCACTTGGGCCAGTCGCAGCCAGCCGTTTTGTTCCAACTGATCCCAGTCTTGCTCTGTGGGTGGCGGTAGGTTTTTAAGCGCCGCGAGGTCTTTGCAATAGTCAGCAAAGGATTTATCCAGCCAACGCGGTGGTAGCGAAGGGGTTGGCAGGTAATCGTCGCTGCCGCGCAGTTGCCGTTGCAGCAGGTCAAAGGCCAGGCGTCTGGCCATCGACTGATCGCGTTGGCGTCGTACCCGTGCGCCGGCCGTGACGGTTTCGCTAAGCGGCAGGCCGAGGTCGTCGAGGGACAGTTGCAGTGCGGAGACCTGCGCGGTTTGTGACAGCGCCTGGTAGTGCGGCGTGCTGATGCGGTTGTAGCAGCAAGGAGCCACTGCCAGTTGCTGGCAGCCCGTCGCGCTGGCGAGCTGCATGAGGCGCACATGTAGATCGCCGCAGGCATGCAGGGCCACGGGGGTGTGCTGTGCGTGCAGCTGGGTGGTGGCGTCGGCCGCCAATACATCTTGTTCAATATGCTGCGCGGCAATGCCGAGTTTATGGCTAAGCAGTTGTCCGCTGTTAACCAACTTGGGGTCGTGCTCCAGGCAAGTCAGCGTGCCGCCGCTGTGTGCGAGTCGGCGGCCGAGGTGGCCTTTGCCGGCGCACCAATCCAGCCAATGCTGGGGTGTTTGAGTAAAGGTTAGGCTGCGGGCGAAAGCATCAATCTGCTGCCATTTGCGGCCTGGCACATCAACATTGAAGCGTGCGGGCAATACGGCCGCGGGCTGCTGTGGCAGTGCGCCGACCTGGCTCAAAAGCTGGGCTTGATCGGCCAGTTGCGCAAAGGGCGCGGGGGCAGCAAGCCGATGCGGTTGATTGTGTGCCTGTTCAGCGTGCTCCAGGCTTTGCGCGCGTAGCCAGTCAGCCAGCTCGGGGTGATCGGCTTCCCACGGGAGGCTCGGGTAATGCACGAAAGGCCGTGGTTGCCACAGCGGCTGATGCTCAATAAGAAAGTTATCGAGCGCAGTAAAGCGTTGCAGCAAATCAGCGCCACTGAGCGGTTGTGCGGATAAGGCGGCTGGCATGGAGTTTGTTGCCTGAGGGTTTGGCCCTCAGGCAATCAGCGGCCCTGGCAGGCGTCGACGCGCAGCCAGCGTTCCAGCAGCTTGAAGGCGCGAACCAGCAGGAAAGCGATCAGCAGGTAGAACATCCCGGCAGCAAAGAAAATCTCCACCGGCAAGTAGGTGCGGGCAATGATGGTGCGGGCCATGCCGGTCAGTTCCAGCAAGGTCACGGTGCTGGCCAGGGCGCTGGCCTTGAGCATCAGAATCACTTCGTTGCTATAGGCGGGGAGGCCGATGCGCGCGGCGCGCGGCAGGATGATGTAGAACATGGTTTGTGCCCGCGACATGCCCAGCGCACGGGCTGCTTCCACTTCGCCAGGCGGCACGGCCTGAATGGCGCCGCGTAGGATCTCGGCGATATAGGCGGCGGTGTGCAGGGTCATGGTCAGGATCGCGCACCAGTACGGGTCGCGCAGGTATTGCCACAGTGGTCCATTGCGCACAGCATCGAACTGCGCCAGGCCGTAGTAGATCAAAAACAGTTGCACCAGCAGTGGTGTGCCGCGGAAGAAGAAAATGTAGCTATAGGGCACTGCCCGCACATACCAGTGCCGGGATGAGCGCGCGATGCCCATCGGAATGGCCAGGATCAGGCCTGCGACAACGGCAATACCGACCAGCTCCAGGGTTAGGAGCGCGCCCTTGGTCAGGCGCGGCAGCCATTTGATGATCACGTCCCAGTTGAGGGCGGTTAGGCCTTCCCAGAGTGCGTAAGCTGCGAGCGCGACGACAATCGACCACGCCACAATTTCAGCGATTTTCCTCATGAGGTGCTCCTGACAAAGCCACGGCTGGAGCGTTTTTCCAGGAAGTGCATGCCAATCATCGCCAGGACTGTGAGGCCCAGGTAGATAAAGGCCGCTACCAGGAAGAAGGTGAAGGGCTCCTTGCTGGAGGTCACGGCAATTTGTGAACGGCGCATGATTTCTTCCAGGCCGATGACCGAGACCAGGGCGGTGTCCTTCATCAGGATCATAAACAGGTTGCCCAGGCCGGGCAGGGCGATGCGCCACATCTGCGGCAGGATCAATCGCCAGAAAATCCGTGGGCGGGACATGCCGAGGGCTTGGCCGGCTTCGCGGTGGCCTTTGGGGATGGCCAGGATCGCGCCACGAAACACCTCGGTGGCGTAGGCGCCGAAACAGATCCCGAGGGCGATAGTGCCGGCGGCGAAGGCGGTTAGCTCAAGGCTTTCAATGCCGAGCAGGTCTGCCAGGTTGCGCATCAGTTGCACGGTGCCGAAATAGATCAGCAACACCCAGAGCAGCTCGGGAATACCGCGCACGATGGTCGAATAGGTACCGCCAAGCCATTGCAATGGCTTGTACGGGGAAGTCTTGGCGAGAGCGCCGAGCAAGCCGAGCACCAGACCCAGGCACAGCGCGCTTAGCGCCAGCTTGATGGTCATCAGGGTGCCAGCAGCCAGGGCCGGGCCGAATCCGTAGAGGTCGAAGTTCATAAGGGCTCAGAAGCCTGCGCCGCCCGAGCGGGCGACGCAGAGCCAGCAGCTTAGTAGATGCTGAAGGGGAAGTACTTGTCGTTGATTTTCTTGTAGGTGCCGTCAGCCACGATCTCGGCCAGTGCAGTGTTCAGCTTGTCGCGCAGGGCATCACCCTTGCGTACGGCAATGCCAATCTTGTCGTTGTCGAATACCGGGTCGCCTTTGAATTCAAAGCTCTTGCCGGCATCGCTCTTCAGCCATTCCCAGTTAACGAAGGTGTCAGCCAGTACGCCATCGAGGCGGCCCGAGGACAGGTCGAGGTAGGCGTTTTCCTGGGTGTCATACAGCTTGATATCGACCACGCCGCCCAGGTTATCTTCCAACCAGGTGCCCGCGATGGTGGCGCGTTGAGCGCCGATGACCTTGCCTTTCAGGCTGGCTTTATCCGTTTTGAAATCGCCGCCTTTAGGGGCGATAAACTGCAGCTTGTTGGTGTAGTACGGCTCGGTGAAATCTACCGCTACTTTGCGCTCGTCGGTGATCGACATGGAGGCAATCAGGAAGTCGAATTTCTTCGCGTTCAGGGCCGGGATAATGCCGTCCCAGTCCGAAGTAACCACTTCGCACTCGGCCTTCATCTTGGCGCACAGGGCCTGGCCAATCTCCACGTCAAATCCGCCGACCTGGCCGCTGGCGTCGATCAGATTGAACGGCGGGTAAGCGCCTTCGGTACCCAGTTTCAGTTTGTCAGCAGCGACGGCGCTGGTGCCGAATGCCAGAGTGGCGGCAGCGGCCAGCAGGATTTTCTTGTAGTTCTGCATGCGTAGTTGCTCCGTGTGTTTAATGGTTGCTGGACATGAATTGTTTGCAGCGCGCCGAGTTAGGGTTGTCGAATACTTGCTCTGGAGAGCCTTGCTCTTCAACTAAGCCCTGATGCAGAAACACCACCTCGCTGGAAACTTGACGGGCAAAGCCCATTTCATGAGTCACCAGCAGCATAGTGCGACCTTCTTCGGCGAGTGCGCGGATCACATTAAGCACTTCTTGTACCATTTCCGGGTCGAGAGCCGAAGTGGGCTCATCGAACAGGATGACTTTCGGCTGCATGGCCAGGGTGCGGGCAATCGCTGCGCGCTGCTGCTGGCCGCCGGATAACTGGTTCGGATAAACATGGCGCTTGTCGGCGATACCGACCTTGGCCAGCAGCGCCTCAGCCACCTCGATGGCTTCGGCCTTGCTCTGCCCCAATACGCGGCGCGGCGCCTCGATGATGTTGTCGAGCACGCTCATGTGCGGCCACAGATTGAAATTCTGGAAGACAAAACCGATCTCGCTGCGCAGGCGATTGATCTGGCGACTGTCGGCGGCGACCAGGTCGCCATTCTTTGCGGCCTTGAGCTTAAGCTCTTCACCCGAGAGGATGATTTGCCCCTTGTGCGGGTTTTCCAGCAGGTTGATGCAGCGCAGAAAGGTCGACTTGCCGGAGCCGGAAGAGCCGAGAATGGAAATCACATCGCCATCGTGAGCGGTGAGGGAGATGCCCTTGAGCACCTCAAGGTCGCCGTAGCGTTTATGCAGGTCGCGAATTTCCAGTGCGGGCGTGGCCTCGGCCATGGGGGGTCCTCTTATTGTTCGATTGCGCTCAGGCGTTGCGTGGCCTTCCTGGCGAGGCGTCAAGCTAGCATAGCGTTTCGCCAGCCGCCAAGCCGTTTGCCAGCCATAGCTGCAGCTGGGCGCGCAGGTGTCGCCTAGCTGCAGCTGGCTGTCGCGCGAGCACAAATTTCTGTGCTGGTTGGGAATGCATGAGTAGCTGCATGGCAAATCACAGGCAACAAAAAACCCCAAGGAGGTTTATTTCGCTTGGGGTTCTTTGATATTTGGTGCCCGGGGACGGAATCGAACCGCCGACACGGGGATTTTCAATCCCCTGCTCTACCGACTGAGCTACCCGGGCTAACGGGGCGCTATTAGACGGATTTGAGGGGTAGGTGTCAAGCGTGAGTTTGAAAATATTTAATTAATACGGGCGGTTAGGTTCGAGTGTCGGGAAAAGGCCGGCGGCGTTGGGTAGTCCAGATGCAATCCGGAGAGGGATTAGCCGTGTAGGGTGGATAACGCTTTGCTTATCCGCCATCGCGGTGTGGTGGATGGGTAAGGCGTCATCCACCCTACGGTTTGGATGCAGTCCGTGGAGCGATTCGTAGGAGCGGCGGGAACGCCCTGTCCCATGGCCGCGAATAGGCTGTGCCCGGCAAAGTTATCGCGGGCATGGCCCGCTCCTACAAAGGCGACGCTGCTGTTACTCGCTCGGCGGCACGTAGCCGTCGGCTTGGGCGTATTCCTCGCCGGAGAGGAATTTGTCCATCTCGGCCTGGAGGAATTTACGGTCTTCGGCGTTCATCATGTTCAGGCGACGTTCGTTGATCAGCAGTGTCTGGTGCTTCTGCCATTCGTCCCAGGCTTGCTTGGAGACGTTGGTGTAGATGTCCTCACCTTTGGCGCCCGGATACGGCGGGCGGTCCAGGCCGGGGAGTTCCTGCTTGTGTTTGCGGCACTGTACGGTGCGGGTCATGGCGTTTCTCCAGTATTTGCTGCAAGTGCATCGGCCGCGCGTTTCAGTAGTTTCTTTACTGGGGCGGCAAGGCCCAGGCGCGGCGGGGTGGCGAGGTTATACCAGAGCCAGTCGGCCTCGGCCACGCTGGCCGGGGCGGCAGAGACCTGGATTAACCAGGGCTCGATTGCCAGTTGGAAATGGCTGAAGGTATGGGTTAGTTCGGCTTGCGCCTGACGCGTGCCTAAGTGCAAGCCGTGGCGGCTGGCGAGGTTGTCGAGGCCTTGCAGGTCGTCCAGCTCCGGCAGGCTCCATAGGCCGCCCCAGAGGCCGCTGGAGGGGCGGCGGTAGAGCAGCACCTCACCCGCGTGGTTGGCGAGGATCGGCATTAGCGTGCGCTTCTGCGGCAGTGCCTTGCGCGGTTTTGGGATCGGATAGCGGATCTCCAGGCCGAGCAGGTGTGCTTGGCAGCCATTCTTGAGCGGGCAGAGCAGGCAGCTGGGTTTACTGCGGGTACAGAGGGTGGCGCCGAGGTCCATCATCGCTTGGGTGTAGTTATTCACCCGCTCATGCGGGGTGAAACGTTCAGCCACGTCCCACAATTGTTTGGCCACCTTCGGCTCGCCGGGGTAACCCTCCTGGGCCACGTAGCGCGCCAGTACACGTTTGACGTTGCCGTCGAGGATTGGTGCGCGCAGGCCCATGCTCAGGCTGGCGATGGCGCCAGCGGTGGAGCGGCCGATGCCCGGCAGTTCGGTGAGTTGCTCGGCGTCGCGGGGAAATTCGCCAGCGTGTTCGCGCACAACGATCTGTGCGGTTTTTTGCAGGTTGCGCGCTCGGGTGTAGTAACCGAGGCCCGTCCACAGGTGCAGCACTTCGTCTTCCGGTGCTGCGGCCAGGTCATTGACCGTGGGCAGGGCGGCCATAAAGCGGTCGAAGTAGCCGAGCACGGTGCTGACCTGGGTTTGCTGCAGCATGATTTCCGAGACCCACACCCGATAAGGCGTGATGCCCTGTTGCCAGGGCAGGTCTTTGCGGCCGTGGCTGTCGTACCAATTCAGTACGGCGCCTGAGAACTGCTCGGGGTTCATCGATTGAACAGGCCCTTGAGCGCGTCTTTCAGTTCGGGGCTGACTTTGTCGCCGAGCTTCTCCTCTATTTTGTCGCTGAGCTTATTGCCGGCTAGCTTGGCGGCGACCTTGCTCAGGCCGTCCTGATCCAGGCGACAGGCCTTGCCACCCATTTCCAGCGGGCCGCGGCAGCGCACTGGCCACTCGATGCCGACATAGCGTTCGTTGACCTGGCAAGCGGGGTCGGGCATTTCGCCTTGATCACCGGTAATGGTGATGCCGGCGCGGTAGTCGAGGCCGAGGATGCGCAGGTCGACGTCGCCCTTGCCGCTGACCGACAGGCCTGGGATGCGCGCCATGAGGTCGGGGTTGTGGGCCACGCCGTTACGCACGCTCAGGCTGCCTTGCAGTGTTTCGAAGGGCGTGTCCTTGTTGCGCGGGTCGCTGCTCAGGGCTTTGCGGTTGAGGGTGGCGATGCCGCGGCACAGTTGTTGTTCCAGGTTGGCGTCAACCAGCACGCCGTCATTGAGCAGGAAACTGGCGTCGCCATTCAGGCTTTCGATCCAGGCGCGCTGGCTGTTCCCGCGGGTGCTCATGTTGGCGTTGAGGTCGATCAGGCCTTTGACCGGCGAAGGTTGCTCGGGCTTTTTCAGGAAGGGTTCGATCTGAATGCCGCGCAGGTTCTTCTGCACGCTGAGTAACGGTACGGCTGGGCGCACATCGATGCTGGCTTTGGCGTCGAAGCTGCCTGAGCCGATAGCGCCGCGAGCGTCCTGCAAGGTCAGCAGGCCGCCTTTGCTTTGGGCTTTGGCGCTGAATTTACTGATCACCTGTTGTTGCACGGTGAGCTGGTCGAGGTCGAGGGCCAGTTGGGCATCTAGCTTGCGCAGTGTCTCGATGGGCAGTACTTCGCTGCTGCTCCAGGCCTGCTGGGTCGGGGCGTCGGGCAGCGGCGTGCTACCGCTTTGTCCGGCGCTGGCGACGCTGGCCTTGACCTCGGCCTTGCGTGCGGCGCCGGCATCCTTGTCGTCCTTGGATGGCGCTGGCAGGTAGCGATCGAGGTTCAGCTGGTCGCCCTTGAGCTGCACACGCAGGGCTTGCTTGGCGAAATCGGCAATCGCCAACTGACCGCTGAAATGGCTGTCATCGAGGGTCAGGTTGAGGTCTTCGAGGACCAGGCTGTTATCGGTGCCGCTGAGTCGGGTGACCAGTTCGAATTGGCTAAGGGTCTTCTCGTCATTCATCGGCGGCAGTTTTTGCCCAATGGTGGCGAGGAACTCACGCAAATTGAGCGGGGCGATGGACAGGCCGCCGCTGAGTTTGGGTTGGCTGTCGAGGTCGCGTACTTTTAACTCGCCGAGGGCGCGCAGCTGATTGGCGGACAGCTTCAGGCCGTTCCATTCGGCGACCTGGGCGGCCAGGTCGACCAGCAGTTGGCCCTGGGCCGAATAGGTCAGGGTCTGGCCATCGAAGGGTTCACCAGACACTTCGCCGGAAAACTTGGCGTCTTCCAACTGATAGCGTTTGAGGGCGCGGTCGAAGCGCAGCTCGCCCTGCAGTTCACTGCGGGCGCGCAGTACGGGTTTGTTGAGGCCGAAGAAAGCGCTGAGCTTGACCGGAATAGCTGCGCCTTCGCGGATAGCGCCGGTGGTCAGTTGGATACTTTCGGCGCTGAATTGCTGACCTTTTTGCGCGTCGTGGTAGTCGATGCGCGCGCTGTTGACGATCAGGCTGTCGATATCCAGTTTTAGCGGTTGGCTGCTTTCGTTTGGCTCAGCGGCTGGGCTGGCGGCGGGTGCAGCGCTTCCCGTAGCCGCAGGAGTGTCGTTTGCAGCGGTTACGCCACTGGCGGGTTTGCCGACATCTTCCCAGTTGCTGCGGCCCTTCTCGTCACGCTGCAGATTGAGGTTAAGGCCGTCAATACGGATGTCGCTCATCTGCACTTCTTTGCGCAGCAGTGGCAGCACGCGCACTGACAGGCCGAGCAGGCGCAGGTCAGCAAAGGGTTGGTCTGGGGTGCTGAGGCTGGCGAGTGTGGCGTCGGTCAGCTCCAGGCCGAGCCAGGGAAACAGGCTCCAGCCAATATCGCCCTTGAGGGTCAGTTCAAGGTTGGCCTTGTCGCGGGCTAACTGGCGGATTTCGTCTTTGTAATCATTGGGATCGAACAGGTGGGTGAGGGCAAAGCCCAGCGCCACGATGATCAGCAAGAGCCCGAGAAAAAACAGGCCGAAGATTTTGCCGAGCGCTTTCATGTGCGAATCCTTGTTTCAAAACTTGAAGTGAAGAGCTGCAATTAAGCCCGCGAGTATAGCGCCGTCAACAGGCGGTAAGCGCTGGCATGGTCATTTGCTTGCCGTTCGGCACGCTTACGTGCGCGTGCTACAGCTGTGTTAGACGGCTTGCGGCAGAGCTTGGAGCGGTCGGTGAGTGCCTGGTTCCGCGCGCCGAGGTGTTTTTCAGCGGCTGCGTTGGCATTTGTCCGTAGCCGATCAGCGCCGGTAGCCGCCCAGGTGGATGCCCGCCTATAATGCCAGCCTTTTTCCGTGGGCAATTTCTGGAGCTGGTGATGGCCGAACGTACGGCATCCGTCGAGCGCAATACCCTGGAGACCCAGATCAAGGTCTCGATCAACCTGGATGGAACGGGCAAAGCCAAGTTCGATATTGGCGTGCCGTTCCTTGAGCACATGCTTGATCAGATTGCCCGTCATGGCCTGATCGACCTGGATATCCAGTGCAAGGGCGACCTGCATATCGACGACCACCACACCGTGGAAGACGTTGGTATCACCCTCGGTCAGGCCTTCACCAAGGCCATCGGTGACAAGAAGGGCATGACCCGTTATGGCCATTCCTACGTGCCGTTGGACGAAGCGCTGTCGCGCGTGGTGATCGACTTCTCCGGTCGTCCTGGCCTACAGATGCACGTGCCGTTCACCCGTGCAGTGGTTGGCGGCTTCGATGTGGATCTGTTCCAGGAGTTCTTCCAGGGCTTCGTCAATCACGCCCTGATCAGCCTGCACATCGACAACTTGCGCGGCACCAACACCCATCACCAGATCGAAACGGTGTTCAAAGCCTTCGGCCGCGCCCTGCGCATGGCGGTTGAGCTGGATCCGCGTATGGCTGGGCAAATGCCGTCGACCAAGGGCTGTCTGTAAATGCAGACGGTTGCAGTAATCGATTACGGCATGGGCAACCTGCACTCGGTGGCCAAGGCGCTTGAGCACGTGGGTGCTGGCCGGGTGCTGGTGACCAGCGATGCTCAAGTGATCCGTGAAGCGGATCGTGTGGTGTTCCCCGGTGTTGGCGCGATTCGCGATTGCATGGCCGAGATCAAGCGCTTGGGTTTCGATACGCTGGTGCGTGAAGTCAGCGCGGATCGGCCGTTTCTCGGCATCTGCGTCGGTATGCAGGCGTTGCTGGAGCACAGCGAAGAGAACGATGGCGTCGATTGCATCGGTCTGTTCCCGGGCAAAGTACGCTTCTTCGGCAAGGACATGGTCGAAGACGGCGAGCCGCTGAAGGTGCCGCACATGGGCTGGAACGAAGTGCAGCAGAGCGTGGCACACCCGCTGTGGCACAACATCGCAGACCAAGCGCGCTTCTACTTCGTGCACAGCTACTACATCGAGGCAGGCAAACCGCAGCAGGTGGTGGGCCGTGGCCATTACGGTAAAGACTTTGCCGCTGCACTGGCCGATGGTTCGCGCTTTGCCGTGCAGTTTCACCCCGAGAAAAGCCATACCCATGGCCTGCAATTACTGCAGAACTTCGCCGCCTGGGATGGTCGCTGGTAAATGAGCCGGGCCAAAACCAAGCCGCCGATCATGACCTTGAGTGCCGAGCAGGAGCGTGAAGCCTGTTTGGCGATCAAGCGCTTTATGTCTGAGCGTTTTGAGTTGGAGTTGGGCAGTTTTGAGGCCGCCGAAGTGCTGGAGTTGTTTGCTCGTGAGGTGGCGCCACACTATTACAACCGGGCGATTTTCGATGTGCAGACTCACCTGAAAGAACGGTTCGAGAGCATCGAAAGTGACCTTTGGGCGCTCGAAAAGAGCTGACCTACCGAATTTACAAGACTTGAGCAGGTTCAACCGATGCTGATTATCCCCGCTATCGATCTGAAAGACGGCGCTTGCGTGCGTCTGCGCCAGGGCCGCATGGAAGACTCCACGGTATTTTCCGATGACCCGGTGAGCATGGCCGCCAAGTGGGTTGAGGGCGGCTGCCGCCGTCTGCACCTGGTCGATCTCAACGGTGCTTTCGAAGGTCAGCCGGTCAATGGTGAAGTGGTGACTGCTATCGCCAAGCGTTACCCGAAACTGCCGATTCAAATCGGCGGTGGCATCCGCACCCTGGAGACCATCGAGCACTACGTGCGCGCAGGCGTTAGCTACGTGATCATCGGCACCAAGGCGGTGAAAGACCCGCAGTTCGTCACCGATGCGTGCAAGGCCTTCCCGGGCAAGGTGATTGTCGGTCTGGACGCCAAAGACGGTTTTGTCGCCACCGACGGCTGGGCTGAAGTGTCCACCGTGCAGGCCACCGATCTGGCCAAGCGTTTCGAGGCGGACGGCGTTAGCGCCATCGTTTATACCGACATCGCTAAAGACGGCATGATGCAGGGCTGCAACGTCGAAGCTACAGCGGCGTTGGCGGCGGCCAGTCGCATTCCGGTGATTGCTTCGGGCGGTATTCACAACCTCAGTGATATCGAGAAGCTGCTGCTGGCCCGCTCGCCAGGCATCATCGGCGCCATCACCGGTCGGGCCATTTACGAAGGCACCCTGGATGTGGCTGAGGCGCAGGCTTTCTGCGACGCCTTCAAGGGCTGAGTCGGGCGTAGGGTGGGTTAGCCGTCGGCGTAACCCACCATTGTTTATTCGGGTATGACGGCTGCGGTGGGTTACGCCGCTGCGCGTCTAACCCACCCTACGAGAGCATTGTTATGGCACTGGCTAAACGCATCATCCCCTGCCTCGACGTCGACAACGGTCGCGTGGTCAAGGGCGTGCAGTTCGAGAATATCCGCGACGCCGGTGACCCGGTGGAAATCGCCCGTCGTTACGATGAACAGGGCGCCGACGAGATTACCTTTCTCGATATCACCGCCAGCGTCGACGGCCGCGACACCACTCTGCATACCGTGGAGCGCATGGCCAGCCAGGTGTTTATCCCGCTGACGGTGGGTGGCGGCGTGCGTAGCGTGCAAGACATCCGCAATCTGCTCAATGCCGGTGCCGATAAAGTCTCGATCAATACCGCGGCGGTGTTCACCCCTGAGTTCGTTGGCGAAGCCGCCTCGCGCTTTGGCTCGCAGTGCATCGTGGTGGCCATCGACGCCAAGCGCGTGTCCAAACCGGGCGAAACCCCGCGCTGGGAAATCTTCACCCACGGCGGGCGCAAGCCGACTGGCTTGGATGCAGTGTTGTGGGCGAAGAAGATGGAAGACCTCGGCGCCGGTGAGATCCTGCTGACCAGCATGGATCAGGATGGTGTGAAGAGCGGCTATGACCTGGGCGTCACCCGCGCGATCAGCGAGATGGTCGGTATTCCGGTGATTGCCTCTGGCGGCGTCGGTAATCTTGAGCATTTGGCGGCAGGTATCATCGAAGGCAAGGCGTCTGCCGTGCTGGCAGCCAGTATCTTCCACTTCGGCGAATACACAGTGCCGGAAGCCAAGGCCTATATGGCCAGTCGCGGTATCGTCGTTCGTTAAAGTACCTCGGCCGGCAGTCCTGCTGGCCGCTGCTGCGGGCGAGTCGACAGCAGTATGTCGATCAGTCCGCTAAAATCAAAAAGTCTGCGCCTGGTGCCGCTGGCTAATGCCATTGGCCTGTTTTTAGGCTGCTCTATTCTTATATATGGTCTTGTCCATAAACGGAGTTCTTATGTCCGCAATTCGGTTATTCGTCGCGCTATGGCTTTCGGTTGCTGCCGGTGTCGTGCATGCGGAGCCGCTGGTTCTACTTACTGAGAACCTGCCGCCGTTTAGCATGGCGGCCAATGGAGGCAACTTTGCCAAGGATGCCGATGTGCAGGGCATCAGCACTGACACAATGCGCGAGCTGTGCAGCAAGGCGCAGCTTGAGTGTCAGTTGATCTTGCGCTTCCCTTGGGACCGTCTGTACAAGCAGACGCTTGAAAGCAAGGGCTACGGGCTGTTCTCCACCATCCGCACGCCAGAGCGCGAGTCGCTGTTCAAGTGGGTTGGGCCAATTGCTGTCAGCGATTGGGTCTTAATGGCTAAGGCCGATAGCTCGATTACGCTCAATAGCCTGGACCAGGCCAGCGCTTATCGTATTGGCGGTTATCGCAATGATGCCATTTCGCAGTTCCTCATCGATCGCGGTGTTACGGTGCAAACCAGCCTGCAGGACAAAGAAAACCTCAACAAGCTGGAAAAGGATGTGATCGATCTCTGGGCTACGGATGAGGTCGGTGGACGCTATATGGCCAAGCAATCGCCGTTAGGTGCGCTCAAGGTGGTGCATCGCTTTAATAGCGCCGACCTGTATCTGGCGCTGAATATAGAAACCCCTGATGAAGTGGTGCAGAAGTTGCAGAAAGCCTTGGACCAGATGCGGGCTCAAGGTGAGCTAAACGCTATTAAAGATGGCTATCTGTAATAGCGGCGAGTCCACTCTAGGCCTGAACCCAAGGCTGGGCTAACGCTGCAGTGCTGGGTATGCTTGCATGCTCAGCCCAACTATAGATGTGAGACGTCATGTTCAAACAACTGCTAGTCGCCCTTGCCGGCACTGTTATGGTGCTTGCAGGCAGTGCCAGGGCCGAAGTCGACCCTAGTTATCGCATGGTCCTTCTGACTGAAAATTTCCCGCCTTACAACATGGCGATCAACGGCAAGAACTTCGCCCAAGAAGACAATATTGATGGCATTGCTGTGGATATTATCCGCGAGATGTTCAAGCGCGCTGGCATCCAATACAACATGACCCTGCGCTTCCCTTGGGACCGCATTTACAAGCTGGCGCTGGAAAAACCAGGTTATGGTGTGTTCGTTACGGCGCGTTTGCCGGAGCGTGAGACGTTGTTCAAGTGGGTCGGCCCGATTGGCCCGGATGACTGGGTGCTGCTCGGCAAGGCCGATAGCACGATCACCCTGAACAGCCTGGATGACGCCAAGCAGTTCAAGGTAGGCGCCTACAAGGGTGATGCAATCGCTCAGCACTTGGTGGAGAAAGGCCTGGAGCCGCTTACGGCTTTGCGCGATTCGGAAAATGCCAAAAAGCTGATGGCAGGGCAGATTGACCTGTGGGCTACTGGTGACCCTGCTGGCCGTTACCTGGCCAAGCAAGAAGGTATTTCAGGCCTGAAGACCATTCTGCGATTTGACAGCGCAGAGTTGTTTTTAGCGCTTAACAAAGAAGTGCCCGACGAGGTTGTCCAGAAGCTGCAAGGCGAGTTGGACAAGATGCGCAGTGAAGGCTTTGTCGATGACATCTTGAATAACTACCTGTAATACGAAAACCAGCGAGTTGGTCACACGCCAGCTCGCGACCATGGATGGTTGACGCCAAGCACCATACGTCGCCGGGCACCCGCCCGAGCAGGGATGCCGCTAGCCATAATCACAATTCATGCGAGCGGAATGACCTATGTTGAAGACCTTGAAAGCCGGCCTGTTGTTTGGGCTTTTCCTGAGCGCCTGTGCTGCCCGTGCAGAGCTGCCAGCCGATTACAAAGTGGTATTGCTGACCGAGAATTTCCCGCCCTTCAATATGGCGGTGGATGATAAGAACTTTGCCCGTGATGACGGTATCGACGGTATCAGTGCCGAGATCGTTCGTGCGATGTTCAAGCGTGCCGGCATCAATTACACCCTGACCTTGCGCTTTCCCTGGGATCGCCTCTATCGCCTGACCTTGGACAAGGCCAACTACGGCCTGTTTTCCACCACCTTCACCGCTGAGCGCCAGCCGCTGTTCAAATGGGTAGGGCCGTTGGCGAAGACGGGCTGGGTATTGTTGGCCGCGCCAGGCAACAACATCACTGTTGCCAACCTCAAAGACGCTGCGCAGTACCAGATTGGTGCCTACAAGAACGACGCCGTCAGCCAGCATCTGGAAACCCAGGGGCTGAGTCCGGTCAATGCGCTGCGCGATCAGGAAAACATCAAAAAGCTGCTCAGCGGTAAGATCGACCTGTGGGCGACCACCGACCCGGTCGGGCGTTACCTGGCCAAGCAGGAAGGGGTGAGTGGTTTGAATACGGCATTGCGCTTCAACGAAGCCGAGCTGTACCTGGCGCTCAACAAAGACACGCCGGATGAGGTGGTGCAGCGCTTGCAGAAAGCCTTGGACGAGCTGCGTGCCGAAGGCTTTATCGACGAGATGACCAACAACTACCTGTAGCCATCGCCGTTATTAAAAAACCCGACCGTGAGTGATCAAGGTCGGGTTTTTTGTGGGTGCTTGTTACATCTTCTCTTTAGACCTTCAGTCGCCGCGGGTGACGCTTAGGCCTTTGAGTAGGTTGAGTGCCTGGCTCAGCTGGTAATCATCGTCCTGTGGACGTGCCGGGGTGCTGGTCTTGCCTTTGCTTGGTTTGTCTGCCCCACCATTGCCGTTGCCCAGGTGCCCTTGCAGGTCGGCTTCCTTGATGCCGCTTTCATCACGCTCGCGGGTTAGTTTGGCGCGCGTTACCTCAATGTCCGGCACGATGCCCTGGGCTTGGATCGAGCGGCCGTTAGGGGTGAAGTAGAGTGCGGTGGTGAGTTTCAGGGCGCGGTCATTGTTCAGCGGCAGCACGGTCTGTACTGAGCCCTTGCCGAAGCTGTCAGTGCCCATGAGTACGCCACGTTTGTGGTCCTGCAGGGCGCCGGCAACGATTTCCGAAGCCGAGGCGCTGCCGCCGTTGATCAGCACCACCAGTGGTACGCCCTCACTGGCATCCGCCGGGTCGGCGTTGAAGCGCAATTCGGAGTTAGCGATACGGCCTTCGGTGTAGACGATGAGGCCTTTCTTGAGGAAGTGATCGGTGACCTCTACGGCAGCCTGCAGTACGCCGCCCGGGTTGTTGCGCAGGTCGAGAACCAAGCCGCGCAGTTTCTTGCCATTGTCTTTACGCAGCTTAGCCAGCGCTTTACCGACCTCTTCACCGCTGTTGACCTGGAACTGGGTGATGCGCACATAGCCGTAGCCATCATCAAGCAGCTGGCTCTTCACACTTTTGACTTTGATTACGGCGCGCGTGAGTTCCACGTCGAAGGGCTTGCTGCCCTCGCGCACCAGCGTGAGTTCGATACCTGTGCCGGCTTTACCGCGCATTTTCTCGACCGCTTCCATCAGCGAAAGGCCTTTGGTCGGCTGGCCGTTAATCTTCACAATCAGGTCGCCGGGCTGGATGCCGGCAGCAGACGCTGGGGTGTCGTCGATCGGTGATACCACCTTGAGAAAACCGTCTTCGCTGCCGAGCTCAATGCCCAGGCCACCGAACTCGCCGCTGGTGCTCTCTTGCAAGTCACGGAAGGCTTCCGGCTCTAGGTAGGCCGAGTGCGGATCAAGGTTGCTGAGCATGCCCTTGATCGCATTTTCCAGCAGGGTCTTGTCGCTGACCGGCTCGACATAAGCGGATTTGATGCGGTCCATGACCTCGGCAAAGGTACGCAGCTCGTCCAGCGGCAATGGTGCACTGTCATTGACCGTAGCCGGGGCCGTTGCCTGCGCGGCGTGGAGAGAGGTGCTGCCCAACAGAGCAACAGCCAGGGCGAGGGTGGTGAGGCGCATCAGGTGAGGCATGTCGAACTTACTCCTTCATAAGACGGTAATCGCGGCACTTATCCTTGTGCGCGGCACCATTGTGCAGGGTCGATCGGGCGGCCCTGTTGGCGAATTGCGAAATACAGCGCCGAGGTATCTTGGCCGCCGCTGTTACCCACGGTGGAGATGGCTTCACCGGCTTTGACGATGTCACCGGCGTCTTTAAGCAGGCTTTGGTTATGACCATACAGGCTCAAGTAGCCGTTGCCGTGATCGAGAATGACCAGAAGCCCGGCCCCGCGCAACCAATCGGCAAACACCACACGACCACCATGTACGGCATGCACTTGGCTGCCAGCGGAGGCGCCAATCAGCACGCCGTCCCACTTGGTTCGAGCGTCGCCGCCGCGTGGTGTTCCGTAGCGAGCCACCAAACGGCCATTAACCGGCCAAGGCAATTTGCCGCGTGCTTTGGCAAATGGACCGCCGAAGCTGGCTCCGGCGCTGACCAGGGGGCCGTTATTGGTAGGCTTGGCGCTGCTACCCACAGATTGCTGCTCGCGCTCGGCCAGCAGCGCCTGCTGGCGTGCAGCCTCGGCTTCGCGGGCCTGGCGGGCGAGGGTTTCTTCGATGGTTTTCAGCACCCGCGCCAGGTTGGCTTGTTCCTGCTGGCGAGCCTTGAGCTTCTGGTCGCGGGCAGAGAATTCCTTGCTCAGCTTGGCCAGGGCCAGCTGGCGCTCTTTGCGCACGCTGGCGAGTTGTTCGCGGCGGCCATCCAGTGCGCTCTTCTGTTCCAGCAGTTGGCTTTGTTGGTTGACGATTTCCAACTCGACGTTGGTCAACTGGCGCAGGGTTTCATTGAAGGTGGCCAGTTGTTCCATGCGCGCTTCGCTGAGGTAGTCGTAGTAGGTCAAGGTGCGCGAGAATTTTTCCGGGTTCTGCTGGTTGAGCAGCAGCTTGACGTATTCCTGGCGGCCGCTCTGGTAAGCGGCACGAGCCTGGATACCGATCAGGCGTTGTTGTTCGAGGCGTGCGCCCTCAAGTTTTTTTTTCTCGCTATCGAGGCGCTGAATTTCCTCTTCGCTCTTTTTCAGGTCCTGTTGCAGGCCCTGAACCTGCTTCTCCAGCTGACCCATTTCGCTTTCGGTTTTTTTCAGGTCTTTCTGTACGCCGGATTTCTCCTGCTGCAGCTTATCGAGCAGTTGTTTCAGCTCACTGATATCGGCGCGTGCCGCGTCCAATTGCTTCTGCGCATCACTCTTCTCGTCGGCGAAGGCAGGCGTCAGCAACACAGTCAGCAAAATAAGGGCAAGGGCACGAAACATGGGGCTGGCAGTACCTGGATTAAGAACCTGCCTAGTATGCCTAAAAAATGGCTTGGAGCCATGCTTAACGTCACGTTGCTACGGCCCGCAGGCCAGGCATTGCACCTGGCTTGCGGGCTGTTGCTTAGCTCAGCTCGACGATGCTGCTGCCGGTCATTTCCGCCGGTACCGGCAGGCCCATTAGGGTCAGCAGGGTTGGGGCCACGTCGGCCAGCACGCCGCCTGGGCGGATAGTCGCCGGGCGCTTGCCTACATAGATAAATGGCACCGGCTCGCAGGTGTGTGCGGTGTGCGCTTGCCCGGTGCTTTCATCGGCCATTTGCTCGACGTTGCCATGGTCGGCGGTGATCAGCGCTTCGCCGCCGACTTTGTCCAGTGCCGCGACGATACGCCCCACGCAGCTATCCAGGCACTCCACGGCGGCTACGGCGGCAGCGAACACGCCGGTGTGGCCGACCATGTCGCCGTTGGCGTAGTTGACGATGATCACGTCAAACCGCTGGTTTTCGATGGCGTCGACGATCTTGTCGGTGACTTCCGGGGCGCTCATCTGCGGTTGCAGGTCATAGGTGGCGACGTTCGGCGACGGAATCAGGATGCGTTCTTCGCCGGCAAAGGGTTCTTCGCGGCCGCCGGAGAAGAAGAAGGTGACGTGGGCGTACTTCTCGGTCTCGGCGATACGCAGCTGGGTTTTACCGTTGTTCGCCAGGTACTCGCCGAGCACATTGGTCAGCGCTTCTGGCTTGTAAGCGCTGGGCGTTGGGATGCTGGCGGCGTACTGGGTAAGCATGACGAACTCGGCCAGCTGCGGCACTCGGGGGCGCGCGAAGGCATCGAAGCCCGGCTCGACAAAAGCGCGGGTCAGCTCGCGGGCGCGGTCGGCACGGAAGTTCATAAACACCACGGCATCGCCGTCTTCCATCTTCGCCGCTTCACCAATGCGGGTGGCTTTGACGAATTCATCGCTTTCACCACGTTCGTAAGCGGCATTCAGGCCTTCCATGGCCGTGGTGGCGCTGAACTGTCCCTGCCCCTCGACAAGTAGCTGATAGGCCTGCTCAACGCGGTCCCAGCGATTATCGCGGTCCATGGCGAAATAGCGGCCGATGAGACTGGCAATTCGGCCTTTGCCTATTTTGGCGAAGGCGGCGTCGAGCAACTCGATAGACGGTTGTGCGCTTTTCGGCGGCGTGTCGCGGCCATCGAGAAAGGCATGCAGGTAGATTTTTTCCGCGCCGCGTTGAGCGGCCAGTTCGGCCATGGCCACGAGATGATCCTGGTGGCTGTGCACGCCGCCCTCGGAGAGCAGCCCAAGGATATGCACGGCTTTACCGGCGCTGACCGCCTTATCCACGGCGGCAGTGAGGGTTGAGTTGTCGAAAAAGTCACCGTCACGGATGGCTTTGGTCACCCGGGTGAAGTCCTGATACACCACGCGCCCCGCGCCGAGGTTCATATGGCCGACCTCGGAGTTGCCCATCTGGCCGTCTGGCAGGCCTACGTCCATGCCCGAACCCGAAATCAGGCCATGGGGCTGGGTGGCCCGCAGATGGTCATACACGGGCGTGTTGGCCGCCATGATGGCGTTGGATTCAGGGCTGTCACTGTGACCGAAGCCATCGAGGATGATCAGTACCAAAGGTTTGGGCGTGACGCTCATAAAGCTGGCTCGCTCTGCATGGAAGGCAAATAAAGGCTCGGCATTTTACGGCCAAGTAGCACAAAGGTCACCGCCGGGCGGGGTTTGGCCGACCTGTGCGGCTGTGTATACTGGCCGACATTTTACCGCCCCGGAACCGCACAATGCTCGCTAACTTGATTGAATTTGCCACGACCCACTATGTACTGAGCGGATTGTTCGCGACGTTGCTGGCGCTGCTGATTTTCACCGAGGCGCGTAAGGGCGGGCAGAGCCTTAGCACTCGTGAGCTGACCGCGCTGGTCAACAGCGAGCAGGGCGTGGTGCTGGATATCCGCGGCCAAAAGGACTTTTCAGCTGGGCATATCGTCGGCGCGCTGAACATTCCGTTTGAAAAGCTCACTGGGCGTATGGCTGAGCTGGAGAAGCACAAGGCCAAGACCCTGATCGTGGTTGATGCCATGGGCCAGCACGCCGGTGCGGTCTGTCGTGACCTGAAAAAGGCCGGTTTCACCGCCGCCAAGCTGTCCGGTGGCGTATCAAGCTGGCGTGGCGACAACCTGCCGCTGGTGAAGTGAGATGCAGCCTGTCGTTATCTATTCCAGCGATTGGTGCCCTTACTGCATCCGCGCTAAGCAACTCCTAACTCACAAAGGCGTGGCCTTTGAGGAGATAAAGGTCGATGGCAAGCCGGATGTACGTGCGGAAATGACCCGCAAAGCACGCCAGACCTCTGTGCCACAAATCTGGATTGGCAGCACCCACGTGGGCGGCTGTGATGATCTGTATGCCCTAGAGCGCGCCGGCAAGCTTGATGCGCTGCTCAAGGCTTAACTCCACTGTTTATTAAGCACCTAACGATAAGAAGGCTTTGCTATGACAGAACAAGCTAACAACGGCGCCGCTCAGGACGAACAGAACCCACAATTCTCCCTGCAACGCATCTACGTGCGTGACCTGTCCTTCGAAGCGCCGAAGAGCCCGGAAATTTTCCGCCAAGAGTGGACGCCGAGCGTAGCCATGGACCTCAACACCCGTCAGAAGTCCCTCGATGGTGACTTCCACGAAGTGGTGCTGACCCTCTCGGTTACCGTGAAGAACGGCGAAGAAACCGCTTTTATCGCCGAAGTGCAGCAGGCCGGTATCTTTCTGATCAAGGGGCTGGATGCGGCTTCCATGAGCCACACCCTGGGTGCGTTCTGCCCGAACATCCTCTTCCCCTATGCCCGTGAAACCCTCGACAGCCTGGTTGTGCGTGGCTCGTTCCCGGCGCTGATGCTGGCACCGGTGAATTTTGATGCCCTGTACGCGCAAGAGTTGCAGCGCATGCAGCAGGCCGCAACACCGGAAGTGGCTCACTGAGCCGCATCTAGCCAATAAAAAAGCGCCTACGGGCGCTTTTTTATTGGCTAGATTCAGACTGCGATTGCCTGGGCGTGCGCAGACGCAATCTGATCTAGGATGTCTTGAGGCCGGCCACGAATTTCCGGGCCGAACAGCAGCATGTCACCTTTGCGAAATTACATCTGTGCGTATTTGCTGCTGGCTTTGGTGGTAAAGGCCAAGATCCTGTCACAGGCGGTTTGTGTTATACATTCAGCCAATGACTGATAGCGTTTTAATCTCGCAAATTCGTGGTAATCCAGCCCTGCACGGCGCAGGTGTTTGTCATCCGGCCGAAGCCTAGCGGCTCGATCAGGTGCAGATGTCAGCCGGTATTGGTGCTCAGGCGAATAATGCTGCCGGTGTTCGGGGGATTTCCGGTTGAGAATAGAGCGACATGGAACCTTGGTCATGCTCAGGCTAGGGCATAGCAGTATTCTACTTACATGTGCCTTGGGCAGACGTAGGTTGTTTGTAGAGCAAAGGGTGGGGGTGTTTAGAGTTGGCATGGTTTGCTAGAAAAAAAATAAAGGCAGCCAACGGTTTACTGGGTATCGAGACCAGCCCAGAGGGTATTGCCTTGGCGCGCGTCGTGCGTGAGGCTGGGCAGCCTGCGAATCTGCTCGAGTGTCAGTTTCACAAAGCCAGCCCTGATGAGCAGCCTGACCTGCTCAAACGTTTGGTCGACGACCTGGGCTTTGCTGGTATGCCGGTCAATCTGCTGCTGCATCCCGCCACCTATCAGATGCACTTGCTCGACAGCCCTGATGTGCCCGCCGAAGAACTGCGTGATGCGCTGCGTTGGCGTGTCAAAGAACTGATAGCTGAACCCCTTGACGACGTGGTCGTTGACGCCTTCACCTTGCCCAGTGATGCCTACCGGGGCCGCTCACGTATGGCCTACTGCGCGGTGCTGAACAAGGCGCGTATGTTGGCCTGGCGGAGCATGTGCATGCATGCCGGGTTGCAGTTGCGCAGTATCGATGTCACTGAAATGGCCTTTCGTAACCTTGGCCTGTTGGCCGGTAGTGAGGGGATGAGCCTGGCCCTGCTGCGCCTGCGCTCCAGTGAAGGTTTGATTGCGGTGCAACATGGTACAGACCTGTATATGGCGCGGCGTATTGAGCAGGGCCTCGACCATGTCGAGCAAGACTTCTCTGCCATTACGTTGGAGATCCAGCGCTCGCTGGATTACTACGAAAGCCAGCTCGGCAAAGGCTATATCAATCGCCTGTTGCTGCTGCCGATGAAACGCAATGGCGATGTGGCCTTGCAGGCCTTGTCCAGTGGGCTCGCGGTCAAGTTGCAAGCCCTGGACCTGCGCGACCTGTTTCCCGATCAGTTGGGCGCGGAGGTGTCTGAGCAAGAACAGGCTTACTGCATTGCGGCCGTCGGCGCGGCACTGCGGCAGGAGGCTGTTTAATGCAGAACCTCAACCTTTATCAGGTTGAGCGCAAACAGCGCTCCGGGCCGCGTGTTCGCCATATGCTCATAGGGCTGGGCGTGGTGTTGTTACTCTGCGTTGTGCATGGCAGCTGGCAAGCGTGGCAGTTGCATGCGGGCGCTCTGCGTTTGGCTCAGGTACAAGCGGCGGCGCAGGAGCAGGAAGCACGTTTGGAAGCTGCCACTGGCAGTTTTGTCGAGCCGCTACTGGATGAGCGGTTACCCCTGGAATTGTCGGTAAAAGAACGCGATAACCGTGAGCTGCAGCGTTTGATTGCATATTTGCAGCTGCTTAGCAGTCAGCGTAGTGGCGGCTTTGTGGCGCCCTTACTGGCATTGACTGAGCAGCATCCAGAGAGTGGCTTGTGGCTCAACAACATCAACCTGCAAGACGGCGGTCGGCATATGCGCCTGCAGGGGTTTAGTCAGGATCAGGAATTGTTGCCGGCGTACTTGCAGCGCCTGGGGCAGAGTGCCGTGTTCAGCGGGCGCGAGTTCGCGCGCTTCGATGTGCAGCGCGGTGACGACCAATTGCTGCGCTTCGACCTCTCCTCGCAACTGAAAGAGCAGGAGGCCATCGATGAATAAGTGGTGGCAACGCTGGTATGCCATGGCCCCGCGCGAGCGCTGGCTTGCCTATGGGGTGGGCTTATGTGTGGTTGCCGTGTTGTACGTGTTGTTGATCGGAGACCCGCTTAGCCTGCGGTTGGCCAAGCAGAACAGCAGCGTGCAGTTGGCTGAAGAGCGGCGCTTGAGCGCTGAAAATAGCCTTTTGGAGTTGCAGGCGCGCCTGGCCGCTGACCCCAACATGCAATACCGCAGCGCCTTGTTGGCCGCATCGGCCAGTCGTGAAGAACTCGTGCGCCAGATCGATCAGCGCACCGCCGAGCTGGTCACCCCGCAGAAAATGCAAACGGTGCTGGAAGAGCTGCTGCGCAAGCAGCCGCAATTACGCGTAGTGGGCATGGCCAGCTTTAGCGAGCCGGTTGAGCTGGCCACCGTTGAACCTGCCAGTATGCCTGAGTCAGAGCAACCCGCCGTAGCGCCGGCGGTAACCCTCTATCGACATGGTCTACAGCTACAGCTGGAGGGTGGATACTTTGACTTGCTCAGCTATTTACAAGCTGTGCAGTCGAGCGGTTGGCAGCTCAACTGGGAGAGCCTTGACTACCACGTAGGTGAGGGCGGTCCGAGTAAAGCCACCATCCGGCTCAAACTTTATACCTTGAGTCGTCATGCGGGGTGGGTCGGTGTTTAAAGCTCTCTTACTCGGCACGTTACTCTGCACCAGCACGGTGTTGGCCGCTAACCCTGGGCGCGACCCAACGCTGCCACCACAAAATTTGTTGCCAGCCGCAGCTGCCGCAAGCGACAGCGCACCCTTAGTGCTGCAAGCCATCGTGCGCAGCGGTAATGGCAGTCGGGCGGTGATTGCCGGGCGCAGCCTGCGTGTCGGCGACCGCTATGCCGATGCTCGCGTGTTGGTCATTCATGCCCATTCCGTATTGATTGAGCGTCAGGGCCAGCGTCAGCTGCTGCGCCTGGCTGAACCCGTTTTGCAACCGAGCCGATGATGCCCATGATCAGATTTCTGCCCAGCGCCTGCCTGCTGAGCCTGGCCTGCCTGCTGAGCGCCTGCCAGACCTTTACCGATGGTGATAAGCAGCTCTACGAGCAAAGCAACAAGCTGCTTGATGAAAGCCTTAAGCAGGCTCAGGTCGAGGGTAAGGTTGCACCGCCAAAAGCTGTGCAGGCGGCGTTGCTGCCACCTATTACCAGTAGTTATGCCAGTGGCCCGCGTTTTGATGTGGCGGCCAAGGACATGCCCGCTCATGATTTTTTCCTCAGCCTGATGGAGGGCGCTGGGCAGAACCTAGTGGTGCACCCGGAAGTTGCGGGCAACATCACCTTTAGCTTGCGCCGCGTCACGCTTGACGAGGTACTGGCTGCGGTTCGGGACAGTTATGGCTATGACTACCGCCGCACCAGTTATGGCTATCAGATACTACCCAACAAGGTAATCACCCGCAGTTATGACCTTAACTACCTCAACCTGCAGCGTATGGGGCAAACCGATACGCGGGTCAGTTCGGGACAGGTGGAAAGTAATAACAACAGTAATTCGGGCGCCTCGAACACGGCTGGCAGCTCGGGGAACTCGGTGTCGACCCTAAATGCCAGTCAGGTCAGCACCACCAGTAATGTCGACTTCTGGAGTGAAGTGCGTTTGGTTGTTGAGATGATTGTTGGGGGTGACACCAACAGCAGCGTGATGATCAATCCTCAGGCCAGCTTGTTGGTGGTACGTGCCAACACTGCCGCACAGGAAGACGTTGCTCGGTTTCTTGAGCAGGCGCAGGCCAATTTGCAGCGTCAGGTGATTCTGGAAACCAAGATTCTGGAGGTGCAGCTGTCCGATGGTTTCCAGGCGGGTATCAGTTGGGATCAGTTGGGTGGGGACGTGAGTACTTCACTCGGCAGCGCGGCATTGAGTGGGCCAACCGGTGTCAACGGTGTGTTTGGTATGGCTCTGAGCATAGGCGATTTCACCGGTCTGATTGAGCTACTGGAAACCCAGGGCGAGGTCCGCGTGTTGTCCAGCCCGCGAATATCAACGCTCAATAATCAGAAAGCGGTGATTAAGGTCGGTACGGATGAATTCTTTGTCACCGACGTATCTTCTACCAGTTCCACTACCAGCGCCGTAGGCGGTGTCAGTGAGCCGACTCAGGATATTACCCTGACGCCGTTTTTCTCCGGGATTTCCCTGGATGTCACCCCGCAGATCGATCAGAACGATACCGTCACCCTTCACGTAAGGCCTACGGTTAGCCGAGTGCGCGACCAGAACAAGGTCATCACCCTGGGAGAGGACAATGTCTTCAATTTGCCCCTGGCGCTGTCTACCACGCGCCAGTCTGACTCGATTGTGCGAGCGCGTAGCGGTCAGGTGGTGGTGATTGGTGGTCTGCTGCAGAACAACAACGAAAATACCGATGCCAACATACCTTGGGCCAGCCGTCTGCCGATCATTGGCAGTTTGTTCCAACAGCAGCGCAAATCGCTGCAGCAAAGCGAGCTGGTGATCCTGATGCGGCCGCAAGTGGTCAATGATGAGGTGTGGTTGAATGAGCTGCGCAAGAGCGCGCAAACATTCAAAGAGTTGAGATAGGCCGATGTATGAAGCTTTTTTCGGTCTGCGCGAAAGGCCCTTCTCGCTGACCCCCAATACCGGCTTTTTGGTGCAGCTGGCACCGTATCAGGCGTGCCTTAATCTGCTGCGCGTGGCGCTGGGTGAGGGCGAAGGCTTCATTAAAGTTACCGGCGAGGTCGGCACCGGTAAAACCCTGTTGTGCCGCGCCTTGCTTAATCAACTAGACGATTCATCTTACCAGCTGGCCTACCTGCCTAACCCGTGCATGAGTCCGGAGGGTCTGCGCCAAGCATTGGCCCGCGAATTAAGCATTACCGGGATTGAATTGCTGGATGCTCAGGGGGTTTTGGACAAACTGCATCATCGGCTGATTGAGCTTGGCGCTGCCGGCAAAAGCACCGTGGTACTCATTGATGAGGCCCAGGCGCTGCCCGCTGAGACGCTTGAGTCGCTGCGCTTGCTGACCAATCTGGAAACCGAACAGAGCAAACTTTTACAGGTGGTTTTATTTGGTCAGCCGGAACTGGATGCAACGCTGACACGGCCCGAATTTCGCCAGTTGCTGCAGCGAATTACCTTTTCCTATCAGCTCCGCGCGCTGGATGTGAGTGATACCACTCGCTACCTCAATGAGCGTCTGGCCGTCGCCGGCTACCGTGGTGAGCCGTTATTCGCGCCGGCGGCGGTGCGGCAATTGGTGCAGGGTAGTGGGGGTATTCCGCGGCTGCTGAATATCTTGGCGAACAAAGCACTGATGGTGGCGTTCGGTGAGGGCGTGCGACAAGTCCGTAGTCGACATGTAAAGCGTGCACAGCGGGACACCGAAAGCGCGTTTCCCTTTTTGCGGCTGCGTTCGCACCGCATGGGTTGGGGAGTGGCTGCAGGTATTGTGTCCATCATGTTGATTATCGGTGCCTGGCCCTGGCTGGAACGCTGGCGGGAGTTACTGCCGTGAGCCTGGTCAACGATATGCTGCGTGACCTAGAAGCCCGCCGTGCAGCCCCTACTGAGCGCGTGCAACTTGACGGCCTTTATTCCGTAGATGAAATAGCCGCCGCCCGTCGCGACCGCTTCGAGCGCTTACGCCGTGGTTCCATCTGGTTTGTAGCGGTGATTGTAATCGCCCTACTGGTCGTTTTAATGATCGGTTGGGTGGTCAAGGGCGTGCCGACCTTGGCCACTGTTGCTAAGCCCGTCGAACAACCGCTTGCTGTTGTGCCGCATGCGAAAATTCTTGATGTTTTACCGCAGCACGATTCACGAGGCCTGGTTTTGCAGCTTCTGCTCGACCGCTCAGTGTCGTATCAGCGCAGTGAAGAAAGTGGTGCGGTCAGTTTACGCCTGAAGGCTGTGCAGCTACCTGGCGAGCTGCAGCAGGGTCGCGTGCAGCGTGATGGTCGCAGTATGTCCTGGCGGGTCGAGAACAAAGGTGCGGATGTTCAGGTTCTATTGGTGGGGCTGGGTGACAGTCTGGAAGTAAGCGACCGCTTGGAAGTTGCCGGTGACCGTTGGATGCTGTGGATTGAGGTGCCGTTAACCATGCCATCGAGCACCTTAGCGCCTGTTGAGGCATTGCAGGATCTGCCAGCTGCTGAAAATGCGCCCAGCATGCTTGAGCCGACATTGCCAGCCTGGGTGAGTGCGCCCTTGGCGAGTGACGTTGCATCCCCTGTTCCAATAGAGCCGGCAGCTGAACTGGCTGCTGTGGCGCTGCCCAGTGGCCCGCCTCAGGTCAAGATCGAAGCGCATCGTCCGGATGGTTTGGAACTGGCCCGGCAAGCCTTGCAGCGCGGCGATACTGCTCGCGCCATTGCTGAGCTGGAAGCCTTACAGAAAACCCGTAGCCGGGATCCGCAAGTACTGCGTTGGTTAGCGCGGGCCTATCTCGCCGCCGGTGATCAGCAGCGCTTGCTCAGTTGGCTGCCAGAGCAGTTAGTGCAGCTTCCTTATGACAGTGAGCTGCGTTTGCTGTTGGCGCGCTCGCAACTCCAAGCCGGTGATGCGCGTGCCGCTGTTGCGACGCTTGAGCAGTCCCCGCCCCGTCTTGAGCAGGAACCGAATTACTTTGCGCTGCTTGCAGCTGCCTATCAGCAAACCGAGCAGTGGCAAATGAGTGCTGACTTATACCGGCAAATGATTGCCCTGCGCCCCACTCAAGCGACGTGGCAGCTGGGTTTGGGCATTGCTTTAGAACAACTTGATCAGCCCGCTCAAGCCGGGCGGCACTACCGCCTGGCTTTGCAGGGGGTGGGCCTGGATGACAGCGCAAGGCGTTTCGCCAGTGAGCGCGGCAACATTTTGGGGAGGCAGTGATGAGTCAGGAAGATGTTCGCCAGCGCAAGGTTCGTCTCGGTGATCTGCTGATTCAAGCCGGGTTGCTCAGCGATGCCCAGCTGCAATTGGCGCTGCAGGATCAAAAGCGCACGGGCTCCAAGCTGGGGCGCACCGTGGTCGACATGGGCTTTGTCGACGAAGGCCGCCTGCTGACTGCGTTGTCCGAGCAGATGAAAATTCCATTCGTCGACCTCAAACACTTCAAATTCAACCAGGAGCTGATTCAGTTGCTCCCGGAAGCCATGGCCCGGCGTTTTCGCGCCTTGGTGTTGTCGCGTGAAGGCGGCGGCTTGTTGGTCGGTATGTCTGACCCGCTGGACCTGTTCGCGCTGGATGAGATGGACCGCATTCTCAAAGTGCGGGTGCAGCCCGCGGTGGTGCGTGAGGCGGAATTGCTGGAAACCCTAGAAACCGTGTATCGACGCACCAGCGAAATTGCCTCGATTGCCGGTGAGCTTGAAGGCGACCTTAAGGACAGCGACTTCGACCTGTCCAAGCTGGGAGCCGACAGCAACACCGAAGCGCCGGTGGTGCGCCTGCTGCAAACCTTGTTTGAAGATGCGGTGCAGATGAAAGCCTCGGACATTCACATTGAACCCGACGAAGGCCTGGTGCGTATTCGCCAGCGTATCGACGGCGTGCTTAACGAGCAGGTGATGAAAGAGGCGCGGGTCGCGTCGGCGTTAGTGATGCGCTTGAAAATCATGTCCGGTCTGGATATTTCCGAAAAACGCCTGCCTCAGGACGGCCGGTTCAATATTCGCGTCAAGGGACGCCCGATCGATGTGCGGGTCTCGACCATGCCGGTGCAATTTGGCGAGTCAGTGGTGATGCGTTTGCTTGATCAAAGCGGCGGCGTTGCCAACCTCGACGCCAGCGGAATGCCGCCTGACATGCTGGCGCGTTTTCGCCGCTTACTGCAGCGCCCATATGGCCTGGTGCTGGTCACCGGCCCCACCGGTTCGGGTAAGACCACCACGCTGTATGCCGGGCTAGCCGAGCTGAACAGCCCAGAAAAGAAAATCATCACCGTGGAAGACCCGGTGGAATACCGCCTGCCGCGCGTCAACCAGGTTCAGGTGAACGCCAAGATCGACCTGAGCTTCGCCCGCGTGCTACGTGCTGCCCTGCGCCAAGACCCGGACATTGTGCTGATCGGTGAGATGCGTGATCAGGAAACCGCAGAGATTGGCTTGCGCGCTGCTCTCACCGGTCACTTGGTGCTGTCGACCCTGCACACCAACGACTCCCTAAGCTCAGCCATGCGCCTGGTCGACATGGGCGCCGAGCCCTTCCTCGTGGCCACGGCTCTCAACGCCGTGCTGGCCCAGCGGCTGGTGCGCCGGGTATGCGAGAACTGCATGGAAGAACACCACCCCGAGCCGCGTCAGCTGGCTTGGCTGGAGCAGCTCTACGGTAAATCTCTGGCAGGGCGTACCTTCAAGCACGGGCGCGGCTGCCACCGTTGCCATAACACCGGCTATTCAGGACGCCTCGGCGTCTATGAGCTGCTGGAGTTGGATGAAGGCATGATTGCTGCGCTGCGCCGCAATGACCCGCAAGGCTTTGCCGAAGCAGCCCAGGCCAGCGCCAGCTATCGACCTTTGGCCGCCTGCGCCCTGGACTACGCATTAGCCGGAGTGACCAGTATCGAGGAGGTGCTGAAAGTCTGTGCCACCCTGACCGATGAGGTGGCCGTCTGATGCAGACACCTTTGCGTAGCCCAGATGCAATCCGCCACCCCGGATTACATCCGAGCGACAGAGTCTGTGTAGGGTGGATGACGCCTTGTTCATCCACCATCACAGTTGAAGGATGGGTGAAGCGTCAGCTACGCGCTCCGATCCACCCTGCGAGGTCGCCGAGAATCTACGTTGCTGGTGGGGCGTTATTGCCATGAGCCTGTTCCGCTATACCGGCCGTGACGCCCAAGGCGGCAAGGTCAGTGGCAGCCGCGAAAGCACGTCGGCCGACAGTCTGGCCAGTGAACTGCTGGCGGAAAAAATCATTCCGCTGCAGATCGAGGAACAAGCGGTTCAGGGTGAAAGCGTTGATGTGATGGCGCTTATTACAGAAGCGCTGCGCAGTAAGAAGGTCGAGCTGGAGGAGCTGATCATTTTCTGCCGGCAGATGTACAGCCTAAGTAAGGCTGGTGTACCGATCATTCGTGCTATCGGCGGCTTGGCCGAGTCGCACCGCAATCAGTTCTTCCGCGAAGTGTTGTTCGAGGTGCGCTCCGATCTGGAGAGCGGCATGAGCATGGCGGTGTCGCTCAATGCTCACCCCAAAGTCTTCAACACCCTGTTTATCAGCATGGTCAGTGTCGGCGAAAACACTGGTCAGCTTGACCAAGCGTTCAAGCAGCTGTCCGGCTACCTAGAAATGGAGCGCGAGACGCGCAAACGCATCAAGCAGGCCACCCGTTACCCATTGTTCGTGATGTCAGCTATGGCGGTGGCGTTGGTGGTGATCAACATGTTTGTGATCCCGGCCTTCTCCAAGGTGTTCGAGCAGTTCCGCGCCGAACTGCCATTGCCCACGCGGATTTTGATTGGCACCTCGCAGTTCTTTCAGGACTACTGGTGGTTGATGCTGATTGTCTTTGTCGGCGCCATCTTCGGCTTTCTCCGCTGGAAAAAAACCGACGCAGGTGCGCTCAAGTGGGATCAGATCAAACTGCGCCTGCCCATCGTCGGCGGGGTATTCGAGCGCATTGCGCTGGCCCGTTTCACCCGCACCTTCGCGATGATGTACCGCGCTGGCGTGCCGCTGCTGCAAACCCTGTCGATCAATAGCGCCACGGTGGGCAACCGCTATATTGGTCAGGCCATTCTGAGCATGCGCGAAGGGGTGGAACGGGGTGAGGCGTTAACCAACACCGCCTCGGCCAGTGGGCTTTTCACCCCGTTGGTGTTGCAGATGATCGCGGTGGGCGAAGAGACCGGCGCGCTCGACGATCTGTTTGTCGAAGTGGCGGACTTTTACGAAGAGGAAGTGGATTACGATCTCAAGCAATTGGCCGACGCCATCGAGCCGATTCTGATCGTGGCCATGGGTATTCTGGTACTGATTCTTGCCCTTGGCGTATTCCTGCCGATGTGGGAGCTGTCCTCAGCGGCTAAGGGGGGCGGGTGAGAGGTGAATATCAAATCGATGGCCGAGTGCGTTTAGCGCGGCGCCTAGGTTGGGCTTTTACATGGCTTTTATTGTCTATCTTAGTGATATCGCTTGGCTGGAAGATTGCCCAAGTCAGTGAGCGCCGAGCGCTGGATGCGACCCATGAGCACCTGGTCACTGGATTGAACAATCTGGTGGCCGAGCAGATGGCGAAGAATCAGGCGTTGAATAAAGCGTGGCGCAGCACAAATCCATTTGTGCTGTTGCGCTGGCAGCAGGACAACTACTGCGGCGAGTTGGCCGCATCGGCAGAACCGCAACGCGGTTGTTGGTACTGGCTCCCCGAACGCGCCTGGGTGCTGTACCGCCAGCGCTTTAGCGATGAATGGGCAAACGAGCAGCGTGAGCTGCGTGCTTGGCAGCTGGTGGATGTACCCGGCAGCCTGCCAGCTGCGTCACACTATCAGCGTGCTGGTTTTGCCTTGGAGCTTGCAGAAGTTCCTGCCGACGAGTTGGCTGCGGCGGGTTATTGAAGTGAATGAGGACAATGCATGAAGAACAATAAAGGCTTTACCCTGATCGAGTTGATCGTGGTGATCGTGATACTTGGAGTTCTCGCTGCCGTGGCGCTGCCGCGTTTTATGAATGCTACCAAGGATGCGCATGAAGCTGCCCTTCGTGGCACCTCCGGGGCACTCGCCTCTGCTGTACTGCTTGTCCGCTCGCAGTATGAGCTGAACCGTAATGGTGGCACTCAGGGGTGCACCGGCGGTAACTGCCAGATCGACCTGCAAGGCTTCGGCAATAACAACGTCGACGTCAATGCCAATGGCTGGCCGATTGGTATCAACAGTGCGGGCACCCCGGCGGCGACTACGGCCATGAGCCCGGCCACCTGCAATGAGGTGTTTACCAATATTCTGCAAGGTTCGGCGCCGTCCGTGGGTACCGCTGCGGGCACTGTCGACTATGTCACCACCGCAGCCACCACTATTTGTACATACACCTACCAGTTGGATGGTGCCGATGACACCATCACCTACAACGCCAACACCGGCGAAGTAGCTAACGTCTTCAACTGATACCGTGAGGAAGTAGAGCCATGAAAAAACAACAAAGCGGTTTTACCCTGATCGAACTGATTATGGTGATTGTGATTCTGGGTATCCTGGCGGCGTTTGCCTTGCCACGGTTTGCCAACTTAGGCCAAGACGCTCGCATAGCCACGCTTAACGGTGCTTTGGGTTCGGTTAGAAGCGCCTCTGCGATCGCGCATTCGGTAGCCTTGGCTAAAGGTACTGCAGCAAATACCTCGGTTACTCTAGAGGGTGGGGATGTAACTATGCGTTTCTTCTATCCCGCAGCGACCACTGCTGGCATTGTCGCCGCCGCTCAGCTTGACCCCGCATCGTTCAATACAACGGGTGGCGGCAATACTGCCCCGCTGGTCATTCGAGTGGCCAGTGCCCCAACTCCAGCCACATGCTCCTTTACCTACACGGCTGCAGCTTCAGGTGGGGTTCCAGTCATTGTTGCGCCAACAGCTGCCTCTACCGCTGGCTGCTGATTGCAGCAATGAAAATGCGCGGCTTCACCTTGGTCGAGTTGATTATGGTGATTGTGATCACCGGCATCCTCGCGGCAGTGGTGGGGCCGCGCTTCTTCGAACGGCAGGTGTTCGATGAGCGCCTTTTTTACGAAGAAAGTCTGGCCGCCGTGCGTTATGGGCAAAAGCTGGCCGTGGCCAGCGCTTGCCTAACCCAAGTCAGCTTGAGCTCTGGTGGTTATCGCCTGCGTCAGGCCGCTAACTGTAGTTCGGGTGCCTATACCCTTGAGGTGATTGGCCCCGACGGCTCCAGCCCTTTCGCCAACCTGCAAGTACCCAATGGCGTAACGGTTTCGCCAACTAATTTCCCCGTAATATTCGACTCCGAAGGTCGTCCGCTGGGCGGTGCGGCCAGTGCCGCTATTGGCAGCTTCACCATCAACGTGGCGGGCGAAACCGGAATGGTGCAATGACTCGTCAGCGCGGCATGACCCTGATTGAGCTGGTGCTCACCATTGTGATTATTGGCATCGCTGCAGCCGCTCTTTACAGTGCTATGGCCTCTATTACCGGGCGTTCGGCCGATCCGCTGCTACGTCAACAAAGCCTGACGATTGCCGAAGCCTATCTGGAGGAAATCCTCCTCCTGCCCTATCTCGACCCCGCCACCCTGACGGCTTGCCAAGCGGTGCCGGCTAGCCGTGATGTGTTTAATGATGTCTGTGACTACCGTGGCCTAAGTGACAACGGTGCCCGCAATGCTCGTGGTGTGGCGATTGCCGCGCTGGCAAATTACCGGGTTGATGTCACGGTTCAACCGCAGGCCAGCTGGAATGGTGTGGCGGCCATGCAGGTTGACGTCCAGGTCACCGATCCGGGTAATCAGTCGCTGTTGCTGAGCGGTTATCGCACCTGCTATGGCGAGCTGAACGCGGCGGGAGTCGATCAATGTCCCTAAAGCGCAGCCATGCATTTACCTTGGTTGAGTTGGTGATTGTGATTGCCTTGGCTGGCACCGTGGCAGTGCTCGTCAGTACGGTGATGTCGGGACCCTTAAATAGTTTTATTGACCAGAGCCGGCGTGCCGTATTGGTTGATCAGGCTGCCGGAGCGTTGAGCCGTATGACTCGCGATGTGCGGCTGGCCATTCCAAATTCCGTGCGTGTGTCGGCCGATGGTCAGGCCATGGAGCTTCTGCTTATTCACAGTGCCGCGCGTTACCGACCTAACCGGATCGGCGGCGATGGCTTGCGATTTTCCAGCGCTGCCGTGGGCAGTTGCGGCAGCAGTAACGTGGATGGGAGTTGTAACACTGTGCAGGTGCTGGACCCTGCGTTCAACCCAGCGGGCGCACGTTGGCTGGTGATTTACAACACAGGTGCCCAGTCGGCGGGTAATCCAGTGCCCGGGGGCAATGTATGGGCACCGCTTAATCCTGGCGTTATCACGCTCACGGGCACCACGTTTAGCCTGCTTAGCGGAGCACCTGCTAATGAAAGTCTGATTGCCTTAGGCAGTATGCCGGGAGGCAGCTTCGACTTTGCGTTTGCCTCGCCGCAGCGCCGCTTGTATTTGGCGGAAACGGTTGTTGGCTATCGTTGCCAGAACAGCCAGCTGGTGCGCTACAGCTACAATCAACTATTGAATGCAATCCCGGCGGCTCCGCCTTCAGGGTCTGCCGCGCAACCCGTTGCCAGCAGCGTAAATTGCGCCCAAAGCGGTTTTGAATATGCCCCCGGCTCTACTCAGCGGGCCGGCTTGCTCAATCTGAGCTTGAGCATCAGCCAGGCAGGGGAAAACCTGCAACTACTGCAACAGGTACATGTCGATAATGCGCCCTGAAAAAAACGTGCCCGCCAAAGTCAGGGGTTTTGGGCTGGTGGCGGCGATGTTCGTGATGATTGTGATGAGTATGGTGGTCATCGCCATGTCGCGCTTGTCGACGACTCAGCACGGCAGTAACAGCCTGGCTATTCAGCAGGCGCGCGCTTATCAGGCTGCTCGCGCTGGATTGGAGTGGGGCATTAGCCGCGCCTATAAAACCGCCAGCTGTGCAACAGGTACCCCGAGCCAAGCGGGCAGTGCTTTGGCCGAGTTTTCAGTAAGCGTCGCCTGTACGGCCAATAGCTACATCGATAACGAGGGTCGTCCAGTACAGATATTCCGTCTCACGGCGACCGCGCAAAACGGCTCGCCAGGCGGGCGCTCTGACTATGCCTATCGGCAGCTAATCGCCACGGTGGAGCGTTAGATGAACGTATTTCGGTGCCTGTTGTTAGTTGTGTCCACGGTTCTCAGCCCTGGGCTTATGGCGGCCACCTGCTCATCTGTATTTCCTGGCAGCATCACCGGTAACTCCAGCAATCAGCTGACGCTGGCTGGCGTGCCATGGCAGAACTCACCGGCTATTGGGGCCAGTGACCGCAGCTTGGGTGCGGGCGACCACTACTTTGGGGGAGGCACTTCCAGTAACGGCTGGAGCCTAACCACCACTGGCGGCCCCACCACACGAGTGTTCGTCAACGGTGGCCTGTCGCTAGGTAACAATAGTCAGCTGAATGCCGGTGGTAATCCGCAGGATCTGATCCTAGTGGTTAACGGCAGCTTATCACTGGGCAACAACGTCACGATTAATGGCTTTGTGTATGTCACCGGCAGTATCAGCTTCGGTAATGGCCTGACCCTCAACGGCGCAGTCACCTCGGTGGGCAGCGCTAACACTCCGGGTGGTAGCAGTTCGCTTACCTATAACAATGCGGCGATTGATCTAGCTGGCTTTGCTGGACTATGTACCAACACCGTTGCCCCGATCTTGAGTTGGTCGCTTGACGAGGCTAGCTGGACAGGCGCTGCCGGCGAAGTGTTGGATGCTTCTGGAAATGATCTGCATGGCACTGTCAGTAACGGTGCCAGTACGGCGAGTACGGAGCCAGCGCGACCTCAGGTTAATGCGCAAGGAACCTGTGGTTACGGCACCTTCACAACCTCGTCCAATCAATATGTACAGCGCGCGGATAGCAACCTGCTGGATCTACAGGACAGTTTTTCAATCGGTTTGTGGGTCAAGCCACGCCGGTTACCCAGCTCTGGGTTGATGACCTTAGTGTCCAAGGATGAGAACTACGAGTTCCATCTCAACCCCAATGGCACGGTTAATTGGTGGTGGCAGACAACCGCGCCCTCCAACACCCGCCAATTCAACAGCACAACTGCCGTGCCCGTTGGGCAATGGAGCCATGTGCTGGTGCGCTATGCTCCTGGTGATCAGCGCATTTACATTAATGGCGTGTTGGCGGGGCAGGCCAGTTTCAATGGCACCCCTGTGGCCAACAATGATCCGTTGCAGTTGGGGTCTGACCAGAATTTTGCAGGGCGTTACTTTGATGGTGATCTAGACGAACTACGTATTTACACCAGCGCACTTAGCCCGGCGCAGATTACCCAGCAGTATGAAGAACGGCATGCATGCGCGCTGCGCCTGCAGTGTTTCAGTGACAATTTTAATAATCCAACCCTGGGCGATAACTGGGCCGTTGCCAGTCGGGGTGCCACGGCTTTTACCCCGACGGTGACTAATCAGCGGATGCGCCTGACCAGCAACCAGGGCAACGTGGCCACGGCTTCGACCCTGCAACGTTTGTTTCCTGCCGCAGGTAACTACATCCAAGTGCAGTTTAAGCACTTCGCCTACAGCGGCAGCGGTGCCGACGGTATGGCTGTGGTGCTTTCCGATGCAGCGGTGGCGCCACAACCTGGCGCCTTTGGCGGGCCTCTGGGGTACGGCACTCGCGGTAATGCGGCCAATCCCGGTTTTGCCGGTGGCTGGCTGGGTGTGGGCATTGATGAGTACGGTAACTTTTCCACCGAAGGCGGCTCGAATGGGCCTGGCCGCCGCCTTGATTCGGTGGCAATCCGCGGCTCTG
Organism: Pseudomonas leptonychotis; assembly: GCF_004920405.1. NCBI lineage: Bacteria > Pseudomonadati > Pseudomonadota > Gammaproteobacteria > Pseudomonadales > Pseudomonadaceae > Pseudomonas > Pseudomonas leptonychotis. The sequence continues at coordinate 2,050,885 of NZ_RFLV01000001.1, forward strand.
GCCTAAGCCCCTATACCTCGGGCTACCGCTATATCGCTGGGACCCCAGCTAACCTCAACCCAGGCGTTGATATAGCCGGTGCGACGCCCGGTCCCGGGCATACTTACCGCATCACCATTGATGGTCGTTTTAGCAGTCAGGCGCTGGTCACGGTTGAGCGTGATACCGGCGGTGGTTTTGTCGTATTGCCCAACCTGGATTCCGTGAATGTGCTGGTGGCCGCCAACAACCAAGCGCCATTACCGGCCGATTTTTACTTGTCCCTGACGGGCTCCACCGGTGGTTCGACGAATATTCATGAGTTGGATGATTTGCAGGTCTGTGCCACCACCATCAAGCCGACAGCGCAGCAAATTGACCATTTTGAGTTCACCTATGCCGACACGGCGCTGACCTGTAACCCGCAACCTGTGACCATTCGGGCTTGCCTCAACAGCAGTTGCAGCAGCCTGTTCACCGAGCCGGTTAGCGTAACCTTGAGCCCAACCAGCTATTGGTCAGCCGTGGCGCCCGCTACGGGAGGTGGCAATGTTATCAACTTCAGCGGTGGCACTGCCCAGGTGCGGCTGAGCGTGGCAACGCCGAGCGTGGTAACCCTTGGCGTGCAAGCCTCGACGCCGGCAACCAAGGCGCTGAGCGTGCCCGTCTGTTCTAGCAGTAACTGCCGGATTACTTATGCCGACAGTGGCTTGCTGCTGCAAGTGCCAAACATGCTTGCGGCCAAGCCCACTGGGGCCACCATCAGTGCTGTGCGCAAGTCAGACAATGGATTGCAGTGTGTGCCGGCGTTCGCCAGCGTAAGCCGAAACGTCAACTTCACCTCGGCATACAGCAACCCTGCCAGCGGCACTCAGCCGGTGGTGGTCAATGGCAGTGATGTGCGCGGCACTGCGGTTAGTCTGGCGCTCAACTTCGATGCAACCGGTACCGCGCCGCTGTTGGTGCGTTACGACGATGCCGGGCAGATGACGCTTAATGCCAGTTACGCGGGCAGTACGGCCACTGCCGACCCAGGGTTGACCCTCAGTGGTGCTGATTTGTTTGTCAGTAAGCCCTATGGGTTATGCCTGCAAACCGATAGCACGTGCAGCAGTGCTGACGAAAACTGCACCCTGTTTCCCGGTGTGCGCGCCGGTGACAGCTTCCCGCTGCGCGTTCGCGCTGTCGCTTGGCAGGTCGATGGCGAGGCCTTAACCGCTGCGCAATTGTGCACAGGCAATCTCACCACGCCAAACTTCGCCCATTCCGGCATTTTGCTTAGCAGTGCCGTACAGGCCCCGGCGGGTGGTGCCAATGGTCAGATGTCGCCGAGCAATTATGCCCACGCGCTGGGCGGGCAGACCGCCGCAACCACCTCGATCTCAGAGGTGGGCGTATTCAACATCATCGCCACTCCACCAGCGGGCGCTTATTTGGATGGCGAGACGGTCAGCGGCGGCAGCAGTGCGCTGGTGGGGCGGTTTATCCCCGCGTATTTAGGCGCAGTGGGCAGTGCCAGTATCACGCCGAGCTGTGGCAGTGCCTTCAGCTATCAAGGCCAGCCTATGGATTTCGCCAGCGGGCGCCAGCCAAGCCTTGCCCTTACGGGCTATAACCGCGCAGGAGGGGTGACCACAAATTATGATCGCGGTGCATTCTGGAAGTTGGCAGCACCCGCTGTCGGTAGCTACAGCTCGTTCACAGGTATCGCCGGGCTGGATGCGCGTCTGCTCAGCCAGGGGAGTGCCAGCCTGAGTGTCGCCGGTGCCGGTGATGGTGACGGTCGGCGCACCTACAGTTGGTCCGGCGAGCAGCTGGTCTACCAAGCGGCACTGTTCCCCAGCAGCGATGATTATCCATTTATGGCCAAGCTCAAGCAGCGCTTTACGGCGGCTGTGCTGACCGATGTTGATGGCGCGTGTCATGGGACTGGCGGTGCCTGCACCGACTACAGTTTCGACTTCACGGATCTACCGGGTAGTGAAGTACGCTTGGGTCGCCTGCGTATCGGCAACGCCCATGGCTCCGAGCTGCAAAGCCTAAGCCTGCCCGTGGCACTGGAGACCTGGCAAAACATCGCTGGCGGAAGTTTTCAAGCTGAGGGCCTGGATACCTGCACCACCAGCAGCGTGCTGGGTACGCCCGAGCTGTTTAACTACACCGGCAACCTGGGCGCCACGGAAACCTCGCCGAGTCTGGTTGCGCCAGTTGCCGGCGTGGGCCGCGTGCAGCTGAGTGCCCCAGGCAGTGGTAACGATGGGTCGGTGCAAGTGCGTTTTGCCAGTGCCCCCAACTGGTTGCATTACCCGTGGAACGGGACGACGCGTCAGGCTGCTGTGGGGCTGGCCAGTTTTGGCATTTACAAAGGGGCTGTACCCTTGATCTTTCGCCGCGAACTCTACCGTTAACACACAAAAAGGCCACCTGATGGGGTGGCCTTTTTGTGTGTGGAAAAACCAGTGCGCTATTGCTACGGCGTGATGGCTGCCGTTTGATCCATGGCGAAATCATGCTGGCGCCAGGCTTCGTACACCGCTACGGCCACGGTATTAGACAGGTTTAGGCTGCGACAGCCGGGGCGCATGGGTAGTAGCAGGCGCTGCTCGGCGGGCAGGCTGTCGCGGACTTCCTGTGGCAAGCCCCGGCTTTCTGGGCCGAACAGGAACGCATCGCCCGGCTGGTAGCGCACCTGATGGAACAGTTGCGTGCCCTTGGTGGTAAAGGCAAATACCCGCGGTTGGCCGAGGCTCTCCAGGCAGCTGGCAAGGTCGGGGTAGCGCTGCAAGGTGGCATATTCGTGATAATCCAGCCCGGCGCGGCGTAGGCGTTTGTCATCCAGATCAAAGCCCAAAGGCTCGATCAGGTGCAAGTGGCAGCCGCTGTTAGCGCAGAGCCTGATAATGTTGCCGGTATTGGGCGGGATTTCCGGTTGAAAAAGGATGACGTGAAACATGCGCGGCTCCGAGCTTGAAGGCGAGCAGTATTCTACAGACCCGCGACCCCGTCCGTGGGTGCGGGTAATTGGTTCGTTGGCACTGTTTGGGTTTTTGATCGGTTTGATGATCGGTCGGTTGTTTCAGCCGGACCCACTCTGGCTCGAGCAGGTAGAGGTGCGCGAGCAAGGCCTTGAACTGTGGTTCAACGTCGAGCCGGTGCCGCGTGAAGAGCATGTGGGGGGTGTATTTATCTTGCGTCTGCAGAGCTTTGGCCGCGAACAACAAGGCCAGCTGAAGGTGCAGGGGCGGTTGGCCAATTGGCGTTTGCAGCGTGAGCGCAAGGATCTGTTGCTGAGGGTGGTGGCGGCCCGTCCACTGCGCGGCGAGTGGCGCGCTGAGAACGTGGACGGGCGCTGGCGGCTGGTGGTCAGCCTGGTGGAGCAATAAAAGAGGGGATTCCCCGGCCTGCCTGTACCAAGGTCCCCAAAACTGGATTACTTGAGTCTATGCAGGCTGTGTGCCAGTTTTATTACGCTGGCTGAATGCGCTGTAAATGCTGGGCCTTAGAGCGGGTTAAGTGTGTTTTGGCAATGTTCAGGGTGCACGCGTGAACTGCTGCTGTGCATCAAGTTGATCGGGTGCATTGCTCTGGCGCATTTTTCAGGGTGTTTGCCGCATGAAAAAACGGGCCCATAGGGCCCGTTTTTTATTGTGAGTGGCGCGCAGTGCGTTAGTCGTCGCCATCCTCGTCATCGCTGCTGTCGACGTTCATGCCCAGTTCTTTGATTTTGCGCGTCAGGGTGTTGCGGCCCCAGCCCAGTAATACGGCGGCGTCGCGGCGACGTCCGGCGGTGTGTTTAAGGGCGGTTTCGATCATGATCCGCTCGAACGCAGGCACTGCAGTGTCCAGCAGGCTTGACTGGCCGCGCGCCAGCGCCTGATCAGCCCATTGCCGCAATCCCTGTTCCCAGTTGCTGGCGGGGGCGTTTTCTTGAGGTTGGCTGAGCAGTTCGGGCGGAAGGTCGCTGACATGCACTTCTCGGCCAGAGGCCATGACGGTGATCCAGCGGCAGGTGTTCTCCAGCTGGCGCACGTTACCAGGCCACGGCAGGTGCTGCAGGTAGTCTTCGGTTTCGCTTTTCAACAGCTTGGGCTCAACCGCCAGCTCCAGCGCCGCGCGGCTGAGGAAGTGTCGAGCGAGGGTGGGAATGTCCTCGCGGCGATCGGACAGCCGAGGAATATGGATGCGAATCACGTTGAGGCGGTGGAACAGGTCTTCGCGAAACTTGCCCGCTTGCACCAGGGTTTCCAGATTTTGGTGGGTGGCGGCGATGATGCGTACATCGACCTTCACCGGCGTATGGCCGCCGACGCGGTAGAACTCGCCATCAGCCAGCACACGCAGCAGGCGAGTCTGGGTATCCGCCGGCATGTCGCCGATTTCATCGAGAAACAACGTACCGCCGTCGGCCTGCTCGAAACGGCCGCGCCGCTGGTTGGCGGCGCCAGTAAAGGCGCCTTTCTCATGGCCGAACAGTTCCGACTCCATCAAGTCTTTAGGAATCGCCGCCATGTTCAGGGCGATAAACGGCGAGGCGGCGCGCGGGCTGTGGCGGTGCAGGGCGTGAGCGACCAGCTCTTTGCCGGTACCGGATTCGCCGTTGATCAGCACAGTGATGTTGGAGTGCGAGAGGCGGCCAATGGCGCGGAACACCTCCTGCATGGCCGGCGCTTCACCGATGATTTCCGGCGTGCGTGGCTGCTCGACGGGTACGCTCAGGCCTTGTTGCTCCTGAGCATGCTGATTGGCGCGCTTGACCAGCGAGACGGCTTCGTCGACGTCGAAAGGCTTGGGCAGGTATTCGAATGCGCCGCCCTGGTAGGACGCCACTGCGCTGTCCAAGTCGGAGTGGGCGGTCATGATAATGACGGGTAAGCGTGGGTGCAGTTCGCGAATGCGTGCCAGCAACTCCAGGCCACTGGCCCCTGGCATGCGGATGTCGGAAATGATCACGTCCGGCTGTTGGCGGCTCAGGCGGCTGATCACCCCGTCGGCGCTGTCGAAGCTCTGGGTGGTCATGCCTTCCTGCTGCAACGCCTTTTCCAGGACCCAGCGGATGGAGCGGTCGTCATCGACAATCCAGACGGTTTCACTGCGACTCATGACGAGGTTACTCCTTGTTCCAGCGGCAGGAAGATCGAGAACACGGTGTGGCCAGGATGGCTTTCGCACTCAATCAAGCCTTGGTGCTGGCTGATGATGTTCTGGGTGATGGCCAGGCCCAGGCCGGTGCCGTCGGCACGCCCGCTGACCATGGGGTAAAAGATGGTTTCTTGCAGTTCAGCCGGAATGCCGGGGCCGTTATCGATGATCTCGATCTTGGTCACCAGGCGATGGCGGCAATGGCCGATGGTGAACTGGCGCAAGGCGCGGGTGCGCAGGGTGATGCGGCCCAGGCGCAGATCATTTTGCGAGCCGATGGCTTGCATGGCATTGCGCACAATATTGAGCACAGCCTGGATCATTTGCTCGCGATCGATCAGCACGTCCGGGATGCTCGGGTCGTAATCGCGCACCAAGGTGATGCTGCCTTGGCTTTCCGCTTCCACCAGGCTACCGACGCGCTCCAGTACTTCGTGCACGTTGGTCAGTGCCAGGGACGGCAGTTTGTTTGAGCCGAGCATACGGTCCACCAGGTTACGCAGGCGGTCGGCCTCCTCGATGATCACGTTGGTGTAATCCTTGAGGCTTTCCTCGGGCAGTTCGCGCGCCAGCAGCTGTGCGGCGCCGCGAATGCCGCCGAGTGGGTTCTTGATCTCATGAGCCAGGCCGCGCACCAGAATCTTGGTGGTTTCCTGCTTGGACAGCTGCGCCTCTTCCTTGGTGATGCGCAGCAGACGGTCGCGCGGGTGCACCTCTAACAGCAGGTGGGTTTGCCCACGACTGAGTACCGGGGTCACGGCATAGTCGACGGTCAGGGTTTGGCCGTTGACCGAGGTCAGTACTGCTTCGCGTTTGTTGAACGGGTGTGCCTGCTGCACGGCCTGGCGCAGTGCGCTCAGTGCTTCGCTGGATTCGGTAAACAGTTCGCTGATGAATTGCCCATGGCTGCGTTGACCGCTGACGGCCAGGAGCATCTCCGCTGCCGGGTTCATGTACTCAAGACGCAGGTTGTCATTGAGCAGCAAGGTGGCGGTGGTCAGGTTGTCCAGCAGCAGGCGGTGCAGCGCGTCGTTGATGATCATAGTGGGATGTCAGCAGACCCTTGGGTTCCAGCAATGCAGCTGGAAAATGCAAGAAGCAAACCAAAGCCCCGAAAAGAAGCGTGTTTGGCCGTGGGATGCCGGGAATTAGCTGCTTTGCAGCGCAGCCGGGTCGCGCATGGCGACCCAAAACAGGGAGAGTATAGAAATACGTGAGAATAAGTGCACCGAATTGGTGCTTTGTGCCGGGCTAGATAAAAGGCACGAAGGGGATGTCTTTCTTTTCTGGTGGTTTGTCTTTGAGCGGACATTCTGGGCGTACGCCGTAATCGACTTTTTTGCACGGGGTAACCATGCGCTTTTGCGCCAGGGATATTCGCAACATATGGAACGGCTGGTTAGGCGTGCGCTCGATAATACGGCCTTGTTGGTCGATAACTTCTACCGCCAGTTGATGGGTGCCGCGGTCGATATTTTCCAGCGGAAAAACGGGGCTGCTACCGACTTCGCCGACTTGTTTGCCGTCCAATAGCAGGCGATAGCTGTGCTGAGGGAAGAGTTTAGGCTCGCTATTGATGCTGACAATCAGGTTGCCGGCGCTGTCGCGAATGCTGGCGTCGGGTTGTGGCACCAGAATGCGCAACAGGCTGTAGCGCTGACCGGGCTCCGGCGGCGCCTCTGCAGCAGGAGCGGCTTGGGTCTGGATGGCGGGCATCGAGTTGCTGGGCGCTAGCTCGACACGTTCGGCATTGCCGGACTGAGGCTTGTCCGTGAAGACGCGATTCCCTTCAGCGTCTATGTAGGTGTAGACCTGCCCTAGGGTGGGCAGGGCAAGTAGCATCAGGCAGCAGAACAGCAAATGGCGCATAGGTCAGGTGGCTGGCTTGGGTGTTGGTTTTGGTCGCAAGGCGGGGCTGCTGGTATTGACCCGCTGCACGGTAAAGGTGGTGGTGGCGCTCTGCTGGATCGACTGTTCGCCGTTAAGTACCTCCACGGCCACGCTGTGCTCACCGCGATCAGCATTGCTCACTTGCAGGCGCGGTACATTGCTCGGTGAGCCGTGGGGCTTACCATCTAGCAACAAGCGCAGGCGGTGGTTGTTAGCCAGGCGCGGCTGGATATCAACGCCGATGCTGAACGTGCCGTTGTTGGAGCGCATCGCTTCATCATCGGGAATGCCGGTTAGTTGCAAGGTGCTGTAGGGCGCTGCGTTGCCGGCTGGGTCGGAGGTCGATGCAGTCGGCGCGCTACTAGTAGGTACCGGCATCGACACGCTATTGGTTGCCGGTAGCTGGACATCCTGGGTTGCCTGGCCTTCCGGCGGCTGGTCGGTGAATACCGTGTTGCCATTGGCGTCGGTGTATTTGTAGATCTGTGCACTGGCTGGCAACGCCAGGCTCAGCAACAGGCAGATGAGTAAAGGGCGCATGCCTGACTCTCCCGATTAATGTGCGCTAAGCCTTGCACTGGTCGGGCGCTCTGGCAAGCGTGTTGATGAACGGGCGTGTGCCAGCGCAGAAAACATCGGGTTAAACGGTGCTGTTGGGTTCTCACGCAGCGGCCATTAAACGCAAAAAGGCCACCCGAAGGTGGCCTTTTGTACTGCTTGCTGGTTTAGACGCTGTAGTACAGGTCGTATTCCAGTGGGTGTACGAAGGTGCGAACCTTAACTTCTTCTTCCGATTTCAGCTCGGTGAAGGATTCCAAGAAGTCCTTGGTGAACACGTCGCCCTTGAGCAGGAAGTCGTGGTCGGCTTCCAGTGCTTCCAGCGCTTCTTTCAGGCTGCCGCACACTTGCGGGATCAGCTTGGACTCTTCTGGAGGCAGGTCGTAGAGGTTCTTATCGGCAGCATCGCCAGGGTGGATCTTGTTCTGGATGCCGTCGATGCCGGCCATCAGCAGTGCCGCGAAGCACAGGTACGGGTTGGCTGCTGGATCCGGGAAGCGTGCTTCGATACGACGGCCTCGTGGGCTGGCGACGTAAGGAATACGGATCGAGGCTGAGCGGTTGCGTGCCGAGTAAGCCAGCATGACCGGCGCTTCGAAGCCAGGCACCAGACGCTTGTAGGAGTTGGTGGCTGGGTTGGTCAGGGCGTTCAGCGCCTTACCGTGCTTGATGATGCCGCCAACGAAGTACAGGGCGGTATCGGACAAGCCGGCATAGCCTTCACCGGCGAAGGTGTTCTTACCGTCTTTGGCGATGGACATGTGTACGTGCATGCCCGAGCCGTTGTCGCCATACAGCGGCTTCGGCATAAAGGTAGCGGTGCGACCGTAGGCTTCGGCGACGTTGTGTACGCAGTACTTGAGGGTCTGCACTTCGTCGGCTTTGGCAACCAGGGTGTTGAACTTAACCCCGATTTCGTTCTGGCCAGCAGCTACTTCGTGGTGATGCACTTCAACGATCTGGCCCATTTCTTCCAGAGCGTTGCACATGGCGGTACGGATTTCGTGATCCGAGTCGGCTGGTGGAGTCGGCAGGTAGCCGCCTTTCACGCCGATGCGGTGGCCATTGTTGCCCTGGCGGCCTTCGGTGTCAGCGTCGCTGTTCCACGAGGCCTGTTCGGAGAAAATCTTGAACATCGAGCCAGACATGTCCGACTTGTACTTAACGGAGTCGAAGATGAAAAACTCTGGCTCTGGGCCAACAAATACGGTGTCACCGATGCCGGTGGTTTTCAGGAACTCTTCGGCGCGCTTGGCGATGGCGCGTGGGTCGCGCTCGTAGCCTTGCATGGTCGACGGCTCAATCACGTCGCAAACCAGGATCAGGGTTGGCTCTTCGGTGAACGGGTCCAGTACAGCGGAGCTGTCATCCGGCAGCAGGATCATGTCGGAGGCTTCGATGCCTTTCCAGCCTTCGATGGAGGAGCCGTCGAACATTTTGCCGACTTCGAAGAAGTCTTCGTCCAGCGCGTCGCGAGCGGGCATGCTGATGTGGTGCTGCTTGCCGCGAATGTCAGTGAAGCGCAGGTCTACCCACTTCACGTCGTGCTCTTTAATAAGTTGAATCGACTTCGACATGCTGTCCTCCAGGTGGCTAAGGCTCGGAATGGTGAGCCCTCAATAGTATGGTGCGGCCCGGCGGCATAGTCCTCCGGAGCGTCCTGCCTCACAAGGGAGCAAATTGCATGCCAGTGCACAGCAATGGGTGCAAGCCGTGAAACTCAGGGCTGGCGGGGGCTGCGCAGTGCTCTGTGATAAATATTTGCTTCATTATGGTGCGCGATATTTGCGATGGGCACTTAAATGGTGCGCGTTTTGGTGGTGTGAGGATTTTTGATCAAAGCGTGAGCAATTTCCGCTATAATCCGCGCCCCTGTTTTTTCGCGGCCTCGGCGCTTACTGTTTTCATGAAACTGATTGTTAAAGTCTTCCCCGAAATCACCATCAAGAGCCGGCCAGTGCGTAAGCACTTTATCCGGCAGCTAGCGAAGAACATTCGCTCGGTTTTGCGTGAGTTCGATCCACAGCTGCAAGTCAGCGGCGTGTGGGACAACTTGGAAGTCGAGACTCAGGTCAGTGAGGCGAAAACCCTGCAGGCGATGATCGAGCGTTTGAGCTGTACGCCGGGCATTGTCCATTTCCTGCAAGTCGATGAGTACCCCTTGGGTGATTTCGACGATGTGCTGGCCAAGTGCAAGCTGCATTTTGCCGATCAATTGCCGGGCAAGGTCTTCTCCGTGCGCTGCAAGCGCGCCGGCAAGCACGCGTTCAGCTCCATGGATGTTGAGCGCTATGTTGGCAGCCAGTTGCGCCAGCAGTGCGGTGCGGCCGGCATCTCACTGAAAGACCCAGAAGTGATTGTGCGGATGGAAATCCGCGACCAGCGCCTGTTTGTTATTCATCACCAGCACGAAGGCCTGGGCGGTTATCCGCTGGGCTCACTGGAACAGACCCTGGTATTGATGAGTGGTGGTTTCGACTCCACCGTCGCCGCCTACCAAATGATGCGTCGTGGCTTGGTCACCCATTTTTGCTTCTTCAACCTCGGCGGCCGCGCTCACGAGCTGGGCGTAATGGAAGTGGCGCACTACCTCTGGCAGAAATACGGCAGCTCGCAGCGCGTACTCTTTGTTAGCGTGCCGTTTGAAGAGGTGCTGGGCGAAATTCTCGGCAAGGTCGATAACAGCCACATGGGCGTTATCCTCAAGCGCATGATGCTGCGCGCCTCCACGCGCATGGCCGAGCGCTTACAGATTGATGCGCTGGTCACCGGTGAGGCGATTTCTCAGGTCTCCAGTCAAACGCTGCCGAACCTTGCGGTGATCGACTCGGCTACCGAGATGCTGGTGCTGCGTCCGCTCTTAGCCACCCACAAGCAAGACATCATCGACACTGCCACGCAGATCGGCACTGCCGAGTTCGCCAAGCACATGCCGGAGTACTGCGGGGTGATTTCAGTCAACCCGACCACCAAGGCGAAGAAGCTGCGCGTCGAGCATGAAGAGAGCCATTTCGATATGGCCGTGCTTGAGCGCGCCTTGGAGTGCGCGACCTTGTTGCCCATCGACAAAGTGATCGATGAGCTCGGCAAAGACGTTCAGGTCGAGGAAGTTAATGAAGCGTTGAGCGGTCATGTGGTGATCGACATCCGTCATCCGGATAATGCCGAAGAGCAGCCGCTCGAGTTGGCCGGTATTGAGGTGCAAACGCTGCCCTTCTATGCCCTCAACAGCCGTTTCAAAGAGCTGGATGACGCGCGCCAATACTTGCTGTATTGCGACAAAGGCGTCATGAGCCGTTTGCATGCCCACCACCTGCTTAGCGAGGGGCATGCCAATGTGCGCGTTTATCGTCCGACATAAAACGCCCGGGTTGAATGGCGGTAGCATCCGCCATCGCCCTCCCGACATACCGGCGGCGTGATTCACGTTTCACGCCGCCGAGCCGAAATCGCAGTTAGTTAATATTCGCCACCTACACTAGGCGGCACACCGAATCCTCTGATCGAGATACACACGTGATCGAAAATCTACGCAACATCGCCATCATTGCCCACGTTGACCATGGTAAGACCACCCTGGTAGACAAACTTCTGCGTCAGTCCGGCACCCTTGAGCGCAACGAGCTCAACGACGAGCGCGTGATGGACAGCAACGACCAGGAAAAAGAGCGCGGCATTACCATTCTCGCCAAGAACACCGCGATCAACTGGAACGGCTACCACATCAACATCGTTGACACCCCCGGCCACGCCGACTTCGGCGGCGAAGTTGAGCGTGTGATGTCGATGGTTGACTCCGTGCTGCTGCTGGTTGATGCCCAAGACGGCCCGATGCCACAGACTCGCTTCGTGACCAAGAAGGCCTTCGAAGCCGGCCTGCGTCCAATCGTGGTGATCAACAAGGTTGACCGTCCAGGCGCGCGTCCGGACTGGGTTCTGGACCAGATCTTCGACCTGTTCGACAACCTCGGTGCCACCGAAGAGCAGCTGGACTTCAAAGTTGTCTACGCCTCGGCCCTGAACGGCATTGCCGGTCTGGAGCACACCGCCATGGCTGAAGACATGACCCCGCTGTATCAGTCCATCGTCGACAACGTACCGTCGCCTAAGGTTGATATCGACGGCCCGTTCCAGATGCAAATCTCGGCACTGGACTACAACAGCTTCCTCGGCATTATCGGTGTTGGTCGTATTGCTCGCGGCAAGGTCAAGCCAAACACCCCAGTGGTTGCCATCGACGCCGACGGCAAGCGCCGCAACGGTCGTATCCTCAAGCTGATGGGTCACCACGGTCTGCACCGCATCGACGTTGAAGAAGCCACTGCCGGCGACATCGTCTGCGTCAGCGGTATGGACCAGCTGTTCATCTCCGACACCCTGTGCGACATCAACAATGTTGAAGCGATGAAGCCGCTGACCGTCGACGAGCCGACCGTATCCATGACCTTCCAGGTCAACGATTCGCCGTTCTGCGGTAAAGAAGGCAAGTTCGTCACCAGCCGTAACATCAAAGAGCGTCTGGACAAAGAGCTGCTGTACAACGTTGCTCTGCGCGTTGAGGAAGGCGACTCGGCTGACAAGTTCAAGGTCTCCGGCCGTGGTGAGCTGCACCTCTCGGTACTGATCGAAACCATGCGTCGCGAAGGCTTCGAAATGGGTGTTGGTCGTCCAGAAGTGATCATCCGTCAGGTTGACGGCGTGAAGCACGAACCGTTCGAAAACGTCACCATCGACACCCCGGAAGAATCCCAGGGCAAGGTCATGGAAGAGATGGGCCTGCGTAAAGGCGACCTGACCAACATGGTGCCGGATGGCAAAGGCCGTGTACGTCTGGAATACAACATCCCTGCTCGCGGTCTGATCGGTTTCCGTAACCAGTTCCTGACCCTGACCAACGGTGCTGGCATCCTGACCTCGATCTTCGATCGTTACGACACCATGAAGTCCGGTCAAATGTCCGGCCGTCAGAACGGCGTACTGGTTTCGGTTGAAACCGGCAAGGCACTGACCTACTCCCTGGAAACCCTGCAGGCGCGCGGCAAGCTGTTCGTTGAGCACGGCCAGGAAATCTACAACGGTCAGATCGTTGGTCTTAACAGCCGTGACACTGACATGGGCGTTAACCCAACCAAAGGCAAGAAGCTCGACAACATGCGTGCTTCCGGTAAAGACGAAACCATCGCTCTGGTTCCACCGGTGAAGTTCACCCTGGAACAAGCTCTGGAGTTCATCCAGGACGACGAGCTGTGCGAAGTTACGCCTAAGTCGATCCGTCTGCGTAAGAAGATTTTGGACGAAGGCGAGCGCACCCGCGCTGCCAAGAAAGCTAAGAACTGATTCAGTTCTAGCTAACTAAAAAGCCCCCGCCGGCGAGAGCCTGCGGGGGCTTTTTGTTGGCTACCATCCCTGGCTGCAAACGTTGTGTGTTGTCGCTGTACGATGTTAAAAATCGTTCTCGACGATTTTATGTCTGGCATTTAAGAGTGCTGCTTCTCATTCGTGGGCGCCTTGTGTAAGGTTCGCCGCGACAGCTGCCGATGGTCAGAAGTTCAGGATGAGCGTCTGGTTATGTGAGGTATGTCACATGTCATGCGAGTGATGGCAACTCGCCATGTGTTCTAATGCGCGCCGAATTTTTGCTTCTGCTTACCCGCTATTCAAAGGACTGAAGGCATGGCTCTTCGTAGTAAATCTTTATGGCCTGCCATCCCTGGCGGCCACCCTGCGGGCCGTCGCTGCGCAACGTTAAAAATGGCTTCCGGCCATTTCTTGGCCATCTGGCTGATGTGCTCACTTATACCCGCTGTATCGCTGGCGCAAACGCCAGGAGATCGTGACCTTGTCCGCGAACGTCAGGAGCGCCTGCTGCAAGAGCAGGAGCGCCGTCTGGATGAGTTGCAGCAACTGCCAGGCAAGACCGAGCAATTACCCGCACAGCCGATTGCCGACGATGAGCGTTGCTTTGCCATCAAACAGATCAACTTGGTGGGCGCCACGCTGCTCAGCCCGGCGGATCAGGTCGCCATTCTCAAACCCTACAATGGCCAGTGCCTGGGTGTCGGGCAGCTCAATCAGCTGCTCAAAGACATTACCAATCATTATTTGGGGCGCGGTTATGTCACCACGCGTGCCTACTTGCCGCAGCAGGATCTCTCCAGCGGCACGTTGCAGGTCACAGTGGTCGAGGGCCAGCTTGAAGGCTTAAATAGCTCGGATCTGGCGTCGGATCGTGAATTGGCCATGAGCTTTCCTGGGCGCTCCGAGCAAGTGCTGAACCTGCGCGAGTTGGAACAGTTGATTGAGCAGCTTAATCGCTTGCCATCGCGCCAGGCCCAGCTTGAGCTGGTGCCAGGCCAGCAGGTCGGTGGTAGTCGCGTGCAGCTGCAAGGGCAGCGCAGCAAACCGTGGCGTGTGAGCCTGGCGCGTCACAACGATGGCCAGCTCAGTACCGGTGAGCAGCAGTGGGGTCTGGGCTTGGATTGGGACAGCCCGCTGGGTTTGGCCGATCAACTGAGCCTACGCGCCGGCGGTGATGCGGTCAGCGACAGCTACCGCCACTCGCACAACCAGAGCCTCAACTACAGCCTGCCGTACGGCTGGTGGACCTTCAACTACAGCTACAGCCAGAGCTACTACCGCACCCAGAGTGAGGCCAATGGCTTCGCCTTTGATCAGGATGGCGACAGCAAAACCCACGCCTTGCGTGCCGAGCGTGTACTGCACCGCGACAGCTTGAGTAAAACCGCCGTCAGCCTGGGTGTCAGCCACCTGAACAGCAACAACTTTATCCTCGGCAATCGGATCGATGTCTCCAGTCAGCGCCTGTCCGAGGCCCAGCTGGGCTTTAACCATGGTCGGCGCATTGGCAGCGCTTTCGTCAACGCCGATCTCGGCTGGCAGCACGGCACAGGGGCCTTCGACGCGCAGCGCAGTGGCAACCCGCAAGGTGGCCAGCCCGTAGCGCGTTACAACAAATACAGCCTAACCCTGAGCTACCTGCAGCCGTTTCAGCTGTGGGGCGAGTCGTTCAGCTTCGACAGCCTGGCCAACGGTCAGCGCAGCGAGGACGTCTTGTATAGCCCGCAACGCATCAGCGTGGGCGGCTTGAGCTCGGTGCGTGGCTTCAAGGAGCAATCGCTATCTGGCGACAGCGGCGCGTACTGGCGTAACCAGCTGCGCTGGCGCAAAGCGGTGAGCTGGCAACCGTTGCAGCCCTTTGTCAGTGAATACGGCGTGGCATTCGCCTACGACATGGGTGTGATCAGCGGCGGGCGTTACAACCCGGACCAGCATGGCCGCCTCTCCGGCAATGCCATCGAGCTGAGTGCCCGTGGTCAGCACTTGGCCGCTTCGCTGACCTTCGCCCGTTCACTGGAACGCCCGGACGCCATCGAGCGTCAGGAGCATCCGGTGTATTTCCGGGTCGACCTGTTCTTCTGATTTTTCTGAATTCTGCTTTATAGCCCTACGGGTTGGAGTTGTTACATGGACGTTCGCACACCATTTTTCCAAAATATTGCCAGTGTTCTGATCGGTGTCCTGTTCCTTAATCCGATTGTGGCCACGGCGGCCGAACTGGCCTTGGATGCCCAGGCCGGTGGTAATGCCAGCCTAGGTCAGGCTGGCAATGGTGTGCCCGTAGTTAATATCGCCACGCCCAATGGCAGTGGTCTGTCGCATAACACGTTCAGCGACTTCAACGTCGGTCAGCAGGGGCTGATCTTAAATAACACTACCGATAGGCTGCAGAGCACTCAGCTTGGCGGCATCATCGTTGGCAACTCCAATCTCAAAGACGGTGCGGCCAACCTGATCCTTAACGAGGTCACCGGAAGCAATACCAGCCAGCTCAGGGGTTACACCGAAGTGGCTGGCAAATCAGCAGCAGTAATAGTCGCCAACCCCCATGGCATCACCTGTGACGGTTGCGGCTTTATCAACACCCCGCGCGTTACCCTTAGCACCGGCAGGCCGGTGATAGAGGGCGGGCGCCTTGATCGCTTTGATGTAAATAGTGGGCAGATAAACATCGAAGGTAGCGGGCTCAACGCCAGTAATATCGAGCAGTTCGACCTGATCACCCGCAGTGCCAAGATCAACGCTGAGCTTTACGCCAATAAGCTCAACGTCATCACTGGGCGTAACCAGGTCAAGGCGGATGATCTCGCCGTCACGGCCAAAACCGATGATGGCAGTGCTAAACCACTGCTGGCCATCGACAGCTCCGCCCTCGGCGGCATGTATGCCGGAGCGATCCGTCTGGTTGGTAGCGAGGCCGGTGTCGGCGTCAAGCTGGCCGGCAATATGGCTGCCAGCGCGGGCGATATTCAGATTGATGCCAATGGCAAGTTGAGCATGGCGCAGGCTGCAGCCAGCCGTGACATCCGCCTCACGGGCGAGAGCATCGCGCTAACCAGTAAGGCCTATGCTGGGCGTCATGTTGACGCGCAGGCGCAGCAGGGCCTGACCCTCGCTCAGGGTCAGAGCTTGGCGGCCCGCGACAGCATCAAACTGAAGGGTGGCCAACTGGATAACCAGGGCCTTATCGAAGCCGGTGTGAACGCCGATAACAGCCGCAACCTGAACGGCGATATCACCCTGATAGGTGGCGGCCTGCGCAACAGTGGCAGCGTGATCGCCAGCCGCGAGCTGAGTAGCACTGTGGGGGGGCTGCTGGATAATCGTGCCGGCACCCTCAGTGGTAAAGCCAACACTAACCTCACTGCCGCCGGCTTGAGCAACGGCGCAGAGGGTCGCATCGTGTCCCAAGGCAACCTGACTGTCGGCGTCGATGGGCTGGATAACCGCGGCGGCCTGATCGCTAGCGCTAATGGGTTGCGTGTCATTGCCGGGGGCGATGTGCACAACCAGGGTGGCGAAATTTCTAGCCAGGCTTCCGTCACCCTAGAGGGGCGAAGCCTGAATAATCAGGGAGGTTTGATCGCCGCGAAACAACACCTGAGCATTGACGGCAAGAGCCTCGACAACCGTGGCGGCCAGGTCAGCGGCAAGGCGGATCTCAGCGTCAGCGTGGACACTGTGCTGGACAACCGCAGCCAAGGCACCGTGGTCGCCGATGGCAAGCTGACCCTCGATGCCGCCGAACTGCGCAACGGCGACCGTGGCCAGGTGGCCGCCAAGGGCGACCTGGCGATTAGCGTCGGCGAGCTGAGCCAGCAGGGCGACGTCGCAACAACGGCCGGCGAGCTGCTCAGCCAGGGCAAACTGACCCTGGTGGCCGATAGTATCGATAACCGTAAGGGCGGCCTGATCGCTGCCAGCAAGGGGCTGGATATTAGCGCCAGCAAGCTGCTGCGCAATGGCGGCGGCGAAATCTCCACTCAGGGCCAAGCCAGCGTTCTGGTAAAGGCTGCTGGCGGGCAACCAACTGCGTTGCTGGACAACAGCGGCGCCGGCACCATTATCGGCGACCAAGGGCTGACCCTGACTGTCCAGCGCCTGCTGAACAACGCCAAGGGCTTGCTCGCCGGTCGCGATAGCCTGGTGCTGATCGGCGACAGCCTAGATAACCGCGACGCGGGCACCCTGAGCAGCCAGCAGGCGCTGAGCGTGCAATTGACTGGTGAGCTACAGAACCAGATACAGGGCGCGCTGCTCAGCGGCGGCAGCCTGACAGTTAACGCGGCCAGTTTGAACAACAGTGCCGGTGGCTTGCTCTCCAGCGCCACTAAGCTGGAAGTCGGTGGCGGCAGCCTGAGCAACCAGGGCGGCAAGCTGGTCAGCGATGGCCAACTGACGATTAGCAACAGCCGTCTGGACAACAGCAATAGCGGCATCATCAGCGCCAAACAAGCGTTGACCATCGGTACTGGGCAGCTGGATAACCAGAGCAAGGGTCTGATCACCAGCGGCGCTGGCTTGAAGGTCACGGCGGGCCAGATCAACAATTACGAGCAGGGGCTGATCGCAGCCAAAGGCGATGCGCAGGTCACCGCAACCGGTCTCGATCAACACGCCAGCGGTGAGCTGATCAGCGAAGCTGCATTGAGCCTCGACCTGCAAGGTGGTGCGCTGAACAACAGTGGTAAAGGCCTGATCGCAACCCCTGGCGCGCTGTTGCTGAATAACCTCGGTGCGCTCAACAACAGTGCCGGCGGCGAGATCTCCAGTAGTCAGAGTTTCCTGCTCAAAGCCAACCAGCTGAACAACAGCGCCGGCCGCGTGATCAGTGGCCAGCATCTGCAAGTGCAGATTACCCAGGCGCTGCTGAACAACCTCAAGGGCGTGCTCTCTGCCGCCAAGCTCACAGTCGCCGCCGCCAGCCTGGATAACTCCGCCGCAGGCGTGCTCGCCAGCAAGGGCGATATCCAGGTGAGCCTCACCGGCAAGCTGGACAACCACGACCAAGGCGTTATCTCCGCGGTTAAGGCGCTGACTGTTGCCAGTGCGTCGCTGGATAACTCCAATAATGGCCTGCTGGCCAGCGGTGGTGCTTTGCAGTTGGATACAGGCGCGGCGAATAACCAGGGCGGCAGCATCCTCAGCCAGGCCGAACTGGACGTCAGCACCGTCGCTCTCGACAACCGCGGTGGGGTGCTGAGCAGCCAACAGGCGCTGACGCTCAGCGCCGGCGCCATCGACAACCGCGATAAGGGCCTGATCACCAGTACCAGCCAGCTGACCCTGAGCGCCGCCAGCCTCGACTCCAGCCGTGATCTAGGCACTAGCGGTGGCGAAGTTTCGGCCAAGCAGAGGCTGCAACTGACGGTCAACAAACTGATTCAACAGCAGGGCCGCTTGATCGGCGAAGCCGGTGTGAGCATCGACTTCAAAGGTGGCGACCTGGATAACCGCGGCGGCTTGCTCAGCGCCACAGGTTCCTTGACCCTGCATAACCTGGGGAAATTGGATAACCGCAACGCCGGTGAAATCTCCAGCAGCCAGAGCTATAGCCTCAACGCCAGCGCCATCGACAACGGCGAACAGGGCCGCTTGATCAGTGCCGGCAACCTTAACCTCGATCTGGGCAACGGCAACTTACGTAACGCCGCCGGTGGCCTGATTTCTGGCTGGCAAGGTTTGGCGGTGAAAGCCGGCAATCTGGACAACAGCGTCCTGGGCACCCTGTCCAGCCGCAACGGCGCACTTACGGTCGAACTGAGCGGCAGCGAGCGCGTGCTGAACAACAGCGGTGAAGGTGCACTGGTCAGCAAGGGCACGCTCAGCGTCGATGTTGGCAGCCTGAATAACAGCGGCAAGGGCATCCTCTCCAGCGAAGGTGACCTTGAACTGAGCCTCAGTGGCGCGCTGAATAACAATGATGGCGGTCTGATCGACAGCCAAGGCGCGCTGAGTGCAAGCGCAGGTGCAGTCAACAACCACAGCGGGCAGATCGGCAGCTTGAAGGCCGCAAGCCTGACCGCCAGCAGCCTGGATAACAGCGCCGGCCAGCTCTCCAGCAATGCGGCTCTGACCCTGACCCTCGCGGGCAATCTGATCAATACCCAGCAGGCCAAACTGGCCAGCGCTGGCCCGCTTGTCCTCAAGGCTCAGGCTATCGACAACCAAGGCGGTAGCCTGGTCAGCCAGAACCTGCTCAATATCACCGGCAGTAACTTGAACAACGCCAATGGCGGCACCGTGGCGGCCCGTAGCGGCCTCACCCTGCTGCTCACCGGCGCGCTAAACAACAGCGCCGATGGCTTGATCCACAGTGAGCAAGGCGCTCTCGACATCAGTGCGCAGAGCCTGAATAACAACGGCGGTGCATTAAGCAGCCAGCAAAACCTGACGCTGAACCTGAACGCCAAGCTGGACAACCAGAGCGGTCGTATCGAAAGCCTCGCGGGTAACCTCGACCTGCAAAAATCCACAGCAGTGGACAATAGCGCCGGCGTACTCAGCAGTATCAAGGGTTGGTTGAAACTGGTCACGGCCGGGCTGTTTGATAACGACGCCGGCACCACTCAGGCGCAATCTTTGGCAATTGACGCCAGGGGTGTGGACAACCGTGGCGGTCATATCTCCGCGCTGTCCGGCAACACCGTGATCGACAGCGGTAGCGCTACCTTTAACAACCAAAACGGTGGCCTGTATGCCCACCAACTGCTCAAAGTCATTGCCGGTAATTTCAATAACCAGGGCGCAGTTCAGGGTGAGGGCGGCAAAGTAGCAGCCGATCGGATTGACTTCAGCCTCTCCGGTGCGCTGAACAACAGCTACGGCATTTTGGAGAGTGCCAGCACCCTGAAGCTGGCCGCCGCCAGCATCAACAACCGTTACGGCAGCCTGCGCGCGCTGGGTACCAGCGGCGATACCCGTATCGTTGCGAGCAGCCTGGACAACCGAAACGGCAAGCTCGAAACCGCCAACACCAATCTCGACCTGAACGTCGCCAGCCTGCAGAGCAGCGGTGGCAGCATCCTGCACGTAGGTACCGGTGATTTTGGCCTGAGCGCCGCCCAGGTTACTGGGGCCGGTGGCGACCTCAGCACCAATGGCCTGCTCACCCTGACCGCTGACAACTGGACCAACAGCGGCGTACTGCAAGCCGGCCAGTTAGTGCTGAATATCGGCAACTTCACCCAAACCGCCAGCGGCCAACTGCTGGCTGGTAATTCTTTTAGCGGTAGCGGCGG
Organism: Pseudomonas leptonychotis; assembly: GCF_004920405.1. Classification (NCBI taxonomy): domain Bacteria; kingdom Pseudomonadati; phylum Pseudomonadota; class Gammaproteobacteria; order Pseudomonadales; family Pseudomonadaceae; genus Pseudomonas; species Pseudomonas leptonychotis. The sequence continues at coordinate 2,071,050 of NZ_RFLV01000001.1, forward strand.
TAACTGGGTTAACCACGGTCTACTGGCCAGCGACGGCAACTTCAGCCTGAACCTGAGTGGTGCCTACAGCGGTAATGGTCAGGTCACCAGCCTTGGTGATCTAACGCTTAGCGCTGGCAGTATCGACCTCAGCAGCAGTGCACGTATCGCCGGTGGTGGCCTGACCAACGTCAGCGCCGGCTTACTCAGCAACTTCGGCAAACTCACCGCCGCGGGCGACCTCACGGTTACCGCCAATACCTTGAACAACCGAGGCACCCTCGGCAGTGCGGAAAAACTGCGTCTAGTTGCGCCGACGCTGCTTAACGAGAACGGGCTAATTTTTAGCGGCGACGATATGACGCTGCGGGTGAATAACTTCACTAACCGTTATGCGGATGTGTACAGCCTAGGCGAGTTAAACATCGCCGCCAATGATCAGTTGGCGCGCTCTAATTCGGTCGAGAATATTTCTGCTGCTATAGAAAGTGGTGGAGATATGATGATTTTCTCGAATTCAATCATAAATAAAAAGGAAAGATTTGACACTATTGCTGAGTTGAAGTCCGGTGCTATAGGTGTTCGTTGTTACAGTTGCTCTTCGTCTGTGGCAGGTTATGCAGGATTATCCTCACATCTGGTCTGGATTGAGAATTTCACGGCTAAGGTATTACAGGACTCTCCATCTTCAATAATTTCTGCTGGGCGTAATTTTACAACAAATAGCACTGTATTCTTGAATTCTAACTCTTCGGTAAGCGCTGTAGGTGATTTGGAAATAAACACGGATTTATTTGAGAATTCAGGGTCGGTATTAGAGGATTTTTCTCGTCGCCGATATATAGACATTAAACCTGGAAAGGGTCTGTGGCAGGAGATAGTTGATTATAATTCATATAATGATGCTGCCTACAATAAGAGTATTCACTTCTGGAACTCTTCTGATCAGGAGTCAATGGTTAAGCCTAGTATTGTAGAGCATGGTGGAAAGCCTGTTGATCGGGAGTTGTATCAATATTTTGGAACAATGCGTCTTTCGCTGGGCCCCTCATATGCTAGTGCTGCTCGTAAGAATGCTGTTAAGTTAAGCGATTCACGTTATTCCTCTGGTGTAAGGGTTGAAGCTCCTGTTGCTATAAAAAATGCCACACCGTTTTCTGACTTGATTTCAGTGGGCAATAGTTCGAGCCACTCTGCCGCTGTAGTTCAGGCTGGTGGTAAGGTTGTTATTAATGCGAAAGATAAAATAGTAAACGGCGTGCAGCTTTCGGGTGTTACTGCGGCCGTCCCGGGTTCTCGTGTCGGCGAAACAAAAATTTTAGGGTCAGGTATAACTAAAATTGTCCAAATTAATTCACAACTTCCACCAGATTTACGCCAGTCTCAAATCAACCCTATTAGTTTGTCTGGATTTTCGCTTCCGCAAGGCGTAAACGGTTTATTTCGTCTAAGTGGGCAAGGCGGCACAGGCAGCATGGTGAGCGCAACTCCTAGCTCTGTTAGCGATTACACCTCGGGAGGTAGTTCGATAGCACTAGGTTCGGTCCAAGCAGCCCAAGGGGTTGGGGCTGTTTTGGCCAGTAACTGGAGTATGCATAACATCCAAGTTGCTGGTGGTGGATCGTCTTTGGATAGTGTCACGTCGCAAGTTGTTGGCGTGCAGAGCCTACCTAGGAGCGTGCTGCCATCCGTTAGTCACAAGTATTTGATCGAAACCAACCCGGAATTGACCAGCCTCAAACAGTTCCTCGGTTCTGACTACATGCTCGGAAATCTTGGTTACGACCCCGATCAAGCCCAGAAGCGTCTGGGAGACGGCCTCTACGAACAGCGATTGATTCGTGAAGCTGTGGTGGCTCGCACCGGACAGCGCTTCCTTGCTGGCCTGAACAGTGACGAAGCAATGTTTCGCCACCTGATGGATAACGCGATTGCCAGCAAGCAAGCACTTAAACTTTCTGTCGGTATCAGCTTGAGTGCAGAGCAGGTCGCGGCGCTGACCCACGATATCGTCTGGCTGGAAGAGTACGAGGTGGCCGGTGAGAAAGTGCTGGTGCCAGTGCTCTACCTAGCCCAGGCAGAGGGGCGTCTGGCGCCGAATGGGGCGCTGATCCAAGGTCAAGACGTGGCGTTGATTTCCGGTGGGGGCCTACTTAATCAGGGCACCCTGCGTGCCAGCAATAACCTTAGCGCGGTTGCCGGTGGCAGCATTAGTAATCGGGGATTGATTGCCGCAGGAAATCGCCTCGATCTATTGGCTACCGATAGTATTCGTAACGCTCAGGGTGGAGTTATTAGCGGCCGCGATGTCAGTCTCATTGCGCGGACGGGCGATGTGCTCAACGAGCGTACGGTGACTCGTCAGAATACTTCGATTGGAAATCGGCAATATATAAAGGATTACGTCGACAGCGCTTCGCGTATCGAAGCCGCCAACAGCCTGGAAATCAGCGCAGGCCGCGATGTCGCCAACCTTGGTGGCATTCTCGACAGCCGTGGTGATTTGAGTCTCATTGCCGGCCGCGATGTCACTATCGCCTCAGTGGAAGAGCGCAATCTGCAGACGCGCGGTAGCAGATACCGGAGGGAGTCTGTCAGCCAGCATGGCGCGCAAGTCAGCGCTGGGCGCGACATCGAGATCAGCGCCGGGCGGGATTTGACCGCTATTGCCAGTCGCATCGATGCGCAGCGCGATATCAAGCTGGATGCAGGGCAGGACGTGACCTTGGCTGCGGCGGCTAACGAAAGCCACTCGTACTCAAAAAGCAAAAAGGTCACCCGCAGTGCTGATCTCGTGCTGCAGCAAGCAAGCAGTGTCCAGGCTGGCCGGGATATCTCCATTGATGCCGGTAAAGATCTAACGGTTGTCGCCAGCCACGTAAAAGCGGGCAACGACATCGCATTGGACGCCCAGCAGGACATCAATATTCTCTCCGCTAAAAACGAGAGCGCTTCCTTCTACTCCAAGAAAAGCAAAGGCTCGTTTGGCCGCAGCAAGAGTGAACAAAAGGAAAAATACGACAGCACCAACATCGCCTCGGTGATCGATGCCGGTAACGATCTAACCATTAATACCAGCAAGGCCGTTGATGGCAGCATGAGTATCGATGGTGGTCGCGATGTAACGGTTATCGGCAGCCAATTGAAGGCCAGTAACGATCTACTGGTCGGTGCAACGGGCGATATCGCCGTACTGTCGGGTGTTGAAGAGCATGGCTCTTACAGCAAGAAGACCAAGTCCGGTTTCCTCGGGCTCTCCAAGTCAGGCAAGAGCCAGCTGAAGACCACAGCCAGCCAGGTTTCCAGTGAGCTGGACGCTGGCAACGATGTGGTGATCGCCGCTGGTAACGATATCCGCTTACGCGCCAGCGAAACCACGGCCGGTAACGACGTGGAGTTGCGCGCCGGGCTGGTGACCGATACCGGTGATATCAACCTGGTGTCGGCTAATGACACGGCGTACAGCTTGAAGCAGGAATACAAGCAGAAATTTGGTGCTTCGTTGTCCGGTGGCATGCTTTCCTTCGCCTCGGCCAAAAAAGCCGGGCAGGAAGCCCAAAGCAGCACCAGTGTAGGCAGCCAAGTAAGCGCTGATCGCGATGCAACCCTCAACGCCGAACGCGACATCAATATCATCGGCAGCGGAGTCAGTGCCGGTCGCAATGTCGCGCTAGGTGCTGGCAGAGACGTGAATGTTCTGGCTGCCTCCAGCAGCAGTACCGACAAAGCCTGGGAAGAAAGTCAGCGGATCGGTATCGCGCTGGGTATGAAGTCATCATCGCCCTATACCTCCGAGGAAGAGCGAATCTACGTTGGCGATGCCTATGAGGCCACCAAGAACGTCCTCGGCGTCACAACCCAAAGCGTTGCTCCATCACTGATCCACTCCGGCGAAGACATGACGGTCAATGCCGGCCGCGACATCCAGGTCAAGGGCTCGCAGTTGCTGGCAGGCGGCGACGCTAGCCTCGATGCGGGTCGCGACATCCGCATTAGCTCTTCGACGCACACCGTTGATGTGGCGGAAAAAGATCAAACCCAGAACTATGGCGGCGGTCTGCTGAAAAGCCCGGCCAAGGGCCCGGCCGGCATCGGTGTGATGCACGATGTCGACTACCTGGATGGCTACAACCGCGCGACTCAGCAATCCGAGATTTACAGCGCCATTTCCGCTGAGGGCGATCTGTCGCTCAAAAGTGGCCGCGACACCGAGATCGCGGGCGGCAATCTGGTGGCGGACAACGTCAGCATCGATGCAGGTCGCGATATCCGTATCGATAGCCCAGAAAACAAAGACATCCTTTACCGCGATGTAATGCAAGGCGGCGTCGGTCTGGCTGTCGGGCTGCGTCCGCATGAGGAGAATGCAGGCATTACCTCGCCAAGCATCCAGCCGAGCAGCATCGTAGCGACCGATGGCGATATCAGCCTGAGGGCCGGGCAAGACGTCAAAATTCAGGGTGCTTCACTGCTGGCCCAGCGCGATGTGGTGATCGACGCCGTACGCGATGCGCACCTGAGTGGCGCATCGGTTTCGGTCGATAACCACAACAATGTGGTCAGCAACTCCATGGCTTCGGTGGACAGAACCGATACCGACTTCAATTCCACCGCTAGTGCACCGTTGCAGATTCAGGCCGGTAGGGACGTTTCGATTCAAGCAGGCCGGGATATTGTTGCCCGGAATCTACTGGCCGAGGCCGGCCGTGATATCGACATCATCGCCGGGCGCGACCTGACCATAGGTGCCACCCAGCGTGAGCGTAGTACCGGCAGCAATAGCCTGGGCATCAAAGGCGATATGTTCGGCTTGGGCGAAATGGCCCGCGCGTTTAGCGAAGGCAAGTCCGGTGCCGAGATACTGAGTGCAGCCGCTCAGGCCAACCCGCTGCTGAACAACATCAATAACATCGCCAAAACCGATAACGATGAGGACAAGTGGCAGAATGCCGCCGTTCTGGGCTACCGCTTATATAGCGGTAATCCTTCTGCGGGCAGTGGCGAGTCAACCGGCGCCAGTACAGCAGCGTCCTATGGCTTTGACCTGAGTCGCGGCATTAACGGCCGTCTGGGCTACCAGCGCAGCCAATCGGAGTGGAACGAGCAGAGCGGTAGCCAGCTGGCTGCCGGCCGTGACCTTTACCTCGAAGCGGGACAAGACCTGGCCCTGGTGGATGGCACCCAAGCCAGTGCCGTGCGCGAGGCCTATCTGGTGGGCGGTCGCGACATCATCATCCGCTCGGCCGAGAACGCCAGCAAAGAGCGCTCCAGCGGCGGCGGCATAACCGTCGGCTACAACGGCGGTTGGTACGGCGGCTTGGATGGCAACAGCAGCCGTGGCGACAGTGCGCAATACCAGAACGCCAGCGTTACCGCCGGGCAAACCCTGGTTACCGACAGTGGCCGCGACACCATCATCATCGGCGGCAATCTGCATGGCGGTGACGTGGAAATGTCGGTCGGCCGCAACCTGGCGCTTATCAGCCAGCAAGGCACCATCGACCAACAAAGTTCCAGCGCCTCCTTCACCGTGGGTAGCAGTTACAGCTTCAACGCCAGCGCAAGCGAACGCGACCGCCAGGCGGTGGACAGACCCGCCACCATCACAGCGGACGACCGACTGCGCATCGATGTGGCGCAGAACACTCACCTCAAGGGCAGCCAGATTGACAGTGGCACCGGCAACCTGGAGCTGGTCACTGAAACCCTGAGCTATGAGGACCTGAAAAACCATGACAGGGCGAGCCAAGGCAGCGTCAGTTACAGCGGTTCGAGCGATGGTGATACTTGGGGTAATGGCGGTGAGGCGCAGGAAGGCAATGGCTTCAGTGCGGGTGTGCCGATTGCCAACCTGGAGGGTGGTGACACTCGCGCGGCGATAGGCAAAGGGGTTATTCGCAACCATGCAGGCGAAGAACTCGACACCGACATCAGCCGCGATGTGGCTGGGGCGCATAAAGAAACCGACAGTGCGGCGATCAGTGAGTACAGCGCGAAAAGTGAGTTGTTGGGGATTGCGGCGCAGGAGGGGTATAAGGCCGTCGGTGATTACGCCACTAATAAAGTGATAGAGGCTGAATTCAATGCGGCTAAGGCCGAGGCGGCCGGTAATGCAACTGATGCTTCATATTGGCGTAGCCAGGCGGATGCCTGGAAAGACGGTGGTGCAAACAGAGTATTAATGCATGCGGCACTGGGGGCGCTGCTTGGGGAGGCCTCAGGTTTCGGTGCCGCTGCAGGCGGCGTATCGGCGGCAGCGAATCAAGCGCTTAACAGCGTTATTTATGACTTGCTGAAAGAACAGGGCGCTATTGCGGAAGGGGATGCGGCCGGTGAGAAAAAGCTAAGAGAGCTTACAGCAGTACTCGTTGGCGGCATTGTGGGTGGCGCTACCGGTGGTGGGGGCTTAGGTGCGGCAGTAGCGTTGACCGCGGATAAGTACAACCGCCAATTGCACCCACTTGAGAAAGCACTGCTAGAGAGCAAGGCCAAGGCGCTTGAGAAAGACCTGGGTACTCCCTCCTTGGAAGGGTATACCTGGACAGAGCTGCTAGCCCTTGCTGCTGGTGCGGAGGTTGACGCAACGAAGCGCCAGCAGTATGTGCAGCTGTTGGCGTCTATCAGTGGGCCATCCGAAACGAATAACCCGCTGCGTAAAGCCTTTCAGCGCGATATGGATGCAGTGCTTGGAACGCTGGTGGTCATGGCCTCTTCCAGCATGGTGCTGACATGGGAGGATGGTTCTCCGGTTATTGCTCATGGGAAACCGGTGTATGCATTCCAGGCAACGGAAGAGCAGTTCCAGGATTCTCGGCTTTTCAGCAACGCATTTGCGGTCGCTCAAGCGGGTAGAGGGGGGCAGAGCGTCGAGTGGATTCATAACGAATTTGATGCCGAAACCCTCAGCAAGCACTATCTCGAGTTGTATAGATTTACTGAGTCGCCCCATGCGGACACAGATCTGCCAGATCGGCTTTCTTGGTCGGTGCTGGATGCAATCAAACCTGACACGACAGATTTTGATCTTGCGACACTTGGGCTTGGCTCGCTGCTTAAGGCTGGTTTCCAAGGAGGCAAGGGGCTTACAGGGGCACTGATTGAGATTCTGGCGAAAAGAGAGGGTGCAAAAGCGACTGGGACAGCAGGAAAGATTAAGATTGAACCCGGCGCAATACCTGACGCAAATGAAGTGCGTGCAGGGCAAGGATTATCTGGTCTTGGGTACGATGTTACGCACCAAACCACTGCGTCAGCTAAAGGTGTTCAAGGGCAGCGAACTGCGGACTTGCATATTGATGGACTCGGTTCCATTGATGTGTATACGCCGAAGAATCTTGATCCGACAAAGATAGTTCGAGCGATAGAGAAGAAGTCGAATCAAGCCGGCGGAGTCTTGGTGCAGGCGGACTTGCCAAGCACTGACATGTCATCCATTGCTGTTCGTATGTGGGGGAAGACTAACGCGCAGAGTATAAAAACTATATTCTTCCAGAAACCTGATGGATCATTGGTCCGGTTTGATCGACCTGCTGGAGGAGGTTAATTATGTCGAAGTACACGTGTGCCTGCGGCTACGTTATGAACCTTTCGCAAGGGTGGTCAGGCTATGAGTTGACTCTGATTCCGGAGTCAACAATAGAGGGTTTGGGGGATAGGTTAGATAGTGAGGATAAGCTGTCTTCTGATCAGTTATATGAAACTCTTGATGAAAAGGCCATTACGGTGTATCGGTGCCCGAAGTGCAGGCGATTGCACTTAGAGGAAGAGCCAAACAAGTTCACTACTTACATTGTTGAGTAGCCATTACTGGATCTAGCTCCAGTCAGCGAGTTGGGTTTTTTGGTGCAAAAGGAACTGCCACGACTGGAGGTCAAGCAGCTTCTACACTTCCGAAGAACTTTGGCGAGTCAGTTCTCGGTCATAACACCCAGATTGGCGTGCGAAATAGTAAGGCGGGGACGATTTCTGGTGCGCACAACAGCGATGCCTTCCTAGAGTCGGTTGAAATAACCGGCACTAAAGGGGGCGGAGTGAATAAGTTTTGATCAGCTAGGCTGGTGGTTGACGAGATTGGCAAAGGAGCTTGCCATGCCTAGAAAACAAAGGATGTATCTCCCTGGCGTGCCGGCGCACGTGGTGCAGCGCGGCAATAATCGCGAGGCCTGCTTTTTCCAGGATGAAGATTACCAGTTCTATCTTGCGGTGCTGGGCGATGCGTTGAGGCGGTACCGGGTGCAATTGCATGCTTACGTGCTGATGACCAACCATGTGCATCTTCTAATGACGCCCACTGACGAGTCGGGCATTTCCCGCGTGATGCAGCACCTGGGCCGCATGTATGTTTTGTATGTGAATCGCACTTACCGGCGTTCAGGCACCTTGTGGGAAGGCGCTAAAGGGGTCGGAGTGAATAAGTTTTGATCAGCTAGGCTGGTGGTTGACGAGATTGGCAAAGGAGCTTGCCATGCCTAGAAAACAAAGGATGTATCTCCCTGGCTTGCCGGCGCACGTGGTGCAGCGCGGCAATAATCGCGAGGCCTGCTTTTTCCAGGATGAAGATTACCAGTTCTATCTTGCGGTGCTGGGCGATGCGTTGAGGCGGTACCGGGTGCAATTGCACGCTTACGTGCTGATGACCAACCATGTGCATCTTCTAATGACGCCCACTGACGAGTCGGGCATTTCCCGCGTGATGCAGCACCTGGGCCGCATGTATGTTTTGTATGTGAATCGCACTTACCGGCGTTCAGGCACATTGTGGGAGGGTCGGCACAAGGCCAGCCTGATCAACGCTGCTGAGTACTTACTGACGTGCTACAGGTATATCGAATTGAACCCTGTACGTGCGGGAATGGTTACCGTGCCCGAGGCGTATCGCTGGTCAAGCTACGGCTGGCATGGGTGGGGGAAGACTGACCCGTTGATTAGCGATCATGCTCTTTACCAAGGGTTGGCGTCTAACGAGTTAGATAGGCAGTGTGCCTATCGGGCGCTATTTGCTGGCCACCTCGAACCGAATGCCGTCCGCGTTATGCGAGAGGCCTGCGCGCACAACTACCCCTTGGGTAATGATCGCTTTCGGGAGTCGATAGCCGTGCAGCTTGGCCGTTCGGTGGGGCAGAACAGTCCTGGCCGGCCAGTGGTTAAAAATAAATAACTCCAACCCCTTTAGTCCTTGGCGAGAGCCGGCGGGGGCTTTTTTATGCGCGTAGTTCCGCGGCAGTGTCTCAGCGAATTCGCGGTAAAAGATCTTCGTCTATATTGAACGGGCGCAGATGGAGTCGCACTGATGAGAAGAATGTTTCTAACTATTTTATATGTCGTGTTCAGCGTAAAAATCTATGCAGGGCCACAATTGATATTGTCAACGGCTGAAGGTTCGGCGGTTCAAGATATTTCCATTCAAGTGTTGCAAGAAGCCTATGCTGAAATCGGCTATGAATTGCAGATAATACGCACTGCCAATGTACGCTCGTTATTGCTTGCGAACGAGGGGCGCACAGATGGCGAAGTTTCTAGGGTTGTGGGTATGGAGGTGGAATTCAAAAACCTGCAGCGTGTTCCCGTGGCCGTTAATGTATTAGATATACGGGCCTTTACGAAGATCCCTGGCATTGACGTCCCGAGTTGGGAAAGCCTGCGAGGGTACAACGTACTGTCTGTGAAAGGCAGTAAGCAAGTTGAACTTCGGCTGACGGAACGAAATATCAATTGTTATTATGCTGCGCAGTTTGCTCAGGCGATTAATATGCTCTACGCCGGGCGAGGTGATGTAGCTATATTGCCTGATGTTAACGGCAAGCAAGCTATTAAAGAACAAGGTTTGAGCGGGATAGTGATGGCGGATGAGTCATTGGAAAAAATTAATCTTTATCATTATCTGAACACTAAGCATGCAGCGATTATGCCTAGGGTTGAGTCTGCACTCAGGCGAATGCAGCTACGAGGACGCATCAAAGAAATTAGAGAGCATTACCTGAAGAGTCAGTATGTATCTACCGAGTGGCCCATTGCTGACTTTTAAAACCCCGCTGCTCATAAGTGCTGGTCGCTTTGGTAAATATGTTGGGCGTGCTGGCATGCGTTCGAGTCTCTTGGGGCAAAAATAATATTTAAAGAACGCATTTTAAATGTTGTAATTACTCGCCAAAAAATATCCACTTTTAATCCATGCATCCCTTGTTGCCTTGCTTTCCACGAAAAGCACAGATTCCCGAGCCGGCGGAAAATAACTCTAACTTATGTCGCGCACAGTGTAAGTAACTCTGCTCCAGAATATGTAATTTGTAGGTGAGGGCCATGCTTGGTGAGCAGCAGCTGACCGGATCAAAGTGCGTAACTAAAGGGGCGGAGTGAATAAATTTTGATCAGCTAGGCTGGTGGTTGACGAGATTGGCAAAGGAGTTTGCCATGCCCAGAAAACAACGGATGTATCTCTCTGGCGTGCCGGCGCACGTGGTGCAGCACGGCAATTATCGCGAGTCCTGCTTTTTCCAAGATGAAGATTACCAGTTCTATCTTGCGGTGCTGGGCGATGCGTTGAGGCGGTACCGGATGCAATTGCATGCCTACGTATTGATGACCAAACATGTGCATCTTTTAATGACACCTACTGACGAGTCGGGCATTTCCCGCGTGATGCAGGCATGTATGTTTTGTATGTGAATCGCACTCGAGTTAGATAGGCAGTGTGCCATCGGGCGCTATTTGCTGGCCATCTCGAACCGAATGCCATCAATGTTATGCGAGAGGCCTGCGCGCACAACTACCCCTTGGGTAATGATCGCTTTCGGGAGTCGATAGCTATTCAGCTGGGCGCTCGGTGGCTACCAGGGTTCTGGTCGGCCAGCGGTTAAAAATAAATCACTCCGACCCCTTTAGACCCTCGACCCCTTTAGACCAGAATATGTAATTTATAGGTGGGGCCATGCTTGGTGAGCAGCAGTTGGCCAGATCAAAGTGCGTAACTAAAGGGGGGCGGAGTGAATAAATTTTCATCAGCTAGGCTGGTGGTTGACGAGATTGGCAAAGGAGCTTGCCATGCCCAGAAAACAACGGATGTATCTCCCTGGCGTGCCGGCGCACGTGGTGCAGCGCGGCAATCATCTACGCTGGCACATTTTATTTACAATTATTTTAATCTAGTGCTTAGCGCAAATTATGTTGGTGTTGCTTTGATTTGCTTCTTGTCAATTCACGCTGCGTGTCTAGTCTCATGGTTCTCAAGTCGCACCTGTGAATATGCCGGTACACATGCGTGTGTACCGTTGTAGGCGATTGTTATGGTGTCGACTCTCTTGAGTGGATGTTGTACTTAATACTAGGGATGGGTAGAGCAATGATTAGACTCGCGCGGGTAGCACCTGGTTTGCTAGTTTTTTCTTACTTGGGCTTGGGTGGCATATATGCAAATGCTACCACCAGCGAAATAAAACAGTCGGCGTTTAATTATTCGGCGCAAGCATTACAGCGGTTGGTAATCGCCAGTGATGGTTTGCTCTTCAGTGATGAGCTGTTCTTGTATGGCCGAGATGCTGAGGCGTTTGATCTCGGTGGTTATCTCGCAGTGCATGCGCCTCAGTTACGCGACAAGCAGGAGTTAATAGCTCACTGGAGTGGTTACTACAGTATTAACCCCAAGGTGGTACTGGCGCTTATGGAGCTTAAGAGCGAGCTGTTGTCTGCGCCTAGCCCAGATAAATTGCGGGCGCCGTTTGCTGAGTTGTCCACGGCGAGCGGTTTTGCGGGGCAGCTGCGCGATGTTTTGCAGCAATTGTCACAGCGCTTCTACAGCTATGAGGCATACCAGCGTGAGCATGGCCTTACCCGTTTTACTCCAGATACAGGGGGATTGAATGGTGCCAGTGCGGCGCTGCTTGGAGTATTACAGGGTGCGAACAATGCGCCTGCAGTACTCAAGTGGAGCTCGCCGTTGCAAACCTTCACCCAGCACTTTGCAACGCTATTTAACATGGCTCCCGAGCAACTGCGTGGCGCTGAGTCGGGAGCGAAGGCTGTGCTTGCGGTTAGCTCACTCCCGCCGACCAATATGCTGCAGTTACCTTGGTACCAAGGCTATTCTTGGCAATCAAACGGCGCACATTCTCACACCGGCTCAGGTTCACCGTACTCATCTATTGATGTGTCCTACGATTGGCCAGGCTGGGGCGCGCAGACATACAGCGTGGCGGCCGCGCATAGTGGTCGGGTTAGTGTTCTGTCTCGCTGTCAGGTAAGGGTTACAAACGCTAACGGCTGGTCGACTAATTATTATCATATGGATAATGTTCGAGTAAGTAATGGGGAAACCATTGCGGTTAATACCAAGTTGGGGGTGTATGCCGGCAATCGTAATACTGCGCTTTGTGAGGGCGGAAGTTCAACCGGGCCACATTTGCATTTCTCACTTTTATACAATGGCCGCTATGTGTCGTTGCAAGGTGTTAATTTAGGTGTGTTTCGCGTTTCTGTAGGTTCTTACAATTATGATAATCAGTGCAGTCGATTCAATTTTTATAATTTGAATACAGGGAACTATCAGTGTGCGTGGAGTGCGCTGTACAACGCCGGGCCGTTGAATTAGTCATATTCATGGTGCGCTTGGATTGTTAGCAAGAATATTAGTTTTCTGTGGTTTTAAAGCCCCCGCCGGCGAGAGCCGACGCGGGCTTTTTGTTGGGGGGGGCAAAAAGTTGCTCACCCCGTCAGGGTGTTTGACGGAATTTTCACAGGCTGGCTGGCATAAAGACTGCGCTTATTTAGGTTCATGAGGTCGCCATGTCAGCAGTACTGCAAACGTCGCCGCGCAAAGGCGTGGATTGGGCCGGGTTGGGTTGGGCTTTTCTATTCTTCTGGTATTTCTCGGGTGTTACTCAATTACTGATCCAGTTAACCGGTACGGCCGGCTTTTCTGGTTTCCGCCAGGCCTTGCTGGCCAGTGCGCTGTGGTTGGTGCCGGTGCTGCTCTGGCCGGCGCGTACTCGGCAGTTGGCGGCGGTAATCGGCACGCTGCTGTGGCTGTGTTCGCTGGGCAGCTTTGGCTACTTTCTGGTGTACGGCCAGGAGTTCTCGCAGAGCGTTATTTTCATCATGTTCGAGTCGAACATTAATGAGAGCCGCGAATACCTGATCCAGTATTTTGCCTGGTGGATGCTGCCGGCGTTTGCCGCCTATGGTCTCTGCGGTTGGCTGCTGTGGCGCAAGGTGCGCCCGATTTACCTGTCGCGCCCTGGTGCCTTGTTTGCCGCAGCGATTGCGCTGTTTGTGTCGGTGGGCTACCCGGCGCTGCGCCAGTTCAGCAAGCACGACAGCTGGCAGGCCGGCTTTGACAACTTCACCCAGCGCATTGAGACAGCCACACCGTGGCAGCTGGCGGTGGGCTACAAGAACTACCGTGAGCAACTGACTAATATGCAGGTGTTGCTGGCTGAGAACGCCAGTATTCCTCCTTTGGCGAACCTGCAAGATGCTCATGCCGGGCAGCCAGGAACCCTGGTATTGGTGATCGGTGAGTCGACCAACCGTCAGCGCATGAGCCTGTACGGCTACCCCCGTGAAACCACCCCGGAGCTTGATGCACTGCGTGATCAGCTGCAGGTGTTTGATAACGTGGTTACGCCGCGGCCATACACCATCGAAGCCTTGCAGCAGGTGCTGACCTTTGCTGACCAGGAGCACCCGGAGCGCTACCTGACCACGCCTTCGGTGATCAACCTGATGAAGCAGGCGGGCTATAAGACCTACTGGATCACCAACCAGCAGACCATGACCAAGCGCAACACCATGCTCACCACGTTTTCCGAGCAGGCTGATGAGCAGTTCTACCTGAACAACAACCGTGAGCAGAACGCCCGTCAGTATGACGGCGACGTGCTGGCGCCTTTTGCCAAGGTGTTGGCTGATGGTGCGCCGCGTAAATTTATCGTGGTGCATTTGCTCGGCACCCACATGAGCTATCAGTACCGCTATCCGGCTGAGTACGAGCGCTTCACTGACCGTTCTGGAGTGCCGGGTAACGTCAGCGATGATCAGCTACCGACCTACAACAGCTACGACAACGCGGTGCTGTACAACGACCATGTGGTGGCCAGTCTGATCAAGGATTTGTCGGGCGCGCAGGCCAACAGCATGTTGCTGTACCTGTCGGACCATGGTGAAGCGGTGTTCGATGCGCCCAAGCCGGATGTGCTGGGGCGTAACGAGGCGGCTCCCACCAGCCCGATGTACACCGTGCCGTTTATTGTTTGGAATTCGCCGCAGTGGCAGGCGCAGCAGGCGCGTGATTTCAGTGCGGCGCTGTCACGGCCTTATAGCTCTTCGCACTTTATTCACACCTGGGCGGATCTGGCCGGGTTGCGCTTTGATGAATACGAGGCGCACAAAAGCCTGGTGAGTCAGAATTTCCGGCCATTGCCGCTGTTGATTGGTAACCCGGAAAAACCCAAGAGTTTGATCGATTTCAGTTTGATCAAGCCGCAGGCGCCGGTGGCGCAGCGTATCGCCCAGAAAGACCCGGAGCAGCGCGCAACCAAGGCGCTGTAACACAGCGCCCTCAGCGGCTACTGGCCGCTGGCGACGTACTTGAGCAGTTCGACGACCTGCTCTGGGCTTTGTGCCCAGGCCATGGCAGCGCCGTCGACTTCCTTCAGCGGGTGCACAATCTCCGCGCCGTGCAGGGTGATATACGGCTTGCCCAACGCGGCGCAGTAGCCCGCGTCGAAGGCCGCGTTCCACTGCTTGTACTGCTCGCCGAAACGAATAATCGCCAGGTCGCATTTCTCCAGCAGGGTCTTGGTGCGAATCGCGTTGACCTTGGCCGATTTATGATCGCGCCAGAACCCTTGGCTTTCCGCGCCCAGCACATCGCCCGCGGCATCGCTGCTGGCGTGATCGGTTACGGCGGAGGTGAAGGTCAGCTGCAGGCCATGCTGCTCGGCCCCCTGAATGATTTGCTGACGCCAGTCGGTGTGGATTTCGCCGGATAGGTAAACGGTCAGGCTCATGACAACCTCTTGGTGTGGAAATGGCAGAGTCGCGTGGACCCAACAGGGCGGCCAGTCTGCCATGCCTGGCGCGATTTTTCAGGCGGGTGCAGATGGCGGCTTGGACAGTGAACTGTTGCCAAGAGCGCTGGGGCGGGGGTTAGTTCATCAAGCCTTGCATGCAGTTGGCCAGGTTCATGGCCATGCGCCGGCGCCAGGGTGCGCTGTGTGGGTTGCTCAGTACACGGTCCTCATGGGCGAAGCTGTGCATGACCGCGTTATAACCGAGCCAGCGCAGTGGCTCGGGCTCCCAGCGCGCTAAGTGGCTGACGTGTTGCTCATCCAGCACCCAGGGCTGCTGGGTCAATTCGCTGGGCTGGTTGAGAATCAGGTCGGCCAATGTGCGGCCGCTAAGGTTGCTCGCGCCCACCCCTTCACCGCCATAACCGCCGGCCAAGGCAATCTTGTTGCGCCGGTCCACCAGCATATGTGGGCGGAAGCGTCGAGCCATGGCCAGGTTGCCGCCCCAGGCATGGGTAATGCGCACGTCCTTGAGCTGCGGGAACAGCTCGCTGAACAAATAGCGGCGCAGCTCGCGCTCGGCCTCGTTGAGCGCAAAATTGCTGCGCAGCTTGCCGCCAAAGCGATAGCCGCCGCGTGCGCCAAATACCAGCCGATTGTCGGCGCTGCGTTGGCCATAGGTGATTTGCCGGCTGTATTCGCTAAAGGCCTGGCCGCGCTCCAGGCCAATATCGGCCCAGACTTCTTTGGGCAAGGGCTCAGTGGCCACCAGCAGGCTTTGCACCGGCAATTGGTGTTTGCCCAGCGGCGGCAGGCTGGCGGCATAGCCTTCCACAGCCGGGACTATCCAGTCGGCGTGCACGCTGCCGTTGGCGGTGCGCACCTGGCCGGTTTGCCAGTCGATCACCTGGCTCTGCTCATACAGCTCAACTCCCATGGTTGTTACGCAGCCAGCCAAGCCGCGTACCAGCTTGGCCGGTTGAATGGTCGCGCAGTGCGGCGTGTAGATCGCGCCATAGGCGTTGGCCAGCTGTAACTGTTTGCCCAGGTCAAAGGGGGTCAACCAGCGGTAATCGGCTTCATCTAAGCCTTCAGCGCGCAGATCGGCCAAGTGGGCACGCAGGCTGCTGAGCTGCTCAGGGTAGCGCGCGGCGCAATACAGCGCGCCAGCCTTGCGGTAATCACAGGTGATTTGCTCGCGCTTGAGCACGCGGGCGACCTCGTCGGGAATGTCGTGTAACAGGCGGTAAGCTGCTTGGCGTGCGGAGTTGGGCTGCCCTGCGAGCAGGCGATCCTCGCCCATCAGGCCGCCCATCAACCAGCCGCCATTGCGCCCGGAGGCGCCGAAACCGGCAATTTCACTTTCCAAGATAACGATGCGCAGGTGCGGCGCCTGGCGTTTGAGGTAGTACGCGGTCCATAGGCCCGTGTAGCCCGCGCCGATGATGGCAACGTCGGCGTGAATGTCTGCCTGCAATGCGGCTCTGGGGCTCAGCGACTCACCGAGTTGGTCCATCCATAAACTGATGTTCTGCCACTGGCTCATGCGCGTTTGCCTGGGTCGCGGATCAATGCCACCTAGGATAAGCCAGGGCAGGCCGGCGTGCTGTACTCAGCTTTTCGGTTTGTAGGCGCAGTACCCAGGCCGTGGGCCGACTTTGGGGTGGTTACGGCAGGTGTCGGGGCGCTTTTCGTAGATGGTGCACAGGCGCGTCTTGCGATCCAGGTAGTAGCAATCGTTATTGCTCATACGGGTTAGGGTGAAAATCCCCGACTTCTGGTGGAAGCGTTCGACGAGGCCGTCCTTTTGCAAGCGTTTGGCGATGTTCTTCGCCGGCTCGCTGCGCTCGAACTCATCGACCACGCCGATGCGTATCAGGTCGTTGAGGCGCACCTCGACCGGCAGCGTGCAGCAGCTGGAATGGCAGCTGTGGCACATGTCAGCGGTGTATTTGGCCCAGGTGTCCAGGCGGTCGAGTTCGGCGGCGGCAATCAGGTTGTTTTTCATTGGTGCGGGCATGCATCAGTTGTACGGCGGGCGATGATAGCGGCCTTGAGGCATTTGTGAATGACTATCTGCCAGCTGGTCATATTTTGTGCGGTCGCGTTCGGGCTAATTGCTGAAGGCTGCCACGTGCCGCCGCTCCTTCGTGCCGGTGCTGTGCGCCGTTAAAAATGGCGTCGGGTTATTTCTCCCTGTGCTGTGATGCGTGCGGCATTCGTCTCTCTGGGTATGCGGCAGGACGGCTCCTATACTGCTGCGCAATTTACGCCCGCCGTCGGATGACGGTATTCGGGTTTTTACTTGGGGATGCACTGCATGCAATGGATTTTCATGCTGGTCGGTTTGGTGCTCGGGGCGCTGGCGGATGAAACGCTAACGGCCTCGCTGCTCGGCGCTCTGGTGGGGCTGGGTCTTGGCCAGGCGCTCAAGTTGCACGGCTTGGAGCGCGACAAGGCCGCACTAACGGCGCAGCTCAAGGCTTTTTCTCAGCGTTTCGAGCAGGGTACTGCGGCGTTGTATGAGCGCTTGCTCAAGCTGGAGCAGGGCGCCGCGCCAGCCGCTGAGGTTCTGCCCGTGGCGGAACCGCTCAATTCCGTTGCCGAGCCTGCACCTGAGCCGATTGTCACTGCTCAGGCGGCCGAGCCCGAGTTGGACTGGACCCTGGATTTTGTTCTGCCCGAACCTACGCCTGAGCCTGTTGCGCCAATGCAGACTGCGGCCGAGCCCGCCGCTGCACCGATCAAACCGCCGCCCGCTACACCCTGGAAGCCTGCGGAACCGCGTCAGCCAACCTTGCTTGAGCGGGGCTTTGCAGCGGCCAAGGACTGGTTGTTGGGCGGCAACACGGTGTTGCGCGTCGGCGTGGTGCTGTTGTTTCTTGGTTTGGCCTTCCTGTTGCGCTATGCGACCGAAGGCGTGGTTGTGCCGGTGGAGCTGCGTTACGCCAGTGTCGCCGCCAGTGCGGTGGCTTTGCTGGGGTTGGGCTGGTGGCTGCGTCTGCGTAACCCGAGCTATGCATTGATCTTGCAAGGCACCGGGATTGCGGTGCTGTACCTGACGGTGTTCGCCGCTATGCGCCTGCATCCTTTATTGGACCCTGGCGTCGCGTTGGGCCTGCTGGTGCTGGTCACGTTGTTTTCGGCAATTCTGGCGATCAAGCAGGATGCCCTGGGCCTGGCAGCCGCGGCGGCCCTGGGCGGGTTTGCCGCGCCGATCCTGACCAGTACAGGCAGCGGCAACCATGTCGCGCTGTTTAGCTATTTTGCCCTGCTCAATGCTGGGATCTTTGCCATCGCCTGGTTCAAGGCCTGGCGGCTGCTCAATCTGATCGGCTTTGTCGGCACCTTCGGCATCGGTTTCGCCTGGGGTATTCGCTCCTACACGCCGGAGCTGCTGTGGAGCACGGAACCGTTCCTGATTCTGTTCTTCCTGATGTATGTGGCCATCGGCCTGCTGTTTGCCCGGCGCAAGCTGCGCGAAGCCCTGGATGCGCCCCAAGATCGCGATGAACTGCTGCGCTGGGCCGCGCGCAAGGGCGACTATATCGACGCCACCGTGCTGTTCGGCCCGCCGCTGGTGGGCTTTGGTTTGCAGTTTGCGCTGGTGCAGCACATCGAATTTGCCGCCGCCTTCAGCGCCCTGGCGTTGGGGCTGTTCTACCTAGTGCTGGCGCGGCTGCTGGTCGGTCGTACCGGTGATCGCGCGGCACTGCTGGTGGAAACCTGCCTGGCGCTGGGTGTGGTGTTCGCCAGCCTGGCGATTCCCTTGGGGCTGGATGCGCGCTGGACCTCGGCCGCCTGGGCGGTGGAAGGTGCGGGTATCTTCTGGCTCGGCCTGCGCCAACAGCGCGGTTTGGCGCGAGCGTTTGCCTTGCTGCTGCAATTTGGCGCGGCGCTGGCGTTTGTCATCGGCTTGCGCGGTGGTGAGCTGACCCTGCTGGACGGCGCGCCGCTGGGGGCGCTGATGCTCGGCGTGGCCTTGCTGTTCAGCTACTGGCAGCTGCGGCAGAACACGGAGCACGCCAGCAGCTGGGAAGTGCGCGGCTTGCCGGTGCTGGCCTGCGCAGGGCTGGCCTTCCTTTATCTGATTGCACCACTGCTGTTTGCCGCGCAAGGAACCGCGATCAGCTGGGCCATTGCCGGTGTGCTGACCTTGTGGCTGGGCCTGCGTATACAGGCGCGGAGTTTCCTGTTTAGCGCCTTTGCGGTGCAGTTGCTCGGCGGCCTGGTGTTTATGCTGGACATGGCCGGCAATGCGGCCACCGGCATGGGCGGCTTTTCCGCTGGTTGGCAGGGCTTGCTGACCTCTTCCTTGATCGGCTTCGGCCTGATCGCCGGCATGCTGCTGGCCGCCCGTGATCCGCAGGTCGGTGCGGATCGTCGTCTGCTACGCGGTCTGTCGGTGGTGCTGCTGGTCGGTCTGGTGTTTCTCAACCTGGCGGTGCTGTTCGTCCTGCCCTGGGCTACGGCCAGCGCAGTATGGGGCGGCAGCGGGTTGCTGATCATTTGGCTCAGCCTGCATCTGCAGCAGCGCGCCAGTTTTATCTTCGGACTGTTGTTGCAGGTGCTGGCGGGGCTGGTGTTCCTCGCGGTCAGCCCGCTGCTGTTCGGCCAGCTGTCGGCCGAGGGGATTCGGCCGCTGGCCCATATGGACTTCTGGACGCCACTGGTACTCGGCGTGGCCGCTTTGATCGGTGCCTGGCGCTTGCAGCGGCTGGCACGCCGCGAAGCGCCCGAGGCTTTGGGCAACTTCAGTTTGCTGGGCTTGGCGCAATTGCTGCTGGTATGGGGCGCGGCCTGGTGGGCGCTGGCGCTGAGCAGCGAAGTGCTGCGCTTTATCGCGCCCGAATGGCAGAGCAGTGCCTTGCTGGCGGTGTTGGCGGCCAGTGTGGCTCTGGCGGCGTTCCTCGCCCCACGCACGCGCTGGGCCGAACTGGCGCTGCTGTGTTGCCTGTTGGTTCCGCTGGCCGGCGTGGTGTTGCTGCATGCCTGGCACTTGGCGTATCACCCCGCGGCGCAGTTCGGCTGGCTGGCCTGGGCGCTGCTGTTTGCCGTGCACTTTTGGGCATTACGCCGGTTGGCTGCGCAATTGCCGGCGGGCGCTCTGAGCGCCGCCCATGTGCTTGGCTGCTGGTTACTGCTGGGCGTGCTGGCGCTGGAATTGCGCTACCTGTTCTTGGCTTTGTCGGAGCAGTACAACGCCTGGCGCTGGCTGGGTTGGGCATTGCTGCCGAGTGCCTATTTGTGGCTGATGGCTGCACCTCGCCGCTGGCTTTGGCCGGTGGGCGCCTATGCGCGCGAATACCGTTTGTTGGCGGCAACGCCGCTGGCGCTATTAATGCTTGGCTGGTTCTGGCTGGCCAACGTGGCCAGCGCCGGCGATGCCGAACCGCTGGCCTACCTGCCGTTGCTTAATCCGCTGGAGCTGGGCTTGTTGTTTGCCCTTGGCGCGGTGTTCGCCTGGGCGCGTATAGGGTTGGCCGAGCTGGGGGTGGATGGCGTACGCAGCCAGTGGCTGACCCAGGCCGTGGCGGGTGCTTCGCTGTTCGCCCTGCTGACGGCGATGGTTATGCGCACGGCCCATCATTGGGGGGGCGTGCCCTATCAGCTGGATGCTTTGCTCGATTCGATGCTGGTGCAGGCTGGCCTGTCGATCGTTTGGACGCTGATCGCCCTGCCGCTGATGGTGCTGGGGAATCGCCGGGGCCGGCGTGAGCTGTGGCTGATCGGTGCAGCGTTAATTGCACTGGTAGTGGCCAAGTTGTTCTTTGTCGAGCTGGGTAATCGCGGTGGCCTGGAGCGCATCGTGTCGTTTATTGGTGTGGGTGTATTGCTGTTGGTGGTGGGCTATTTCGCCCCCTTGCCGGCACGCAAGGCGGATGCGGATCAGCCGCAGGAGCAAGCATGATCAGTCGTTTAATCAGCGCTACGGTTCTCAGCCTGCTGTGCAGTGCGCCAGCTCTGGCGCAGGAGCAGCCTGGGGACTATGCCGTACAGCTGCCGTTGACCCTGGCGGGCGAAGGCCCTTGGTATCGGTTGGATGTGCCGATGGCGCTGCATTTCGCCGCGCGTTATGGCGATCTGCGTGACGTACGGGTGTTCAATGCTGAAGGCCAGGCTTTGGCCTACGCCCTGGTAGCGGGGCAGGGCGAGTCGCGCGACAGTCAGCAGGAACAGGCGGTTAAGTGGTTTCCGCTGTATGCCGAGCAGGGTGACAGCACGGCCGCTCCGAGCCTGCGGGTGCAGCGCAGCACCAATGGCACCTTGATCGAACTGCTTGATCAGCCGGATGCTGCTGGCCAGCCCGCTCTGCTGCGTGGCTGGCTGCTGGATGCCAGTGCGCTGCAGGCGCCGCTGGTGCGCCTGGAATTGGACTGGGCGGATAGTCAGGAAGGGTTTCAGCGCTTCAGCATCGAGGCCAGTGATGATCTGCAAAGTTGGCAGTCTTGGGGCAGCGGTCAACTGGCGCGCCTATCGTTTGACGGCGAGCGTGTCGAACAGCGCCAAGTCGAGCTTGCGGGACGCAAGGCCCGCTACCTACGTTTGCTCTGGCAAAGCCCGCTCCAGGCCCCGCAGCTGAAGGCGGCCAGCGTACGCAGCCAGCGCATTGACAGCCTGCCGGCGCCGCTGGTGTGGTCGCAGCCACTGACGGCGACGCGCAGTGCGGACGGCCACTACCTGTGGCAATTACCCCTGGCCTTGCCGCTGGAACGTCTGCATGTCGAACTTAGTCAGGCCAATAGCCTGGCGCCGGTCCGCGTCAGCGGTCGCAGTGACAATAAGGGCAGCTGGCAATCCCTGGCTCAGGGCCTGCTCTACCGGCTTCCGGAGAATGGCGTGGAGATCCGTCAGGATGAATTGCCGTTACCGGGCTGGGCGGTGCAGCAGCTGCGCCTACAGGTGGACGAGCGCGGCGGTGGCCTTGGCAATCCGCCACCGCAGCTCAAGGTGGCGCTGCGTGCGACTCAGTTGGTATTCCTGCAGCGTGGCAGCCCACCGTATCGGCTCGCTCTCGGGCGCGCCGGGGCGGAGTCGGCTGCATTGCCGTTAACGACCTTGATCCCAGGCTATCAGCCACAACGCTTACAGCTGTTGGGTACGGCCGCAGCCCATCTACAAGACGACACATTGGCCCAGCAAGAGCAGGCCGCTGTTACCGGCAACAACTGGAAGCGCTGGGGGCTGTGGTTGGTGCTGCTACTGGGGGTCGGCTTGCTGGCTTTGATGGCTGTCAGTTTGTTGCGCCGGCCGAGCGCTGAGTAGTGGGTGGCGGCCGAAATAAAGCCCAGCGCCCTAACGATTTTGCAGTATGGTGGCACCTTGATTTGATTGGCGTTTGAGGTCAGGAAGGCCCTTGCGTATTTCTACTGCGATTCACCCTCGGCGTGTTCCCGTGCGTTTGCCAGGCTCATTCGGCAAGCGCTTACCGTTATTTCCCCTCGTAGGCCCCCGCCGATGAACGCCTGCGGTAATTCCGGCTGGGCGTTGAGTGCTCCGGTAATCCTGACGTGTACGGTGTGTATTGGCGTGCTGTTGCTGGCCCGTTGGGTCACGCGGCAGCGTTATTTCCCCGGGCGCGAGAGCTTTATCGTGCTGCACCTGGCCAGCCTCTGGTGGCTGCTTGCCGCTAGCCTGGAAATGACGGCGCAAGGCGCTAGTTGCAAGGTGTTCTGGGCCACCATGGCGTGGCCGGGCATTCTTACGGTGCCTACCTTTTGGGCGATTTTCCTCTGGCAGTATGTCAACAGCGTGCGTCAGCCACTGCCATTGCGTAGCGCCCTGGGGCTGGCTGTGGTGCCGCTGCTGATCTGGCTGATGGCCTTAAGTAACCCTTGGCATGGCTTGTTTTATGGGGCCGGCACGGCGCCGTTGAGTGATGAGTTAGGCGCACCGATTCGCTATCAACATGGGCCGCTGTTCTACGCCGCCGCCGCTTACGTTTATTTGTTTATGACCTTCTGTATGGGCGTGGTGCTGCGTGCTGCCATCGTCAGCTATGGCGTACACCGTCGGCACTACCTGGCGTTTGTCTTCGTCACGGCGGTGCCTTGGGCTGCCAATGTCAGCTATGTGGTGTTTGGCTGGATGTTATTTGGCTTTGATCCGACGCCGTTCAGTTTTGCTTTTACTCTGGTGGCGTTTGCTTGGCTGATTGTGGGCGTGCGCCTGTTTGATTTGCTGCCAGTGGCTCGTCATCTGCTTTTGGATGCATTGCTTGATCCGGTGCTGGTGGTGGATGCGCAGCTACGCGTGATCGAGGCCAACCCGGCAGCGCTGAAGCTGGCCGGATTGCGCAGCGGTTGGCAGGGCCGAAAGTTGCTGGATTGGCCGATCCTGGGGGCAGATTTGCAACAACTGCTGAGCCAGCCGGTGCACAGTGAGCAAGATCGCCTGCTGACCCTGGCTAACTCGGCGCGTTACTTCGAGGTGCGGGTTCGCGCCATCGAGCGAGTCACTCAGCGTGGCACCTTGGTGCTGGGGCAGATGCTCTATCTGCGCGATGTCACCCAGCGCCATCTCAGCGAACTGAAGCTGGCCGAAGCCCTGGCCTTGAGCGAGGAACGTTTGCGCACGATTAGCAATCTGCATGAACAATTGCAGGAGCAGGCGCTGTGTGACCCGCTTACCGGGCTCTACAACCGGCGTTATCTGGATGAGTTCTTTGCCCGTGAGCTGGCCATTGCACAGCGCGAACGTACGCCAATTTCCCTGGCGCTGATCGATCTGGATCACTTCAAACGTCTCAACGACGAACATGGTCACCTGGAAGGCGACGATGTGCTCAAGGGTGTGGCTCAGCATTTATTGGAGAACCTGCGCAGTTCGGATGCAGTCTTCCGTATCGGCGGCGAAGAGTTCCTGCTGATCCTGCCGCGCGCCGATGCGCATGAAGCCCGCACGCGGCTGGAGACCATCTGCCGTGAGCTGGCTGCCCATCCCTTGCCGACCCGAGGCGGGGCACGCTACGTGACCCTGTCCGCCGGCTTGGCTCTGTGGCCCGAACAGGGGCTGGCGCTCGATGAATTGCTGCAAGTGGCCGATGCCGCGCTCTATCGGGCTAAGCATGCAGGGCGTAATAGGGTGTGTTCACTCGCAGAGTCTTCGTAACTGCCTCATCACCTAAATGGGTGAGCGTCGATGTTTGCGCGTGCATTCAGTCACGAATCTGACTAAATTTCCTTTTTATAAAAACCACCAACAAAAACTCCAAAGGTGATTCGTGAAGCGTCTTCTAACTCCGTTGGCAGTAGCCTGCTGCATGGCTGCTGTAGCTCCCACCGTGTCTGCCGCCCCTTACAGCGGGCTCTATGTGTTTGGCGATAGCCTGAGCGATGCCGGGCAATTCCCGGATTCAGCTAACCCATCTAGTCAAACCCAGCGGTTCACCAACCGGGTTGGCCCGCTTTTCACGGATGCCAGCGGTGAGGTATACGGCAAAACTTCACCCATGCTGCTCGGCGAGTTACTGGGGCTTGGCGCTCAGTCACCCTCGACCTCATCGGTGTTCCAGAGCAATGGTCTGGCTGATGGCAATAACTGGGCGGTGGGTGGTTATCGCACGGACCAAATTCTTGACTCGATCACCAAGGCTGGCGGCTCGGTCGCCGGTTCGCGTACGCGCGACGGTTTCCTTGTGGACCTGGCCAACCGCGGTTTAAGTCTTGATCGCAATGCCTTGTATTACGTAAACGGCGGCGGCAACGATTTCCTTCAAGGACGAATCCTCAATACCGCGCAAGCCCAGGCTGCGGCAGGCCGTTTGGTTGACAGCGTCGAAGCCCTGCAAGCGGCGGGTGCGCGCTACATCATGGTTTCGTTGCTGCCCAATGTGGGTAACACCCCTGCGCTGGGTGGCGGTAATAGCTTTATCGGCGGCCTGGGCAGTGACCTGAATACTGAGCTGGTCAGCCAGTTGCGCGGCATCAATGCCAATGTCATTCCATTGAATTTGCCTCTGTTGGTCACAGAGGTGCTCGCTATGCCGAGTGCGTTTGGCTTCGATGCCACGCAAAACCTGACGGGCACCTGCTTTAACGGTTGTACCAGCGTCAACGCCACGTGGGGCATCAACAGCGCCACGCCTGATCCAAGCAAGTTGATGTTCAACGACGGCGTTCACCCGACCACTGCGGTACAGCAGATTGCCGCCGATTATGCGTATTCGCTGCTCAGTGCCTCGCAAGAGGTGAGCCTATTGCCTGAAATGGCCTTGGGTAACCTGCGCGCGCATCAGGGCCAGTTGCGTAGCCAATGGCAAGCCGATTGGCTGGCGTGGCAGCCGGTTTCGCAATGGCGTGGCTTTGTTACTGGTGGTGGTCAGCAGCAAGACTTTGACAGCCAAGATAACTCCAGCAGCGCTGACGGTGACGGTTACAACCTTAACGTAGGTGGCAGCTACCGTTTGAACGATGCCTGGCGAGTCGGCCTTGCATTGGGGCTGTATGGTCAGGATCTTGAGGCGGGTGCTGCCAATTCGGACTACAACCTGAATAGCTACCTGGCCACGGCGTTTGCTCAGTATCAGGAAAACCGCTGGTGGGCGGATTTTGCTCTAAGTGTTGGCAGCTTGGATTACGACAACCTGAAGCGTTCCTTCGATTTGGGCCAGGTTAAACGCACGGAAAAAGGCGACACCGATGGCAATCTCTGGGGCGCGAGTGGCCGTGTTGGTTATGACATTGCTCAGCCGGGAAGTGAGTGGCACCTGAGCCCGTTCTTCAGCGCTGACTACGTTGAAATCGACGTCGATGGTTATGCTGAAGACGGTAATCGTTCCACTGCCCTGAACTTTGATGACCAGCAGCGTGACTCCCGTCGCCTGGGTGCCGGTCTTCAGGGGCGCTATCAGCTAAGCCCGCAAACCGCAGTGTTTGCCGAGTACAGCCACGAGCGTGAGTACGCCGATGACACCAGCAAAGTGCGTTCTGAGTTAAACAGTCTGCCGGGTATCGACTTCGAACTGAAGGGCTACACCCCGGGTGACAAGCTCGATACGGCCAGTGTGGGCGTTAGTCATCAGCTGACTCGCGACCTGTCTCTGCGCGGTGGCTATAGCTACAGCCAGTCTGACGAGCAAAGCCAGCAAGCCGTTAGCCTTTCCCTCGCGCTGGACTGGTAAGTCAGTTGGGCCGGTAGTGTGAGGCGCTACCGGCCCATTAAGGGTAAACTGCGCGCAATTTATCCCTCTCCGGAGCCTCGTCATGTCCCGCGTTACCCTCAGCCGCTACCTGATTGAACAAACTCGCAGCCACAATACCCCGGCGGATTTGCGGTTTCTTATCGAAGTAGTGGCCCGTGCCTGTAAGGAAATCAGCCATCAGGTTTCCAAGGGTGCACTGGGCGGTGTGCTGGGCAGCATGGGCACCGAGAACGTACAGGGTGAAGTGCAGAAAAAACTCGACGTGATCTCCAACGAGATTCTGCTCGAGGCCAACGAGTGGGGCGGCCACCTGGCTGGCATGGCCTCGGAAGAAATGGATAACGCCTACCAGATTCCCGGTAAGTACCCCAAAGGTGCCTACCTGCTGGTATTCGATCCACTGGACGGCTCCAGCAACATCGACGTTAACGTTTCGGTCGGCACCATCTTCTCGGTGCTGCGTTGCCCGGACCGCAATGGTGCCGAAGGTGATCTGGGTGAAGAAGCCTTCCTGCAGCCGGGTACCGAGCAGGTGGCAGCCGGTTACGCCATCTATGGCCCACAAACCATGCTGATGTTGACCCTCGGTGAAGGCGTCAAGGGTTTTACCCTGGACCGCGAGCTGGGTAGCTTTGTGCTGACCCATGACGACATCAAGGTGCCGGAAGCGACTAAAGAATTCGCCATCAACATGTCCAACCAGCGCCACTGGGAAGCACCGGTGCAGCGTTATGTCAGCGAACTGCTGGCGGGCGAGGCTGGGCCGCTGGGCAAGAATTACAACATGCGTTGGGTGGCCGCGATGGTGGCCGACGTGCATCGCATCCTTACCCGTGGCGGTGTGTTTATGTACCCACGCGACAGCCGCGACCCTGCGATGCCGGGTAAGCTGCGCCTGATGTACGAAGCCAATCCGATGGCGATGATTATCGAACAGGCCGGCGGTGTGGCCACCAACGGCACCCAGCGCATCCTCGACATTCAGCCGACCTCGTTGCACCAGCGTGTGGCGGTGTTCCTCGGTTCTAAAGAAGAAGTGCTGCGTATCAGCGCCTACCATCGCGACTGATATGTACGCGCCCTGGCAGCCTTTACTCGACTGGTGGTTCGGTGCGGCCGGCGGCGGTTCCGGTGCAACGGCTGCCGAGGTGGCGGCCAGCCGTACCGCGCTGTGGTTTGGCAAGCAGGACCGTCAGGATGATCAGGCGCGCGAGCAGTTTGGCGCGCTGGTTGAGCAAGCCCTAGCCGATCAGTTGCAAGACTGGCAGCGCGAGCCTGAGGGCTGGTTGGCAACCTTGCTATTGCTCGATCAGCTGCCGCGGATGATCTTTCGTGATACGCCGCGTGCCTTTGCCGGCGACTCGCTGGCTCGCCCGCTGGCCCTGTATGGGCTGACTCAAGGTTGGGATCAGCAATTGAGCCCCATCCAACGGGTGTTCGCTTATTTGGTGTTAGAGCATGCCGAAGAACCGGCGCTGCAAAATCAAGCCGTGCGACTGTTCAGTGCTTTGTATCAACAGGCTGCAGACGCCGAGCGCGAGCTGTTTGCCGGTTACCTGGATTATGCCGAACGGCATCAGCAGGTGATTGCCCGTTTTGGTCGCTTCCCCCACCGCAATCAGATTCTCGGTCGCCCTTCCAGTACCGAGGAATCTGCTTTTCTGCTGGAACCTGGCTCGCGCTTCTAGCGTCGAAGCAGGCAAGCTCGGTATTGCTGTGCCAAGCTGGTCTTGGTCATTTTCTCAGGAGTTGCCCCATGTCTCTGCGTGTCGTCGCACTACTCGCTGGTTGCCTGCTGTTGGCTGCCTGCAACAAGGTCAATCAGGATAACTACGCCCAGCTTAAGCCGGGCATGCACAAAGGTGAGGTGGAAAGCCTGTTGGGTGGTCCGGCCGAATGTGCGGGCGCGTTGGGCATGTCCAGCTGCACCTGGGGCGACGAGCAGCGCTTTATCAGCGTTCAGTACGCCGGCGACAAGGTCATGATGTTTTCCGGCAAGGGCTTGAAGTGATGCGCCTGCTGGCGGCGTTGGCCGCAGCAGCGATGCTGGTAGGTTGCGCCAATTCCGGCACAGGCGTGGTGCCACCGAAGACTGTCGAGAGTGTTGATCTGCAGCGTTATCAGGGCACCTGGTACGAACAGGCGCGTTTGCCGATGTTCTTTCAGCGCAACTGCGCGCAGTCCGAGGCGCTTTATGAGCTGCAGGAAGGCGGCACAATCGGTGTGACCAACCGCTGCCGTACGCTTGATGGCGATACGCAGCAAGTGCAGGGCCAAGCTGTGCCTCAGGTGCCGGGTGAAACTAACAAGCTCTGGGTGCGTTTCGAGAACTGGGCCAGTAGCCTGCTGCCTGGCCTGACCAAGGGTGAATACTGGATACTTTACCTGGATGACGACTACAAGGCCGCGTTGGTTGGGCATCCCAATCGTGAGTATCTCTGGTTGTTAACGCGAGATCAGGACGCCAGCACGAGACACCTGGCGACGCTACTTGAAGAGGCGCGCAGCCGTGGTTATGACACCCGTGAGCTGATCTGGCGCCGTACGGCTGCCGAGATGGCGTTGCAGCGTTAGTTAGCTGGAGCTGCTTATTTTTTGGCTTTCGGGTGCTGCAAGCGGATGTGCAGTTGGCTGTTCGCTGTGCCGTGCTCGAACAGGCTGTCACGGGGCGTGGGTTTGCCGTTGAGCAGCGGCGGGTTGGCGGAAAAACCCACCGGTTCCAGCGGGATACCACGCCGGCTTTGATCGAGCTGACCGTTGCCATTGCTGTCCTGGAACAGCTCGATGGCATAGTGCCCCGGCGGCACATCAGGCCAGCGCAACTGTCCATGTTCGCTGCGCAACTGGCGCAACGGCTGTTCGGGCCAGCGCTGCTGTTCGGCGTTCACCAGCGCAGCATGCAGCGTACCGACAGCGTGAATGCCGTCCACTGTGACCAGAATGTCACCCGCTTGGGCGTACGAGCCGACCAATAGCAGCAAAAGGCCAGCCTTATAGCCGGTCTTCTTTACGGTTTGAAGAATTCTCTGTGGCATAATCCGGGCCTTTCGCAGGAAGTGGCTGGCGATGCGTCAGGTCTTGATCGTTCATTTTTCGCAAACTGGCCAGCTAGATAAGCTGGCGCAGTCAGTCTGCGCGCCGCTGCTGCAACACGCGGATATTCAGCTGGATTTCCTGGCGCTGCAACCCGCGCAACCTTACCCGTTTCCCTGGCCGTTTCTCGACTTTTTCCGGATTTTTCCAGAAACGGTGTTGATGCGCCCGCAGCCTCTGCTGCCGTTGGCGGTGGATGCGAGCAAGCGTTATGACCTGGTGATTTTGGCGTATCAGGTGTGGTTCCTCTCGCCTTCGCAACCGATGAGTGCCTTTCTCGCCTCGCCAGAAGCCGCGCAGTTGCTCAAGGGCACACCGGTGGTCACCCTGATTGGCTGCCGCAATATGTGGTTGATGGCCCAGGAGAAGATTAAAACCCGGCTCGGTGAGTTGGGTGCCAGGCTGGTCGACAATATCGCCCTGACAGACGCCTGTGGCACCGCGGCAAGTTTTCTGGCAACGCCTTTGTGGCTGTTTACCGGCCGACAGAAGCCTTACAGCTGGGTGCCGCGTGCGGGTATTGCTGAGGCAGAGATTACCGCGGCCAGTCGTTTCGGTGAGGCCATGGCGCAGCGACTGACGTTGAATGATCGGCCAATCGAGCAGCCGATGCTTGCCGGCCTTGGCGCGGTACGCATCGATGAAAAGCTGATCGCCAGTGAAAAAGTCGGCAACCGCAGTTTTCAGTTGTGGAGCCGTTTGCTGGTCGCACTTGGCCCGCAGCAGAGTCGTCGCCGTGCGGCAGGGCTGCTGGTGTATATCGTGTTTTTGTTGTGCCTGATCGTCACCGTGGTGCCGCTCAGTGCCTTGCTTAAAAAGCTGCTGGCGCCACTGTTAAAAGAGCGTACACAGCGCGAAAAAGCGTACTTTGCCGGCCCGTCTGGCGAGTGACGTGACCCGAGGAAGCCCCGTGGTACAACCTGTATATATCAATCGCATCAGTGCCTTTCTGCCCCATGAGCCAGTCGGCAATGAGCAGATGGAAGCGCGCCTGGGGCTGGTTGGCGGCAAGCCGTCGCGGGCGCGCAAACTGGTCTTGCGCAGCAATGGCATTCAGCAGCGCCACTACGTGATCGACCCGCAAACCGGCACGCCGAGCATGAACAATGCTCAGGTCAGTGCCGCGGCTATCCGTGGGCTGCTGGGTGGTGACTTCCAGCTGAGCGATGTTGATTGTTTGGTGGCCAGCAGCGCCTCGCCGGATCAGACCATGCCAGGGCATGCCGTGATGGTGCAGGGCGAACTGGGCAACCCACCGTGTGAGGTGGTGTCTACCGCCGGTATCTGCCTGTGCGGCATGACCGCGTTGAAATATGCCTGGATGAGCGTGGCCAGTGGCGAAAGCCGTAATGCCGTGGCCTGTGGCTCGGAAGTGGCCTCGACCTTGATGCAGGCGAGCAACTTCAGCGGCGAATATGAAAGCCGTCTCGACGAGCTAGAAACCCACCCGGAGATCGCCTTCGAGAAGGACTTTCTGCGCTGGATGCTTTCTGACGGCGCCG
Organism: Pseudomonas leptonychotis; assembly: GCF_004920405.1. Lineage (NCBI taxonomy): Bacteria > Pseudomonadati > Pseudomonadota > Gammaproteobacteria > Pseudomonadales > Pseudomonadaceae > Pseudomonas > Pseudomonas leptonychotis. The sequence continues at coordinate 2,101,769 of NZ_RFLV01000001.1, forward strand.
GTGCGGTGTTGCTTCAAGGCCAGCCGAATAGCAGCGGACTGAGCCTGCGTATCGATTGGATCGACATTCTCTCGTTCGCCGATCAGATGCCGGCGTGTATGTACGCCGGCGCCGATATGGTCGACGGCCAGCTGCACGGCTGGAGTCGCTACAGCGGCCACGAGCGCAACCGCCGTTCACTGATGGCGATCAAGCAGGACGTCAAGCTGCTCAACGACAACATCGTCAAATACACCGTTGAAGAAACGCTCAAGCGGATCATGGCCCGGCGCGAACTGCATGCTGAGGCCATCGATTATTTCCTTCCGCATTATTCCTCGGAGTTTTTCCGCGAGCGCCTGGCGGTGGGCTTGGCCAATGCAGGGTTGCCGATTGCGCAGGAGCGCTGGTTCACCAATTTAACCAGCAAGGGTAATACCGGTGCGGCGTCGATCTTTATCATGCTTGATGAACTGTTCAATTCGGGCGAGTTGCGCAGTGGCCAACGCCTGCTGTGCTATGTACCGGAAAGTGGGCGTTTCTCCAGCGCCTTTATGCAGCTGACCGTAGTCGGCGATGCGAGCGAACCAGCATGAAGCTTGATGAAGTACCGCAAGATCACAGCTCCACCTATGGTGGTCACTGCAAGCTCGTTTATGCGGTGGATGCCAGCGGCCATTACCAAGGTGCGCAGAGTGATGGCTGGGAGCCGGAGGCCTTTGCTACGCAAATGGCGGTGGCTGAATTACAGGAGCAGGAAGCCGAGGCGCTGGCCGCCTGGCAGCGTGGCGAGCTGTCGCCGCTCAAATGTTTGATGTACCGCTATCGCCTGGACGAACCGGCGCTCGCGCAAATTACCGGGCTTTGGCAGTGGCGCATTCGCCGGCATTTTCGCCCGAATATTTACCCGAAACTCTCAGCTGCCATCCTGGCGCGTTATGCGGAGGCCTTTGGCCTGCCCGTCGAGCAATTGATCACGTACCAGAAGGATTTGGCATGAGCAGTTTCCAGCAGCCCTTTCAGCACCAGCAGAGCGCCCACTGCGAAAGCGGGGTGATGGCCAGCCTGTTGACCCATGCCGGTTTACCAATGAGCGAACCGATGGCGTTTGGCTTGGCGTCGGGCTTGGCGTTTGCTTACTTGCCGATCGTCAAGCTCAGCGGTATGCCGCTGATTGCCTACCGTATGCCGCCCAAGTATTTGATTAAAACCTTGAGCAAACGCCTCGGCGCGAAATTGCACACACAAACCTTCAGCAACCCCGAGCAGGGCCGCCGCGAGCTTGATGCCGCGCTGGACAGCGGGCGTTTGGCCGGATTACAGAGCTCGGTGTTCTGGTTGCCGTACTTTCCACCGGAGATGCGCTTTCACTTCAACGCGCACAATCTGCTGGCGTACGGCCGCGAGGGTAATGAATACCTGATCAGTGACCCGGTATTCGAACAGCCGGTGCGCTGCGCCGTCGAGGATTTGCAGAAAGCCCGCTTTGCCAAAGGCGCGCTGGCCGCCAAAGGGCTGATGTACTGGCTCGACGACGTGCCGCTGCAGCAGGACTGGAGCAAGCTGATCCGCCAGAGCGTGCTGTCTACCACGCGCATCCTCGACGGCATGCCGTTGCCGTGGATTGGTGTTCGTGGCATCCAGCATCTGGCCAAGCAGATCGATAAGCTTGACCCGGCGCAGAGCAAATACAACCGCCTGTACCTGACTCACATCGTGCGCATGCAGGAAGAGATCGGCACCGGTGGTGCGGGCTTCCGCTTTATGTACGCGAGCTTTCTGCAGGAAGCCGGCGAGAAACTTGGCGACAGTAACCTGCAAGAGGCTTCGGCGCAGCTGACGGCGATTGGTGATAATTGGCGCCAGTTTGCTTCGGCCTGCGTACGCGCCAGCCGCAACAAAACTGAGACGCCGAACTTCGCGCCGATTGCCGAAAGCCTGCGCGGCATCGCGTTGCAAGAGCGTGGATTGATGAAAGAATTGGCGGCCTGGAGCAAGCGTTAGGGCGGAGCGTGCGTTATAGCTCCACCGTCCAAGCACCGAGGGTGGATGAAAACGGCGTCATCCACCTACAGATTGATTCGTAGCACCTCAGTGCCTGCGCTTAGCTCGGCAAAGTTGGCAGCGTGGGCCGTCGTCGTCCCTTCAAGTAGCACCGCCTGCACGCAGAAGTCGCCATGCTCATCGCAAACCAATAGCAGTGCTTGCTCGATCAAACCATCCTGAAGGTCCAGATTGGCCAGTGCCTGTAAGTGCGTCCAGACCTGCTCGCCCGCACCGATAAACAGATTCGGCCCATCAATGCCCAGCTGCTGAGCGATATGAAAACCCGCCGCATTGCTCACGCTATTCACAAATTCGAAGGGTTTCGGCTGCTTGTGTTGCACACACGTCGCCTCTAACAAGGCGGCCATGGTCGCCCGCGCTGGGTGGGCGGAGGCCAGGTACAGGCCGCAGTGGCTAAGCACCTGGGCTTTCAAGGGGGCGGCGGCCAGCAGGCATTGCAGGATCAGACGGTCAATGCGTCGCGGCGGACTGTCCAGCCATTGTCCTAGGGCGGCCTTCAATTGCTTGTCGTCGGTAGTGGCCAAACCACGAACTTCATTGGCGGCGATTACCGGCATGGGCTTTCTCCCTGCATACAACCCTGCATGACGAGGCTGGCGTTATTGCCACCAAAACCAAAGAAATTGGCCAGCAGCATACTGTCTGCCGCCAGTGGCTGCGGCGTTGCGCTCAGCGGCAGCATGGCGCTGTTGGCATAGGCCACACCCGGTAACGGGCCCTCCTGCAGACAGCCCAACAGCAGCAGGCTCTCACTCAGGCCGCAGGCCCCTAAGGTATGTCCGAGCCAGGGTTTGAGCAGGCTCAAGGCTGGCATTTGCGCGCCATATAACAGCCGTATGCCGTTGCTTTCGGCTTCATCATTGGCGCCGGTGGCGGTGCCGTGCAGCTTGACCAAATTGATCTGGTCGGCCGTGCAAGCGGCGCTTTTCAGTGCCTGCTGCATGACCCAATGGATATGGCTGCCATCTTCGCGGGTGGTGGTCAGGCTGCTGGTGTCGCAGGCGCTGAAACCGCCGAGCAAACGTGCCAGCGGGTTAGCGCCGGGTTCGCGACTGAGCAGTGCCGCGCAGTAGGCTTCACCGAGAATGAGGCCATCGCGTTCGGGATGAAAGGGCCGGTACTGGCCGCTGGGGCTGGTTAGGCCCAGCGCGCCGAAGCCCTGCATGGCGATGGCGCTGGGCGTTTCGAAACTCAGCACCAGGCTGCGTGTGTACTGACCCGTGTTGAGCAGGCGGGCAGCGTAGAGCAAGCCGTTGGCGGCGCTGGTGCAGGCGGTGTTGAGGGTGAACGCTGCAGCGAAGCCCCAGCTCTGGCGCAACTGCTTGGCGATCAAGTCCAGTGAGGTTGAGTCGCCAGGTTGAAAGCCGTGGTGCTCGCGGGTCTGTGTTTCTAAGTCGGCGATGTCGAGGCTGGTGCTGGCGACAATCAGCAGGCAGTCGTCCAGTGCCTGCGGTTGGGCACCGAGGGTTTCGCCAATTAGCCGGTTCAGGCGCTGGGTCAGGCTTTCGCCGGTCTGCGCAGCGTACAGATAACTGCGTGGCTCATGCACTTCATGCAGTTGGAACTGCCCCGCTGGTGCAGTGCGGCCCTGCTGCATGGCCAGAGCGGCCGTGTGTAGATCTTCGCCGAGGGCGCAGTGTAAGGCGGCGCGTTGCAGGTAAACCGGCGTCACTGTTGCAGCCTGATATAGGCCGCAATAGTGGCGATGGTGTTGAGGATGCGCCGGCCATCTTTGGCGCCTTCAATGCGTACGCCGTAGTGTTGCTGCAGGGCCAGGGAGACCTGCAGGGCGTCGAGGCTGTCCATCTGAATACGGCTCTTCGGGCCGAATAAAGCCTCATCGTCGGCGATGCTCTGCCAATCGATATCGTCTTCCTTGTCGCACTCGCGAATCAGCAGTTGTTTGAGTTGTTGTTCTAGTAATGAGTGGTCCATTGCGTGCGCTGTACTCGTCGGGTGAACAGAAGCAGCCCGCCTGCGCCGAACAGTGTTGCAAACAGCAGCAGGCGCGCGCAGTAGGGGGCGATGTCGGCCAGTGAGCCGTGGCCCACCAGCAAGGTGAGAAAGGCGTCCAGCGCCCAGCTCATGGGCGAAACTTCGGCCAGTTGGGCCATGGCCGCCGGCATTACGCTCTTGGGTACCATGATCCCGCCGATGGCGGCGAGCATGATATTGATGCCGCCACCGAGCAACAGTGCTTGTTCACTGCTGCGCGCCAGGGCGGCGAGCAGCAGGCCGAGGCTGCAGGTGGCCAGCGCGATGCTGATGGCCAGCAACCCGTAGGCTGCGGCACTGCCGGGCAAGCTGAGTGCGGGTAAGCCGAGTAGCGGTAAGCCGTACACACCGATAGCCAGTAACAGCCCGAACTGCAGCAGATTGATCGCCAGGTACGGCAGCAACTTGCTCAGCACCAGGGTGCTCAGGCTCAACCCCAGGCAGCGCAGACGCAGCAGGGTGCCGCTTTGTTGCTCACGTTGGAAGCCGCCCGCCATGGGCAGAACGACGAAGAACATGCCGAAAATCAGCCAGGCAGGCACGCTCAGTTGGGTGGCGTTAGCGCGGCCGCTAAGGTCGCCGCTGGCCAGTTGTTCTTGCTCGATGATCTGGCTTTGGGTGCGTTGCTGTACCAGCTTCAGGCGCGCAGCGCGGCTTAGCTCAGCATCAACCACGCCGCTGTCTTCCAGATAAGCCAGCAGGCGGGTTTGCGCCAGGGCGATGCTCACCGCGCTGCGCAGACGTTGGCGCGAGAGTTTGTCGAACTGCGCGGGGAAGCTCAGGCTGGGCCCTTGGTGCGGGCTGTCCAGCAGCGTATCGGCAAACGTCTCGGGTACGTGTACGCGAGCCAGGCGCTCATCACTGCTGGGCAGCAGTTGGCTATCGGCTAATTGCGCCTGCAAGGCTTCGCGGAAGAACTGGCTGGCGTCGTCATCCTGCTGCAGTTCCAGCACCAGGCGCAGGGCCGGTGGTTTGTCCTGCATATAGTTGGACATGGCCCCGGCCATCAGCAGCAAGAACAGGGTCGGCATGATAAACAGCACGGCCAGCGCATGAGGGTCGCGCAGCAGCAACAACGCTTCTTTGCGCGTCAGCGCCCAGAGCCTCATAGCCGGCCTCCGTTCAAGCGCAGGTAGAGCTGCTCAAGCGAGGGGCGACCAAAGCGCAGCAAGTTGGGTAGGCCATCCTGGGCGGCAATAAATTCGCTGATGGCCAGCAGCTGCTGGCTGTTTAGCGCGGCGATACGCAGGCCCTTGGGCAGTATTTCGGCATGCAGTTGCAGGCGCGCCAGCAACTCATCTAGGCCAGCGGGTGGCGCATCTGGCCACTCCAGCAGCAGGCCGTGGTCATCGCCAAGCAGTTGGCGTTTATCCAGGTCCAGGCGTACCTGACCTTCATGCAGCAGCAGGATGCGCTGCGCCACGCGTTCAACTTCTTCCAGGTAGTGGCTGGTGTAGATCACCGCTTTACCGTCAGCTGTCAGCGCTTCTACGGCGGCCAGCAGAGACTGGCGGTTGTTGGCATCCACGCCCACGGTAGCTTCATCGAATAAATACAGCTCGGCCGGTTGCAGCAGGCCGATGGCGAAATTCAGGCGCCGCTGTTCGCCGCCGGAAAGCTGCTCACTGCGCCGCGTCAGCTTGTCTTCCAGGGCGCAGATGTCGATGCATTGTTGCAGGCGCTGACGGCGTTCGGTGCCGCGCAAGCGATACAGGTCGGCAAACAGTTCGAGGTTTTCACCCACCTTAAGCCCGGCATAGAAGGCCAGCTGCTGCGGTACCAGGCCGAGCCTGGGTTGACTGCTATCCCAACGCAGTTCGCCCTGCTGCAGGGCCAGTACGCCGCTGAGCAGCGACAGCAGGGTGGTTTTGCCGGCGCCATTACTGCCGAGCAGGCCGAGGCACTCGCCGGCGTTCAGCTGCAAATTAATGCTCTGTAACGCCGCTCGGCGGGTGCCTGGGTAGCAGTGGCTGACGCACTTGAGTTCAAGCATGGATCAGGACCAGCAGCAGTTTGCCGTCGAGCAACAAGCGTTGTTCGCTATGGATGCTGAAGGCGTAGAGTGCGCCGGCTGGGCTCAGCGCCTCCTGATGAGCGCTAACCTGCAGCGTACCGCTGCGCTGCGCCGGTTCATGGTGCAACTGCAACTGCGAGAGCTTGCCGACCAGGGCCATTTCAATGGTGCTGGCATCGCCGTATAAGGCACCATGCGCGGCGCACAACTGTGCCGCTGCCTCGAACAGCAGGCAAGGCGATGCGTCAGCGCCCAAGGCGTGCAGATGGTGCCAGGCACTCAGGCCTTGAATGCTGAGCGGGTTATGCGCCAACAGGCCGTCCAGCCAGAGGGCTGGGCCTTGGTGGGGCAGCAGGCTGTGCAGTTGAGTGCGATCCATTGCGGGCGGCCGAGAGAAACAGGTCGGCAGTGTAACAGAGGGCTACAGGTCAGGCAGCGCCTGGCTTTGCCCGCAGTTTGAACAGGTATTAGAGGTGGGCGGATGAGTGGCTTGCAGGGGTTGGTTTTTGGGTTAGGGACGCTGATGTTGCTGGCGCTGTCTTGGCAGGCTTTGCGCCGGCCCCAGTCCCACGGTTTTTATCGCTTCTTCGCTTGGGAGGCGATTTTACTGCTGCTGGTGCTCAATGGCCCACTGTGGTTTGTCGAGCGTTTTGCCGCCCATCAACTGGCGTCCTGGGCGCTGCTGTTTGCCTCCTTGCTGGTGTTATTCCCCGGTCTCTATCAGCTGCGGCGCATGGGGCGTCCTGATCAGCAGCGCACGGACGCGGAGCTGTTCGCCTTCGAACGCACCTCGCAATTGGTGACCAGCGGTATCTTCAGTTACATCCGCCACCCGCTGTATGCGTCGTTGCTCTTGCTGGCCTGGGGCGTGGCGTGCAAGCAGCCCAATGGTCTGAGCCTGGTCTTGGCGCTGCTGGCCAGCCTGGCACTGTGGTTGACCGCCAAACGCGACGAAGCAGAATGCTTGCAGCAGTTTGGCGAGGCGTATCGCCGTTATATGCAGCGCAGCAAGATGTTTATTCCTGCGGTGTTTTAGCCGCTACTCCCAGCTCAGGCGCGCCAGCTGCCACTCATCACCCTCCAGCCACCACTCCATTTTTACGCTGTAGTGACGGGCGCTGTCGGGGATCAGGCCTTCGGCACCGGCGACTGCAACCTGGGCCTCGGTGTGGCCTTTCTCGCTGTAGGTCGCGTCGACAAAGCTGTTCTTGCTCAGGGCCAGCACCTTGACGTTTTTGTGCCGCATAAACAGCAGCAACATGGTGCGTTGTGCCCATTCGCGGTCGAACTCGCCCTGAGCAGAGAACTGTGGGTGCAGCTGGTCGAGCACCGCGCTGTTCTGCTTTGCTTCGAGGTTGTCTTGCAGTTGCTGTACGGCGGCCTCGAGTGCAACCTGTGGGTCATTTTTGCCACCGCAACCGCTGAGTAGGGCGCAAAACATTAGGAAAGCTAAGGCAAATATCCGTGTTGGCATGCTGAACTCCTGTTTCATGGTTATGATGCCCGGCAGAGCGTCAAACGTCTGCGCCGCGTTTGTGTTGCGCAAGGTCGTTGACGTTACGCAACGCTTTATTCAGGTCAAGTCAGGAGCATGCCATGCAGACCTTGTATCCGGAAATCAAACCCTACGCCCGTCATGAGCTGGCGGTGCAGTCGCCGCACGTGCTGTATGTCGACGAGAGTGGGTCGCCGGATGGTTTGCCTGTGGTGTTTATCCATGGCGGCCCTGGGGCCGGTTGTGACGCCGCCAGCCGGCGCTACTTCGACCCTAATCTGTACCGCATCATCACCTTCGATCAGCGCGGCTGCGGGCGTTCCACTCCGCATGCCAGCCTGGAGAACAACACCACTCAAGCACTGATCGCCGACATGGAAGTGATCCGTGAGCAGCTGGGCATTGATAAGTGGGTGCTGTTCGGTGGTTCCTGGGGTTCAACCCTGGCGCTTGCTTACGCGCAAACCCATCCGCAGCGTGTACATGGGTTGATTCTGCGTGGCATCTTCCTCTGCCGCCCACAGGAAATCAGCTGGTTCTATCAGGCCGGCGCCAGCCGCTTGTTCCCGGATTATTGGGAGGATTACCTCGCGCCGATCCCGGCCGATGAGCGCGGTGATCTGGTGCAGGCGTTCTACAAGCGCCTGACGGGGCCCGATCAGATTGCCCAGATGCATGCAGCCAAGGCGTGGTCGACCTGGGAAGGCCGTACCGCTACTCTGCGGCCTAATCCGCAGGTGGTCGATCGCTTTACTGACAGCCATCGAGCGCTGTCGATTGCCCGCATCGAATGCCATTACTTCGTCAACAACGCCTTCCTTGAGCAGGATCAGCTGCTGCGTGATATGCCGAAGATTGCCCATTTGCCAGGGGTAATCGTGCATGGCCGTTACGACGTGATCTGTCCACTGGATAACGCCTGGGCCCTGCATCAGGCCTGGCCGAACAGCGAGCTGCAGATTATTCGCGATGCGGGCCATTCAGCGGCCGAAACGGGGATTACCGATGCGTTGGTGCGTGCAGCCGATGAACTGGCCCATCGCTTACTTAATCTGGCGCCAGACGAAGCATGAAGGCGCTGATTCAGCGTGTGCGTGGCGCTCGGGTGGAGGTGGCCGGTGAGGTGGTTGGCGCGATTGATCAGGGCTTGCTCGCGCTGGTCGGCGTCGAGCCGCAGGACACCCCTGCCAGCGTCGAAAAAGCGCTGCACAAGCTGCTCAACTACCGAGTGTTTAGCGATGCCGCCGGCAAGATGAACTTGTCGCTAAGCGATGTTGAGGGTGGCTTGCTGCTGGTTTCCCAATTCACTCTGGCCGCCGACACCAAGAGCGGCTTACGCCCGAGTTTTTCCAGCGCCGCGCCGCCGGCCCTGGGTGCTGAGTTGTTCGACTTGCTGGTAGCGCAAGCCCGCGCCAAGCACCCGCATGTTGCCACCGGCCAGTTCGGCGCTGATATGCAGGTGCATCTGGTCAACGACGGGCCGGTGACCTTCCTACTGGAAAGCTAGCGCTTAGCGCGTGTTCAATGCCTCGGCGACAAAGTCGAGGCGATCCTGGCCGAAGTGCATTTCATCGCCGACAAAGAAGGTCGGGGCGCCGAATACGCCGCGCTTGATGGCTTCTTCGGTGGTGGCCTTAAGGCGTTCTTTGACCGTTTCATCACTGACCAAACGCTCGAACTCGGCAGGGTCAAAACCCGCTGCGCTTAACACTTCAGCGACCACTTCAGGTTTGCCGAGATTTTTCTGCTGTATCCACAACGCCTCAAACACGGTTTTCACATAATGCTCGAAGCGCTCACCGCCCTGGTAGCCGGCCGCGCCGCGCATCAAGGTCAGGGTGTTGATTGGGAAGCTTGGGTTGAACTGCATGGTGGCGCCATAACGCGCGGCGAAACGTGCCAGGTCTTGCAACATCCAGCGGCCTTTGTTCGGGATCATCACCGGCGATTGATTGCCCGCAGCCTTGAATACAGCGCCCAGTAGCATGGGTTTCCAGCTGATTTGTGCACCTGCTTGCTCGGCAATGCGCGGAAGTTGAGTCCAGGCCAGGTAGCTGGCCGGGCTGCCGAAATCGAAGAAAAACTCTACGGTCTTGCTCATGGAGTGTCCTGTTGTCAGGTTCGAGGTTAGTGGTGGCTTCTAGAACTTTTCTGTCCAGGGACGCAGATCCATCTCATGTACCCAACAGTCGCGAGGCTGGCAGTGAATTTGCCAGTAAGTGTCGGCAATGTGTTCCGGGTTGAGGGTGCCGTCCTGCTCTTTGCGTTTGTACAGTTCGGGGAAGGTGTCGCGGATAAACGCCGTGTCGATGGCTCCGTCGATGATCGGGTGAGCGACATGAATGCCTTCAGGGCCGAGTTCACGGGCCATGCTCTGGGCCAGGGCGCGCAAGGCGAACTTGGCGCTGGCGAAGGCGCTGAACTTGGCACTGCCGCGCAGCGAAGCGGTTGCGCCGGTAAAAATAATCGTACCTTGGCCGCGTGGCAGCATGACCTTCGCAGCTTCACGACCAGTGAGGAAGCCTGCGAGGGCGGCCATTTCCCAGACTTTGCGATACACCCGCTCGGTGGTTTCGGTGATGGAGAATTGCACGTTGGCGCCGATGTTGAAAATTACGGCATGCAGTGGGCCGACTTCACGTTCGATGGTGGCCACCATCTCGATCACTTGCTCCTCTACTCGCGCATCGCAGGCAAAGGCCCGCGCACTGCCACCGGCCGCTTCAATTTCGGCCACCAGGGGTTCTAGTTTGTCGGCGCTACGTCGCGCTACGCAGGCAACATAGCCCTCGCGGGCGAAGCGTTTGGCGATGGCGCCGCCGGTAGCGTCACCGGCACCGACTACCAGGATTGCTTTGCGTTCGGTCATTGCAGTTCTCCACAGTTCTATTTTGGAACTTGGCTAGATAGTCGGTTCCATTTTGGAACCTGTCAAGCTATCGTGCAGTCATTGCAGCGGGAGAATGGCGCATGCGTTGGGAAGAACTTGAGCAGCAACCCTGCTCCTTGGCCCGCACCTTATCGGTGGTGGGTGATCGCTGGACCTTGTTGGTGCTGCGCGAGAGTTTTCTCGGTATCCGGCGTTTCGACGAGTTCGAGAAGCGTCTGGGGATTACCCGGCATGTGTTGGCCGACCGCCTGAAAAAGCTGGTGGAGGCGGCGGTGCTGGACAAGGTGGCGTATCAGCAGCGACCGCTGCGTGAGGAATATTGCCTAAGTGCCAAGGGCCGCGACCTGTATCCAGCCATCATGGCCCTGGTCCACTGGGGCGACCGCCATATGAGTGGCACCGAGGGCGCACCGATCCGTCACATCCATCGTGGCTGCGGTAAACCGATGCATGGCGTGCTGGTGTGTTCGGAGTGTGGAGAGCCGCTTGCGGCGCGTGATGTGACGCTGGAGGAGGCGCCTGCTCTCAAGGGCCTGCTACTGCCGGCGCACTGGCACGACAAGCAGGCGTTGTAGGGTGGATGACGCTTTTCTCATCCACCATCGCGACGTGGTGGATGGATACAGCGCCATCCACCCTACGAGTCAGGGATGCCTAGTTAAAACAAGCGCGCCAGCAAGGCGGTGACCGCCGTTTCCACCCGCAAAATCCGCTCGCCCAGTTGCACAGGTTGCAGGCCAGCGTGCTGTAGTTTTTCTACTTCGTAGGGAATCCAGCCGCCCTCCGGACCGATCGCCAGGGTTACCGGTTGCTCGACCGCGCGCGGGCAAGCCGGGTAGTCACCCGGATGGCCGGTCAAGCCAAGGGTGCCCGCCGCAATGGCGGGCAGTTGATCTTCGACGAAGGGCTTGAAACGCTTCTCGATGATCACTTCGGGCAATACGGTATCGCGGGTCTGCTCAAGGCCGAGAATCAGTTGCTCGCGAATCGCCGCAGGTTCAAGAAACGGGGTTTGCCAGAAGCTTTTTTCTACCCGATAGCTATTGAGCAGAATCAGTCGGGGCACGCCCATGCTGCTGACCGTTTGCAGCACACGGCGCAGCATCTTTGGCCGGGGCAGGGCCAGCAGCAGGGTCAATGGCAGTTTGGCCGGTGGCGGCTGGTCGAGCTGAACGGATAACTCAGCGTGCTCGGCATTCAGCCGCAGCAACTGGCCGCTGCCCATCAGGCCATCCAGCCGGCCGACACGCAGGCTGTCGCCGACTTCGGCGCGGTGCACTTCATGCAGGTGTTTGAGGCGCCGGCCTGTGAGCAACACGCGGTCATCGGCGATAAAGTCGCCGTCTTCCAGTAGCAGCAGGTTCACGGTTGGGCGGCGGGCGGTTGATCGCTTGGCGCGTCTTCGCTATCGCTCTCGTCGGCTTCCTGCTCGGCGCGGCGTTTGACCATAGCGCCAAATAGCAGCCCGGTTTCGAATAGCAGCCACATGGGCAGGGCTAGCAGGGTCTGCGAGAACACGTCGGGCGGCGTCAGTACCATTCCGACGACAAAGCAACCGACCACCACATAGGGGCGACTCTTGCGCAGGGTGGCGACATCGACCACACCGATCCAGATCAGCAAAAAGGTGGCAATCGGAATCTCGAACGCTACGCCGAAGGCAAAGAAGAGGGTGAGGACGAAGTCCAGATACTGGCCAATGTCGGTCATCATCGCCACGCCTTCCGGGGTCACGCTGGCGAAGAAGCCAAACATGATCGGGAACACCACGAAATAAGCGAAAGCCATGCCGCCGTAAAACAGCAGAATGCTGGAGATCAGCAGGGGGATCGCGATGCGCTTCTCGTGCTTATACAGGCCAGGCGCAATAAAGCCCCAGATCTGATGCAGGATGATCGGGATGGCCAGAAACAGCGCGACCATCAGGGTCAACTTGAACGGCGTGAGGAAGGGCGAAGCCACGCCGGTGGCGATCATTGTTGCGCCTTCCGGCAGGTAGGCGCGCAGCGGCGCCGCGACCAGCGCGTAAATGTCCTGAGAGAAATAGAACAGCCCGGCAAACAGCAGCAAAACCGCCCCGACAATCCGCAGCAGGCGTGTACGCAGCTCAGTCAGGTGGGAGACCAGGGGCATTTCCTGGTCGCTGTCCGATAGTCGGCTCATGGCTGCGGGTTTTTATCCTGGAGGCTGGTTTCGGTTGCGGAGGGTGTTTCGGTCAGGCTGCTGAGCGGTGAATTGAGCTTTTGTTTAGCCGCGTTCATCTCACGCTCAAGCTCAAGAATGTTTTCGTTATGCAGTTGCCGGCGGATTTCATCTGCGCCGATTTCGCGCTCCACCTCCGCCTTGATCGCGCTGAAGCTGCGTTTGATCCGGCCGATCCACAAACCAGCAGTGCGCACGGCTCCCGGCAGGCGGTCCGGACCCAATACCACCAAGGCCACGATGCCAACCAGCAGCAGCTCGGTAAAGCCAATATCGAACATGGCTTAGTCTTTTTTCGCCGGTTCTTCGACCTTGCGCGCCTGGGCGTCAATGGTCTGACCTTTAGGCTCTTCCACGGCCGGCTTGTCTTCTTCGCTGCCCATGGATTTTTTGAAGCCCTTGATCGCATCGCCAAGGTCCGAACCCAGGCCTTTAAGGCGCTTGGTGCCGAACAGCATGACTACGATCAGCAGGACGATCAGAAGTTGCCAGATGCTAATGCCACCGAATCCCATAATGCGTACTCCGTAATAAGAGGTTAATCAGTTCTGCGGACGTGAAGCTTTTTCCGCGTGGCCGGACAGGCCGAAGCGTCGATCCAGCTCGTCCAGCACGGCCTGCGGATGCTGGCCGAGGGCGGCGAGCATGATCAGGCTATGGAACCACAGGTCGGCGGTTTCGTAGATTACATCGCTGCAGTCACCGCTGACCGCAGCATCTTTGGCAGCGAGGATGGTTTCCACCGACTCTTCGCCGACCTTTTCCAGAATCTTGTTCAGGCCCTTGTGGTACAGGCTGGCAACGTAGGAGCTGTCAGCATCCGCGCCCTTGCGTGACTCCAGTACTTCAGCCAGGCGGCTCAGGGTGTCGCTCATGCCCGTATCACTCATGGTTGTGGCCTGCGCTATAAATGGCGTGCGGATCTTTGATCACCGCCTCGACGGTTTTCCAGCTGCCGTTCTCAAACACGCGGTAGAAGCAGCTTTCCCGACCGGTATGGCAGGCAATGCCGCCCACTTGCTCAACCATCAGGATGATCACGTCAGCGTCGCAATCTAGGCGCAGTTCATGCAGTTTCTGCACATGGCCGGATTCTTCGCCTTTGCGCCACAGCTTACCGCGCGAGCGTGACCAGTAGATGGCGCGCTGTTCGCGGGTGGTCAGGGCCAGAGATTCACGGTTCATCCAGGCCATCATCAACACGCGGCCAGTTTTATGATCCTGGGCGATTGCCGGCACCAGGCCGTCGCTGTTCCAGTTGATTTCGTCGAGCCAGTCAGTCATCGCTATATCCGCCCATACCGGGCTGTTTGATTCAGAAACTAGTGTGCCAGTGCATCCCCGGCGTGGCTATCGGCGCAACACCAGATAGAGGCCGCCTACGACCATTAGCCAGCTCGGCCAGGCGAGGACGGTCAAGGTCAGGCCCTGGCTCACGGCGCCGGCTATTAAGGCGGCACCTAATAGACGTGCCGGCCACTGCCGGGTGTTGGCAGGTTGCTGCTGGCGTGGAGCCGGCTGCTGATTGAGTCGCTCCAGGGTTTCCCGGGCGATTTGCGACAGATGCGGCACTTGCTCGGCTTGCAGTTGCAGGTTGCGCAGCAGCTGCAATGGGCTGACCCGCTCACGCATCCAGCGTTCAAGAAACGGCTGAGCGGTGCTCCACAGGTCGAGGTCCGGGTAGAGCTGGCGGCCGAGACCTTCGATGTTCAGCAGGGTTTTCTGTAATAGAACAAGCTGCGGCTGCACTTCCATATTGAAGCGCCGCGCGGTCTGGAATAGGCGCAGCAGTACCTGGCCGAAGGAAATGTCTTTCAGTGGTTTCTCGAAGATCGGCTCACACACAGTGCGTATCGCGGCTTCAAAGTCGTTGATCTTGGTTTCGGCCGGAACCCAACCCGAGTCGATATGCAGCTGCGCCACGCGGCGGTAATCGCGCTTGAAGAAAGCAATCAGGTTACGCGCCAGGTAGTCCTGATCTTCGGCAGTCAGGCTGCCGATGATGCCGCAGTCGATGGCGATGTACTGCGGGTTCCATGGCGTGCGGGTGCTGACAAAGATATTGCCGGGGTGCATGTCGGCATGGAAGAAACTGTCGCGGAATACCTGGGTGAAGAAAATCTCCACGCCGCGCTCGGCCAGCAGCTTCATATCAGTGCGCTGATCGGCCAGGGTCGCCAGGTCGGTAACCTGAATGCCGTAGATGCGCTCCATCACCAGCACTTTCGGCCGGCAATAGTCCCAGTACACCTGCGGCACATAGAGCAATGGCGAGCCTTCGAAGTTACGCCGCAATTGGCTGGCGTTGGCGGCTTCGCGTAGCAGGTCGAGTTCGTCGTAGATGGTTTTCTCGTAATCGCTGACCACTTCCACCGGGCGCAGGCGGCGGGCATCGGCGGAAGATTTTTCCGCCAGTTTGGCCAGCAGAAATAGCCAGGCGATGTCCTGTTCGATGACTGGTTTGAGGCCTGGGCGAATCACCTTGACCACCACTTCTTCGCCGGTTTTCAGCTGCGCGGCATGCACCTGAGCGACGGACGCCGAAGCCAGTGGTTGCGCATCGAAGCGGGCAAACACTTCGCTGACCTTGGCCCCTAGCTGGGATTCGATTAGCGCTTGTGATTGCGCGGGGTCAAAGGGCGGCACCTGATCCTGCAGCCTGGCCAGTTCATCGGCGATATCCGTTGGCAATAGGTCACGGCGGGTCGAAAGCAGCTGACCGAACTTGATAAAGATCGGCCCCAGTTCTTCCAGTGCCAACCGCAAACGTGCGCCGCGCGACAGCAGTAAATCGCGGCGTGGCAGCCAGCGCCAGGGCAACACATAGCGCAGCACGCGCGCCCACAAGGGCAGCGGCAGGGCGAATAACAGGTCATCCAACTGGTAGCGAATCACTACGCGCTGGATACGCAACAGACGACGAACGGCAAGCAGCTTCATGCGATGGGCTTATGGCGTTGGGCGAGGCGCTCAATGCGCGCGTCGAGTCGGTCGAGGGACAGCTTGAGGTGGTCCAACTCGGCGAAGCGTGCATCGGCTTCGCGTTGGCCAACCAGGCTGCGGGATTCTTCGCTGAGGTAATCAGCCAGGTTCAGGCGCAGGCTATCGAGCGCCTGGCTGCTCCAGTTGGCGCGACTGCGCAGATGACCGCCGAGCAGTTGGCTGCCCACTGGGCCAAGCCAGCGCGACAGTTCGTATTCCCAGTCCAGCTCCAGATCCTGCAGGATGCCGGCGAGCTCCAGCAAGGCCGCGCTGTCACCTTCCAGGCTGACTTCCGGGCTGTGCAGGACGCTGGTCTTGTCTTTGCTGGTGGCCAGGCGCAACAGGCTGGCGGCCGGGGCGCGCAGCAGGCAATCCGTCTCCCCTGCCCATTGTGCGGCCAGTTGCAAGCCGCTGGCGCTGGGCAGAATAAACAGCTGCAGGTTCGGTGCGCTGCACTCCACGGCAATCACCCGGCCACTCAACCGCGCCAGCCGCGGCAACGCCGTGCTGTCCATGGCCAGTACTCGGTTAAGGCCGAGTTCGACCCCGGCCAGCAGTCCGGTGAGGATCATCAGGGCTTGATGCCACGGTGCAGGGCGACGATGCCGCCGGTCATGTTGTGGAAGGTCACACGCTCGAAACCGGCTTCAACCATCATGGCCTTGAGGGTGTCCTGATCCGGGTGCATACGGATCGACTCGGCCAGGTAACGGTAGCTTTCGGCATCATTGGTGATCAGCTTGCCGGCCAGCGGCATGAACTTGAACGAGTAGGCGTCGTAGAACTTCGACAGCAGCGGGCTGGACGGCTTGGAAAACTCCAGGATCAGCAAACGGCCGCCGGGCTTGAGTACCCGCAGCATCGAGCGAATGGCGTCTTCTTTGTGGGTGACGTTGCGCAGGCCGAAAGCGATGGTCACCACGTCGAAGTGGTTGTCCGGGAACGGCAGCTTTTCCGCGTCGGCCTGAACGAAGCTGACGTTGCCGGCCACGCCCTTGTCGAGCAGGCGATCACGGCCGACGCGCAGCATCGACTCGTTGATGTCGGCCAGTACCACTTCGCCGGTCGGGCCGACCAAGCTTGAGAATTTACGGGTCAGGTCGCCCGTACCGCCGGCTATATCCAACACCCGATTGCCGCTGCGTACGCCAGATAGCTCGATGGTGAAACGCTTCCACAGGCGGTGCATACCGCCGGACAGTACGTCATTCATCAGGTCGTATTTGGCGGCCACCGAATGGAAAACTTCGGCGACTTTATCGGCCTTCTGGCTTTCTGGCACGCTCTGGAAACCAAAGTGTGTGGTGGGTTCGCTGTCGCTGTTCTTGCGCGGGTCGTTCATCGTGCCCTTTCCTAAACAGAGAGGCTGAATCAAAGTGGCGGCCATTCTAAACCTAAATGCAGGCATAGGCTCCAAACCGCACGTGCGAAGTAAAAGCCTGAAAGCGTTGCAGGTGTGCAGCTTGCTATAGTCACGCGACTTAAGGTCGCAGTTAACGGGCGAGGAGAAATGCCATGGCCAAGATCACGATTGAACGCCCCCACAACCTAGGCCGCGAAGTGGCGCGGGAGAAAGCCGAGCAACTGGCCGAGCGCCTGGCTCGTCAATATGACGTGCGCTATCGCTGGAATGGCGACAGCTTAGAGTTCAAACGCAGCGGTGCCGACGGTCGTATCGAGGTGCATGAGAACAGTGTGCGCGTGCAGCTCAGCCTGGGTCTGTTGCTGTCGGCGATGAGCAGCAGTATCAAGCGCGAAATTGAAGAGGTGTTGGATAAAAATCTTCAGGCCTGAAGTTTCGATGGTCGGGTATTCAACGCCGTCGCTGCGAGTGCTAACACGCGCACGCTGCAATTATTTACAGGCTTAGTATGCGGTTTCTAATTTTCATCGATACCTTGCATCTAAGCCTGCATCCCGTGGGCGTTTCCTCGAAACACTTAGAGTGAGGTGCACCATGTCGAAAGTTGCCGTTAAAAAGAAAGCCGTCGTTGAAGAAACCAGCAGCGTGCTGAGCGACGCGAAAGTTTACGCCCGCAAAATCTGGTTGGCTGGCCTGGGCGCTTACGCCAAAGCCGGTCAGGAAGGCTCCGAATACTTCAAGGACCTCGTCAAAAGCGGCGAAGGCGTTGAAAAGCAAGGCAAAAAGCTGGTCAACGAACAAGTTGAAGCAGCTAACAGCCAGATCGACAGCGTTAAGAGCACTGTCACCAGCAACGTCAGCAGCGTGAAAAGCAAATTTGAAGTGCAGATCGACAAGATCGAGAAAGCATTTGATAACCGTGTGGCCAGCGCACTGAACCGCATTGGCATCCCATCCAAGCAGGATGTTGAAGTACTGTCTGCTAAGCTGGATGAGCTGAGCGCGTTGCTCGAGCACGTCGCGCGTACCAAATAAGGAGAGCAGGATGGCCGTTAAAAAGAAAACCGAAAAGCAAACCACTTCCTGGATCGGCGAAGTAGAAAAATACTCGCGTCAAATCTGGTTGGCTGGTTTGGGTGCTTACTCCAAGGTCAGCAAGGACGGCAACAAGCTGTTCGACACGCTGGTCAAGGATGGCGAGAAAGCTGAGAAGCAAGCAAAGACCGAAGTCGACAAGCAAGTTGGCGCCGTGAAAAGCACCGTGAACACGAAAGTGGACACTGCTAAGTCGCGCGTTGATGAAGTTAAAGACAAGGCAATGGGCAAGTGGGGCGAGCTGGAAGAAGCCTTCGATAAGCGTTTGAACAATGCCATTTCGCGTCTCGGTGTACCGAGCCGTAATGAAGTGAAGGCGCTCAACGCTAAAGTCGAAAGCCTGACCAAGCAGATCGAGCAACTGACCGGTGTATCGGTTAAGTCGGTTAAGCCTGCGGTCAAGAAAGTTGCTGCCAAGCCTGCCGCTAAGCCGGTTGCCAAAGCAGCTGCAAAACCAGCCGCTAAGCCAGCTGCCAAAACCGCAGCTAAGCCTGCCGCCAAGGCTGCAGCTAAACCAGCGGTCAAGCCCGCTGCTAAGCCAGTTGCCAAAGCCGCCGCCAAGCCGGCTGTAAAACCTGCTGCCAAGCCAGCCGCCGCTAAGCCTGCTGCTCCAGCAGCCGTAGCAGCACCTGCTCCGGCCGCCGCTCCTGCTGCACCTGTAACACCTGCTAGCCAGTCGTAAGACGCCCAGCAGTTCACGCAAACGCCCGGCCTAGTGCCGGGCGTTTTGCGTTTGTGCGTGCGGGTTAATCTTCCAGATAACGTTGCGCCAGGTGTTCGGCAGCGTAGCGGGGCTCTTCGGCCAGGTGCGGGGCGACCAGCATCATGACTTGATACACGACCAGACGACTCTCGCCTTCGCGGCCGATAATGCGCTGGTAGTCGAGCGAGAACAGCAAGGTCAGGGTGATCTGCTCGACCAACTGACCCAGTGATTGGGTATCACTTTGTAGCTGCCCATCGATCTGCAATTGCGCCAGTAGTTCGGCCAGCGTGCGCTTCAGGCTATTCAACCAGTGGCGCATACCGCGCTCCAGTTTTGGCAGGCGGCTGGTGAGGTTGGACAAGTCCTGGAATAAGAAGCGGTAATGGGCCAGACGCTCGACGATCAGGTGCAGGAACAACCAATAGTCTTCCACATCCAACTGCACGTCTTCAGGCGGCGAGAGCAGCGGCGCGAGTTCGGCTTGAAAGCGTTCGAACAGACCGAGGATCAGCGGTTCTTTACCGTGGAAGTGGTAGTACAGATTGCCCGGGCTGATACCCAGTTCGTTGGCAATTTCCAGGGTGGAAACATTCGGTTCGCCCTTCTGGTTGAACAGTAGCAGGGCGCATTCAAGGATTCTGTCGCGGGTTTTCATCCGGTCTTCTTATTCTGGCCGCGTAAAGGCTGACGATACCTGGCCGCAACAGGCTGCGGCCAGGTCGATTATGACTCAGTAGATGTTTTAGCGGACATGCACATAGGTGCCGGGTGCGGCTTCCATGGCGGGGTAGTGCTGGTTACCCAGGGCCATCAGGGTGTCGCTCTGTTCGCCGGAGCGCTCCTGCATCCAATCCAGCCACACTGGCCACCAGCTGCCCTGCACGTGTTTGGCGTCGTGGTACCAGGCGCGCGGGTCACCCGTCAGCTTAGGGTTTTCCAGGTAGTTGGACTTGGGGTTGCCTGGCGGGTTGAGGATGCTTTGAATATGCCCGCTGTTGGACAGGATGAAGCGCCGATTGCCGCCCAACAATAATGTCGAGCGATACACCGCATCCCAGGGCGTGATGTGATCGTTGATGCCGGCAACACTGAAGCTGTCCACTGTGACTTTTTGCATATCGACCGGCGTGCCGCAGACTTCCAAGCCGCGCGGGTGGGTCAACGGGTTGTGTTTGAAAAAGTCGATCAGGTCGCCATGCAGGGCAGCCGGCAGGCGGGTGTTGTCGTTGTTCCAGTAAAGAATGTCGAAGGCCGGCGGCTGCTTGCCGAGCAGGTAATTGTTGATCCAGTAATTCCAGATCAAGTCGTTGGGGCGCATCCAGGCAAACACTCGCGCCATGTCGCGGCCATCCAGTACGCCTTGTTGATAGGAACGGCGTTTGGCCGCCTCTAAGGTCAGTTCGTCGGCAAACAGCATGGCCGGGCTATCAATTTGGCTGTCTAACAGGCTGACCATGTAAGTGGCGCTGGCCACTTTGCGCAGCTGTCGCTTGGCCTGCAGGTGGCCTTGTAGAGCGGCAATCGTCAGGCCGCCGGCGCAGGCGCCAAGCAGGTTGACGTCCTTGCTGCCGGTGATTTCGCGGCAGGCGTCTATGGCCTTTTCCAGGGCTTCCACATAGCTCGAAAGGCCCCACTCGCGGTGTCGTGGGTCGGGGTTGCGCCAGCTGACAACGAACGTCTGCAGGCCGTTTTTCAGGGCGTATTGGACGAAGCTCTTCTCGCTGGAAAGATCGAAAATGTAGTACTTGTTGATTTGTGGCGGCACGATCAGCAGTGGCTTGGCGTACTGTTTCTCACTCATCGGCTTGTACTGGATCAGCTCCAGCATCTCGCTGCGAAACACCACGGCGCCGCTGGTAGTGGCTACGTTGCGGCCGACTTCAAAGGCATGCTTGCTGACTTGGCTGGGCATGTCGTCGTTGTTCACCAAGTCATCGACCAGGTGAGTCACGCCCTTGAGCAGGCTGCTGCCACCACTATTGAACAGTTCCTTGATCACCTGCGGGTTGAGCAGGGTATTGCTGGGTGCTAACGCATCACCCAGCAAAGTGGCGACAAACCGCGCGCGGGCTCGGTCGTCAGCGTCCAGGCTGCTTTCATCGATCCAGCTGTTCAGCTGTTTTTGGCAGGCCAGGTAAGCTTGTAGGCTGCGGCTGTAGAGTGGATTGTCCCGCCAAGTTGGGTCAGCAAAGCGGGGGTCTTGCGGGTTGACCTTGAACGGCTTGTCACCCAGCAGCACGCGGCCCAGTTGGCCGCCCAGCGCGGCAACATGCCGGGCGCTGTGAATAGGTTGTTTGAACCCCTGCAGGGCCAGGCCGCGCAAGGTTGAGAACAGGTCGCGGCCGCGTAGACCGACCATTGCATTTTGGGCATTCATCACGCTGCTGCGTACAGGCAGGGCGCGTTTGGCGGGTTGGTCTCGCATGGGGCAACACTCCGTCGTCAAACCGTGAGACTTCAAGGTTGGTAGGTAAGCAGCAAGGCTTGTACCAATGCGCGCGCAGGTGCATCCAGACTGCCGCGCGCCAAGTCTCAGGTAATACAACGTGCCCATAAGTGGGTCAAGCGTTGTGCGATCAGCACAGCCTCAGTGCGGGTTGTCGAGGTGCTTGCCCAGCTAGGGTGCGTTTAGCCGATCGTACGAGCGGGCGCGGGTTGCGGGTGCATGATCGCGCGCTGACGTTCTTCTTCAAGAAACTTCATGATGATCGGTGCAACGGCCTCGGCGCGGGTTACTAGAAACAAATGACCATCGTCGATCACGTGTAGTTCCGAGTTGGGAATACGCCAGGCCAGCAGGCGCATATTCACCAGCGGGATCAGCGGGTCGTCGTCACCGGCCATTACCAAGGTCGGTTGGCGGATCTTGTGCAACCAGTGAATGCTGGTCCAGCCGAGGCCGGCGAACAGCTGCCAGTAGTAGCCCATCTTGCCGCCTGAACGGACTTTACTGGCATGCGCCAGGGCCAGTTTCGGGTCGCGGCGGAACGCGCCGCCATAAATTTCCGGGGCAATTTGCACGCCATAGGACGGCTGCACGTAGCGCCGTGGGCTGGCCATGCACCAGAGCACCTTGGGTTTGCCTGGGATCATCACCGCGCCAGCCGAGGTGGCCGCGAGGATCAGCTTCTTGCAACGCTCCGGGTAGTCGTGGGCGAATTGTTGCGCCAATGCGCCGCCCCAAGACACGCCAATCGCATTGACCTGACCGTAGTCGAGGTAATCGAGCATGCGTGCCGCCAACTTGGCCAAGCCTGGAAAGCGATACGGCGTGCTAGGCGTTGAAGAGCCGCCCACACCGGGCACATCGAAAGCGATGACTTCCAGGTCTGGGTCGAGTGCGCGCACGAACGGCATGACCAGTTCCAGGTTGGCACCGATGCCGTTGAAAATCAGCAGCGGTGTCATGGTGCCGTTGCCGGGGCGAACCGCGGTACGGAGTGTCTGGCCGTCCAGTTCAATGGTACGGAATACGAAAGGTAGCGACATGCGCAAAAGCCCTATCAGTTAAAACGCTGAATTAGACCCTCCGGGTCTTTTCCAGAAACGCCAGGGCAAAGCCTGGTTCGCGCCACCCGATCAATTGAGCGGATGGGCGAGCGACACTTCCAGTGCCGCGGGCAGTGTTGCGCAGTGCGCAGGTGATCAACGTTCGTGAACGTAAGTGCCGGGAGCTGCTTCGCCGGCAGGGTATTTCTTATTGCCCAGTTGGGTCGGTGCTTTTTTCTGTGTGCCGGAGCGCTCGCCGAGCCAGACCTGCCAATGCAGCCACCAGGAATCGGTGTGCTTGGTCGAGCTGGCTTGCCAGGCTTTCGGGTCTTTGGGCATTTCGGTGTTGGTCATGTAGCGACCTTTGGGATTGCCCACCGGGTTGAGAATGCTCTGGATATGCCCGCTGTTGGATAGCACGAACTCGACCTTGCCGCCGAACAAGTTGGCCGACTTGTAGCACGACTCCCACGGGGTGATGTGGTCGGTGGTGCCGGCCACGCAAAACAGGTCGCAGGTGACTTGTTTGAGGTCGACCGGCGTGCCACAGACTTCCAATGCGCCAGGGCGAATCAGCGGGTTGGACGTGAACATGTCGATAAACTCGCCATGCAGAGCAGCGGGCAAACGGGTGGTGTCGTTGTTCCAGTAGAGGATGTCGAACACCGGCGGCTCATTGCCCAGCAGGTAGTTGTTAACCCAGTAGTTCCAAATCAGGTCGTTGGGGCGCATCCAGGCGAATACTTTGGCCATGTCGCTGCCTTCCAGCACACCGGCTTGGTATGAGCGACGCTTGGCCAACTCCAGGCTTTTTTCGTCAGCGAACAGCGCCACGTCGGTTTCCAGGCGGTTATCCAGCACGCTAACCAGCAAGGTCAGGGCATGCACCTTCTTCTCACCTAGCGCGGCGTAATGGCCCAACAGCGAGGTGGTGGTGAGGCCGCCGGAGCAAGCCCCGAGCATGTTGATGTCCTTGCTGCCCGTGACCGCGGTGACCACGTCGATGGCTTCTTTCAGCGCTTCGATATAGGTCGACAGGCCCCATTCGCGGTGCGCCTTGGTCGGGTTGCGCCAGCTCACCACGAAGGTCTGCACGCCATTGCGCAGCAGGAAGCGGGCGACGCTTTTTTCCGGTGATAGGTCGAAGATGTAGAACTTGTTGATTTGCGGCGGTACTACCAGCAGCGGACGCTCTTGCACCTGCTCGGTGATCGGCTTGTACTGAATCAGCTCCAGTAGGTCATTGCGGAAAATCACGGCGCCATCGGTGGTGGCGAGGTTTTTGCCAACCTCGAAGGCATTCATGTTGACCTGGCTCGGCATGCCACCGTTATTAACGATGTCCTGGGCCAGGTGCGACAAACCGTCGAGCAAGCTCTTGCCGCCGGTTTCGAAGAAACGTTTAACCGCCGCCGGGTTGGCCATGCTGTTGCTGGGGGCCATGGCTTCGGTCATCAGGTTGATCACGAAGTGGCCACGGCTGGCATCCTGTTCAGACAGGTTGCTGTGCTCGACCCAGTCATGCAGCTCTTTGCGCCACGCCAGGTAGGTTTGCAGGTAACGACGGTACAGCGGGTTCTGACTCCAGGCCGGGTCGGCAAAGCGGCGGTCGCCGTCAGTGGGCGTGAGGTCGGATTGGCCGAGTATCACGTTCTTCAGCTCGATGCTGAAGTGAGCCAGGTGTTTGGCGCTGTGCAGCGGTTGCTTAAGCGCTTGCTTGAGCACAATGCGGGCGGAGCTGAGCAAATCTTTACCACGGATGCCGATCACCGGGTTAAGCCCCAGGGTGTTCTCGGAGGCCTGGTTTTTCAGGTCATCATTATTCTTATCAGTCATCTACAACGCTCCATTGTCCTGAGACGAAATACCGGCGTACTGCTGTGCGCGGCGACACAGGGCTAAGGGCCAGGTATTGCCCGGATTACCAAGGGCGGATTGCTCCGCAATCTTCCTCGTCGCAGGGGTTGCCTGGCACGAGAAAACTTCCAACTACTTGGTTACCCGAGTTTGAGAATTTGTGCAAGCTGGCCGCGAGTCAGGCCGAATGCGCGTTGAGTATGCCGGGAAGGATTAGAAAATGCGCTCTAACCCGTCAGGATCATTGGGCTAGACGGGTTGCTGTACTGCGGCAGATTGCCGCTTGCGGCGCGGAAGAGAGGAAATAACTGAAACGCTTTCATCAATTGCAGAAGGCCTGCGGCCCTAAGACTTCACAGCAGCAACTTAACCACGCTTTCGCTGGGATCGCGGGATTTACCGGCGGCACTCAGGGTGGCGAGGTAGTCGTTCCACAACTCAGCCTGGCGGCAAGCCAATTGCTCAAGGTAATCCCAGGTGAACAGTCCGCTGTCGTGGCCGTCATCGAAGCTCAGTTTGAGGGCGTAGTTGCCGGCGGGTTCGATCTTGCTCAGGCCAACGCCGAGCTTGCCGGTTTGCAGGATGGGTTTGCCGTGGCCCTGCACTTCAGCCGACGGTGAATGCACGCGCAGGAACTCGGCGGGCAGGGTGTAGCGTTCGTCGGCCCCGTAGTGCAGCTCCAGGGTTTTCGAGGCTTTGTGCAGTTTTATTGCGGTGGGGATACGCATGCACGATTCCAGAGGCGGTGTAGCCCGGATGCAATCCGGGGGCTTCGTGATGAGTGGCCCCGGATTGCATCCGGGCTACGAGGGCGGGGTGGTTAAAGAATATAGCGCGACAGATCTTCATCCTGCGCCAGCTCACCGAGGTGGCTGTTGACGTAGGCTGCGTCGATCACGATCGGCGTGCCGTTCTGCTGGCCGGCCAGATCGCCGGCGCTGAAGGAGACTTCTTCAAGCAGGCGTTCGAGTAGGGTGTGCAGACGGCGCGCACCGATGTTCTCGGTCTTCTCGTTGACCTGGTAGGCAATCTCGGCGATGCGTTTGATGCCTTCGGCGACGAACTGGATGCCCAGGCCTTCGGTGTTCAGCAGCGCGGCGTATTGCTCGGTGAGCGAGGCGTGCGGCTCGGTGAGGATGCGCTCGAAGTCTTCTGGGGTCAGGGCTTTCAACTCGACGCGAATCGGCAGACGGCCTTGCAGCTCGGGCACCAGGTCACTCGGCTTGCTCAGGTGGAAGGCCCCCGAGGCGATAAACAGGATGTGATCGGTTTTGACCATGCCCAGCTTGGTGTTCACCGTGCAGCCTTCGATCAGTGGCAGCAGGTCGCGCTGTACACCTTCGCGGGACACATCGGCACCGCTGGTGTTGCCGCGCTTGGCGACCTTGTCGATCTCGTCGATAAACACGATACCGTTCTGTTCCACCGCTTCCAGGGCCTGAGCCTTGAGTTCTTCCTCGTTAACCAGGCGTGCGGCTTCTTCGTCGCGCACCAGTTTGAGTGCTTCTTTGACCTTGAGTTTGCGGCTCTTCTGCTTGCCCTTGCCCATGTTGGAAAACAGGCTTTGCAGCTGGTTGGTCATCTCCTCCATGCCCGGCGGGGTCATGATTTCGATGCCGGCCGGTGCGTCGGCCACTTCGATCTCAATGTCCTTGTCGTCCAGCTGACCTTCGCGCAGACGCTTGCGGAACAGCTGGCGGGTGTTGGAATCACTGCCCGGCGCAGATTCCTCGTTGAAACCCGTGCGGGCCGGTGGCAGCAGGGCATCGAGGATGCGCTCCTCTGCAGCATCTTCGGCGCGGTGACGAACCTTGATCATCTCCTGCTCGCGCAGCATTTTGATCGCGGCGTCGGCCAGGTCACGGATGATCGACTCGACATCGCGGCCGACATAACCGACCTCGGTGAATTTGGTCGCTTCCACTTTGATAAAGGGTGCGTTGGCCAGTTTGGCCAGGCGTCGGGCGATTTCGGTTTTGCCGACGCCGGTTGGGCCGATCATCAGGATGTTCTTCGGTGTGACCTCGGCGCGCAGCTCAACCGGCAGCTGCATGCGCCGCCAGCGGTTGCGCAGGGCGATGGCCACAGCGCGCTTGGCGTCGTCCTGACCGATGATGTGGCGGTTGAGCTCGTGAACGATCTCGCGGGGCGTCATGGACATGCGGCGTACTCCAGAAAAGACCGCTAATCAGGGTGTTTAAAGCGTCGCGAGCGACGGTCAGGCAAGGCGAAAGGAGGCGAGGAAGCGGAGTTTACGTCTGTAAATGAGCATTCCGAGCCTGCTTTCAACGCAGCATGGCCGAGCGCAGCAGCTTTAAACGGTCTGATCGGCGCAGTCTTCTTCTTCGATAGTTAGGTTTTGATTGGTGAAGACACAGATGGAGCCGGCAATGTTCAGCGCGGTTTCGGTGATTTCACGGGCGCTCAATTCGGTTTTCTGCAGCAAAGCCATGGCCGCGGCTTGGGCGAAGCCGCCGCCGGAGCCCATGGCGATCAGGCCGTGTTCGGGCTCAACCACATCACCGTTGCCGGTGATGATCAAGGAGGCGTCTTTGTTGGCCACGGCCAGCATGGCTTCCAGGCGGCTCAACGAGCGGTCGGTGCGCCAGTCTTTGGCCAGCTCGACAGCGGCGCGCACCAAGTTGCCTTGGTGTTTTTCCAGTTGGCCTTCAAAACGTTCGAACAGGGTAAAGGCGTCGGCGGTGGCGCCGGCAAAACCGGCCAGCACTTGGCCGTGGTACAGGCGACGCACTTTTTTCGCGTTGCCTTTCATCACGGTATTGCCGAGGGACACCTGGCCGTCGCCGCCCATGACGACTTTGCCGTTGCGGCGCACTGAAACGATGGTGGTCAAGGGGAGAGTCTCCACGCAGCGGGGCGAAAGTGCCCAATGCTGAGTGAAGTGGGGGCAGCGGCGCCCTGCTTCAAGCCCTGTAGCGCACGCTGTCCGACAAATAGTCGTCAGAGCGCGCCGCAGGGCCTGAAGTCGCGGGGTTTATTGCGCCTGGCGCTGCTGTAACAACAGATTGCTAAAACCGCTAGCAGCCAGGGATTTCTGCGCTTGGCCGAGCTGTTCGCGGGTGGCGAAGGGGCCGACCAAGACGCGGTGCCAGGTTTCTTCGCGCACAGTGCCAGACTCGACCTGCACGCTCTGCCCGAGCAGGATGATCTGCGCACGCAGGCTGTCGGCGTCGTCCTTGCGGCGGAACGAACCGGCCTGCAGGAAGAACTGCGAGCTAACCGGGCCTTTGGCGACCACCGGTGGCGGTGGTGGCACCTGACCGTTGAGGGCGGCTTCGGCGCGTGCGGCATCAATCTTCGCCGCTTCCTCCGGGGTGACAGGCTTTTGCGCCGGTGGCTCGACGGGCTCGATGCCTTGCGGCGGCAGGATGACTTCCGACTCCGGCAGCAGGGTGTAGAAGTCGTACTTGGGCTTGGTCGGCTCATTGCTGGCTGGCTTAGCCGCTGCGGCTTTACTGGCCTGAGCGGCGCGCGCTTGTTCAACCTTGGCGCGCTTGATTTCATCGCGACCCGGTTCGAGGCTGAACAGGAACACCATAAAACCGCCGATCACCAGGCCGCAAACCAGCCAGAACCAGCCCGGCACCGGTTTTTTCGCCGGGGCTTGGTAGCGGCTGGCGCCGCGCTTGGCTGCGGGTTTCTTTTTAGCCGCCACTTACATGCGCTCCAGAGTTTCCAAGCCAAGCAACTCAAGGCCCTGCTTGAGGGTGCGGCCAGTCAGGGCGGCCAGGCGCAGACGGCTGTTGCGCAGCGCTTCGTCCTCGGTGGAGAGGATCGGGCAGTTTTCGTAGAAACTGGAGAACAGCCCGGCCAGGTCATACAAATAGGCGCACAGCAGGTGCGGCTCGCCTTTGTCCGCGACGCTGGCGAGCACTTCGTTGAATTGTGCGAGTTTGCCGGCCAGCTCGATCTCATGGGACGCTTGCAGGTTGAGCTGGCCGCCGATTTCATCGAAACCCTTGCCCAGCTTGCGGAACACGCTGGCCACGCGGGTGTAGGCGTACAGCAGATACGGCGCTGTGTTGCCCTCAAAGCTCAGCATTAACTCGAAGTTGAAGCGGTAATCGCTGGTGCGGTGCTTGGACAGGTCCGCGTACTTCACTGCGCCGATGCCCACGGCGCGGGCGATTTGCCGTAGCTCAGCCTCGTCCAGCTCGGGATTCTTGCCCTTGACCAGGGTGTAGGCGCGCTCTTCGGCTTCATCGAGCAGGTCGACCAATTTCACTGTGCCGCCGTCGCGGGTTTTGAACGGGCGGCCGTCGGCGCCGTTCATGGTGCCGAAGCCCATGTGCTCCAGCTGCATGTCAGCGGGGACGAAGCCAGCCAGACGCGCGGCAGTGAAGACCATCTGGAAGTGCAGGGCCTGACGCTGATCGACGAAGTACAGTGCGCGGTCAGCCTTTAGCACGTTGGCGCGGTAGCGGGTAGCAGCCAGGTCAGTGGTGGCGTACAGGTAGCCGCCGCCAGCCTTCTGCACGATCAGCGGCAGCGGGTTGTCTTCGGCGTTCTTGAACTGCTCCATAAACACGCACTGCGCGCCGTCGCTTTCGCTGAGTAGGCCCTTGGCCTTGAGGTCGGCGACCACGTTGGCCAGATCGTCGTTGTAGGCGCTTTCGCCTTTTACGTCGGCCATGCTCAGTTTGACGCCCAGGCGGTCGTACAGCGCCTGGCAGTGGCTCAGGGAGATATCGTTGAAGCGGTGCCACAGGCGCAGGCACTCAGCGTCGCCGGCCTGCAACTGCACCACCAGCTCGCGAGCGCGTTCGGCGAATTCGGCGGAGTCGTCAAAACGCTTCTTGGCGGCGCGGTAGAAGCCTTCCAAGTCGGCCAGTTCGCTTTCGGCAGCGCCTGGGTTCTCCTGCATATAAGCCAGCAACATGCCGAACTGAGTGCCCCAGTCACCCACGTGATTCTGCCGGATCACCTCGTCACCGAGAAACTCCAGCACCCGCGCCACACCGTCACCGATGATGGTCGAGCGCAGATGGCCAACGTGCATTTCCTTGGCCAGGTTGGGGGCCGACAGATCGACCACCACACGCTGCGCCACACCGGCTTTGCGCACGCCGAGCGTGGCGTCGGCCAGCAGGGCGTCCAGGCGCACGGCCAGGGCATGGATGTTTTGATAAAAATTGAGGAAACCCGGGCCAGCGATTTCGACCTTGCTGATATCCGCATCGGCCGGTAGCGCCGCAATCAGCTTCTCGGCCAGGTCACGCGGCTTCATGCCGGCTGGCTTGGCCAGCATCATGGCGATGTTGCTAGCGAAGTCGCCGTGGGTTTTATCCTTGGTGTTCTCCACCTGAATGGCCGGGCTCAGGCCTTCAGGCAGCACGCCGTCGGCGGTGAGGCGGGTCAGGGCTTGCTGGATCAGGTGGCGAATGCTGTCTTTCATGGTCTGCTCGGTCGGCCGTGGGGGGCGGCGGCGCACAATGGCGCTGGTTGAAAACTGCGCATTATCGACGCCCTTCGCCCGCAGCTTCAAGCAGCGTGTGGTTTAGCCTGGTTAAAGGCTGCCGAACCGTTGTGTCGCCCGGATGAAATCCGGGGCACGTCGGCCCCGGTAAAGCCGCTCCCGGATTGCATCCGGGCTACGGGTGATCGCGCTGACTAAGCAGAGCGCTGCGAGGTTAGGCGCGCCGCGGCGTTGCCGGCCACGTAATAAGGCGCCGTGCTGCGCGGCAAAGGGCTGCGGCCGCGGATTTTGTCGGCAATCTTCTCGGCCATCATGATGGTGGGGGCATTCAGATTACCGGTGACGATCAGCGGCATGATTGACGCATCCACCACGCGCAAACCCTGCACACCGTGCACCCGGCCCTGGCCGTCGACCACTGCCATGGCGTCTTCGCCCATCTTGCAGGAACACGACGGGTGGTAAGCGGTTTCCGCATGCTCGCGGATAAAGGTGTCCAGCTCAGCATCGCTTTGCACGTCTTTACCTGGGCTGATCTCGCGGCCGCGATAGGGGTCCAGTGCCGACTGCGCCATGATGTCGCGGGTGATGCGGATGCCGTCGCGGAACTCGCGCCAGTCCTGCTCGCTGGCCATGTAGTTGAAGAGGATGCTCGGGTGCTCGCGCGGGTCCTTGGATTTGACCTGGATGCGGCCACGGCTGGGCGAGCGCATGGAACCCATGTGCGCCTGGAAGCCGTGCTCCTTCACGGCGTTGCTGCCGTTGTAGTTAATCGCCACCGGCAGGAAGTGGTACTGGATGTTCGGCCACTCGAAATCTGCACTGGAACGGATAAAACCGCCCGCCTCGAATTGGTTGCTGGCGCCGATGCCCTTGCCGAGGAACAGCCAGTTGGCGCCAATCATCGGCTGATTCCACCATTGCAACGCAGGGTACAGCGACACCGGCTGTTTGCAGGCGTATTGCAGGTACACCTCCAGGTGGTCTTGCAGATTCTGGCCGACGCCGGGTAGGTCATGCACCAATGGGATGTCCAGCTCGCGCAGCAGCGCCGCTGGGCCCACGCCGGAGCGTTGCAGCACTTGCGGTGAGGCAATCGCGCCACTGCACAGCAACACTTCGCGACGCGCGTTGACGGTGGTCGCGGTGTTGCTGTCGCCCTTGAGGTAAGCAACGCCAATGGCACGTTTGCCGTTGAAGAGAATGCGGTCGGTTAAGGCATGGGTGACGATGGTCAGGTTCTGTCGCGCGCGCGCTTGGTCGAGGTAGCCACGCGCGGTGCTGGCACGGCGCCCCTTGGGGGTGACGGTGCGGTCCATCGGGCCGAAGCCTTCTTGTTGGTAACCGTTGAGGTCATCCGTGCGCGGGTAACCGGCCTGGGTGCCGGCTTCGATCATGGCGTGGAACAGCGGATTATTGCCGGGCTTGGGTGTGGTGACGCTCACCGGGCCATCACCGCCGTGGTAGGCGTTAGCGCCGATGTCACGGGTTTCCGCCTTGCGAAAATACGGCAGGCAATCCAGATAACTCCAGTTTTCCAGGCCCTTTTCTTTGGCCCAACCGTCGTAATCCATGGCGTTACCGCGGATATAGCACATGCCATTGATCAGGGAAGAACCGCCCAGGCCCTTGCCGCGCCCGCACTCCATACGGCGGTTGTTCATGTGCGGTTCGGGTTCGGTCAGGTAGGCCCAGTTGTAGCGCCGGCCCTGCAACGGGAAGGCCAGCGCGGCTGGCATCTGGGTGCGGAAATCCTGGCGGTAATCGGGGCCGCCGGCTTCTAGCAGCAGCACGCTGACGCTGGCATCTTCGCTTAGGCGAGCGGCCAGTACGTTACCGGCAGAGCCGGCGCCGATGATGATGTAATCGAATTCTTGAGACATATGCAGTACCTGGAAACGTGCCGACAGATCGGGCTGCCCGGAGGAGGGGGCAATCTGTGGGAGGGGCTTTAGCCGCGACACCTTTCGTGGCTAAAGCCCCTCCCACGGGCGTGATGCTTAAAACACCGAGGTGTAGCCGCCCATTTCGAGCTGCACGGACTTGATCCGTGTGTAATGCGCCAAGGTGCTCAGGCCGTTTTCGCGGCCGACGCCGGACTGTTTGTAACCGCCCACCGGCATCTCGGCTGGCGACTCGCCCCAGGTGTTGATCCAGCAGATGCCGGCTTCTAACTGGTGGATAACCCGGTGCGCGCGGTTCAGGTCGCGAGTTACCACGCCAGCGGCCAAACCATAGTCGGTGTCGTTGGCGCGGCGGATCACTTCTTCTTCCGTGTCGTAGATCAGGATGCTCATTACCGGGCCGAAGATTTCTTCGCGCACGATGGTCATGTCATCTTTGCAGTCGGTGAACACCGTGGGTGCAACATAAGCGCCCTTGGCGTAGTCGCCCTCGGTCACACGGTTGCCGCCAATCAGCAGGCGTGCGCCTTCGCTGCGGCCTTTGTCGATATAACCGAGCACGCTTTCCATGTGGGCCGTGCTGACCAGTGGGCCGAAGTTGGTGTCTTCAACCTGTGGGTCACCGAGGCGAATGCGTTTGACCCGTTCCAGCACCTTGGCTTCAAAGCGCGCTTGCAGCATGCGCGGCACAAACACGCGGGTGCCGTTGGTGCAGACCTGGCCGGAGCTGTAGAAGTTGGCCATGACCGCGATATCGGCGGCGCGGTCGAGGTCTGCGTCTTCGAAAATGATCAGCGGCGACTTGCCGCCCAGCTCCATGGTGACTTCTTTAAGTGACGAGCTGGAAGCGCTGGCCATGACCTTCTTGCCGGTCACGGTGCCGCCCGTGAAGGAGATTTTCTCGATGCCCGGATGCTCGGTCAGCCACTGGCCGACTTCACGGCCGCTGCCGGTCAGCACGTTGAACACGCCATCCGGTACACCGGCGGCGGTATAGATCTCAGCCAGCTTGAGGGTGGTCAGCGAGGTCACTTCGCTGGGCTTGAAAATCATCGCGTTGCCGGCGGCCAGCGCTGGGGCCGATTTCCACAGGGCGATCTGAATCGGGTAGTTCCAGGCGCCGATACCGGCCACCACGCCCAGCGGCTCGCGGCGCGTGTAGACGAAGCTGGTGTCGCGCAGGGGGATCTGCTCGCCCTCGATGGCGGGGATCAAACCGGCGTAGTACTCCAGCACGTCCGCCCCGGTGACGATGTCGACATAGCGGGTTTCGCTCAAAGGCTTGCCGGTGTCGAGGGTTTCCAGCGCGGCCAATTCATCGTTACGTTCGCGCAGGATGTCTACGGCCTTACGCAGGATGCGCGAACGCTGCATGGCGGTCATCGCGGCCCAAACTTTTTGCCCGGCCGTGGCGCTGGCCACTGCCAACTCGACATCAGCCTGGCTGGCACGCTGCACCTTGGCGAGAACTTCGCCGTTGGCAGGGTTGATGCTATCGAAGGTTTCACCGGTGCTGGCCGCTACATAACGGCCACCGATGTAGAGCTGTTGCTCGTCAAAACGTGGCATGGCGCTGTCCTCGTGTCTGGTTTGTTGGCGGCCAGTGCGCGGGGCGAAAGCCGGCGGGGAATGCTGTACAGGCTAAAGTATTTTTATTGAACGCTCAATCAATAAAAGCGACAAGGCCGCGCCAAACGCGACATGCAGGCCGTGTTGGCAGCGATATATGGCTGGTTGAGTATGCTCAGCCGGCTCGTGTCAGCCCAGATAGCGGAGGGCGGATTGAACTCAGGCACGTGCCTTGGGCGTAGGGAGGGTTATGGCGCAATCAGCCATCTGTGGTTGGGCGGCGGCTAGCCCACCCTGCGTGGTTTTGAGCAGTTGCAGGTCGAGGTATTCGTAGGCGATCTGCATGGCTTGCTCAGTATCGAAGCCCTCACCAGACAACGCCCCGCGCAGCCACAAACCATCAATCAGTGCGGCCAAGCCACGGGCGGCCGTGCGCGCTTGCAGCGGCGGTAACACCAGGCGGAACTGGCCGCACAGATTGGAATACAAACGGTGATCATTGACCCGCTGCAAACGCCGTAGCGACGGCTGGTGCATGCTGGTGGCCCAGAACGCCAACCAGGTTTTCATCGCCGGGCCGTTGACCTGGCTGTCATCGAAGTTGCCTTCAATCATCGCCCGCAGGTGTTCGCGCGGTTGGTCTGGTGGCAGGTTGGTGCGGCGTTCGCGCACCGCATCGCTAAGCGCCTGCATCAGATGGCGCATGGTGGCTTCGAGCAGGCCGTTCTTGTCGCGAAAATAGTGACTGATGATGCCGTTAGAGACCCCAGCAAGCCGCGCAATATAGGCGATGCTGGCATCCCCCATGCCGACCTGATCAACCGCGTCGAGGGTCGCCGCGATCAATTGTGAGCGGCGGATCGGTTGCATTCCGACCTTGGGCATCTGCTTCTCCATCAGTGGGGTCACCCCCCGAAATGCAGGCAGTCTAGGCCGGTTATTGTTGAGCGATCAATCAAACAGGGCGTTTCAGCGATGACCCGTCGGTCATGGGCATGCCACGTGATAGACGCTGTCGCGTACGTATCAGAGGGCCTAAGGCGGGTTATGCCGGGCCGTCGCTGTCGGCAATCAGGGCGAGTAAGTCGGTCACGCCAACATCCTGACCCGCTTGGAACAGCAGGGTGCTGGCTTGGCCGCGATGATGGGTCTGATGGTTGAAGAAATGCAGCATCAGGCTGGCGTAGGGACGTTGCGCCGGCACGCCTTTCATATTGCTGTAGGCCAGGTGCTGCTCCACGTCTTGCTCGGTTAGCGCCGCCACCCAGTCGCTGATATGCCCATCCAGGCGGCTGCGCAAAGCCTGCAGCGGGGGGAGCGTGTCGAATAACAGCCGATCCAGCGCCGCTGGCCGCGCCAGATCGCTGATCGCCTCACGCAGTTCATGGCAGGCCGGGTGCTCGGCAAAGCGCTTGAGCCAGATGATATCGGCCACGGCAATATGGTTGAGGGTGCCGAAGATGGAGCTAAAGAACGCGCCACGGTCCTCATGCAGCGCCTGCGGCGAAAGCGCGGCAGCGGCCGCATAGAGCCGGTCGTTCATCCACGCGTTATAGCGAGCCAGTAACTGGAAGTGGGGCAGCTGGGACATGGCATTTAACTCGGCAATTAATCTTCAGTTAGGCATCCAATACCGGGCGGAAGAAGGTGCGCTCGTAGCTGATGATGCACTGGGTGTCTTCTGCATATTTAAAAGCCGCCAGGCACTCAGCGTCGGCGAAGGACTTGAGCCGGTACTGCTCGTACTCAGCCAAGCTGGGAAAGCTAAACATCGCCAGGCCGATATTGTTGGCCCCTTCCGAGGGCAAAAAGTAACCGTGATGGGTGCCGCCGAACTTCGCCACCAAGGCAATCCACAGCTTGCCGTAATGCTCGAATTCCTTGAGCTTGCGTGGATCGAGCACATAGCGCAGATGACAGGTGATCATGCGGGTCCCTCAATGATTGAATGGCTTGCCGTTCGAGCAAAGTTTGCCAGGCAAGGTAAACCTCTCGCCTTTATTTCTCTAGCGCCGGCACCAGGCGAACCAGTACTGGCAAATGATCCGAGCCCAGCTGCGGGCCTACTTGGCGCGCCACCACGGCCCAATGCTGCGAGACCAGTATCTGGTCGATAGGCAGCCCGAGCACGCCCTGCAAGACCGCCGGCCAGGTCGCGGCCAAACCGCTGGCACGGTGCAAGCCCAATTGCGCCAGCCCGCTAAAGGCCGACGACCACGGCGTGGCATTGAGGTCGCCGGCTAAAACCGTCGGTATAGCGCTGCTGGCGGCTTGCTTGGCCAGGGCCGTCAGCTTGGCGTTACGCACGCGGTGGTAGTGCGGCGAAAGCGGCGGCATCGGGTGCAGCGCAATAATCCCGACCGGCAGCCCGCGCCATTGCAACTGCGCCTCGATATGGGCAATCCCCTGCGCATCCTCGATCACTGCTATTCGCTGCAGTGGATGGCGTGACAGCACGGCGATTCCAAAGGGGCTGTCCTGGGCCACGATGCGTTGAAACGGGTACTCGCGTAGTGTGCGCAAGCCAGCCGCATAGGCCGGAGAAACCTCCAGCAGCACCACCACATCCGGCTTTTCCTGCGCCAACCACGTGGCCAGTGCCTGGGTGTTGCGGCTATGCAGATTGACGTTGGCACTGGCCACGGAAAACGTGGCGGCCTGTGGCTCGTCTGTCGGTGCCGGTGCGGAGGCCGTAAGCCAGGGCAGCGGCAAGGCCAACAGCAAAACGGCCCAACGCTTATCACCCCAATAGGCCAGCCCGGTAAATACCACCAGTCCCAACAGGAACAGCCATTGCCAATGGCTGGCCAGATCGATCAGCCAGGCCAGCGTTCCTGTCGAGTCGGCGAGCAAGTGCGAGAGCAGTGGCAGCAGCAAGCCGAATAGGCAAAGCAGCGCGAGCGTATACACGCGCCGGGCCCAGAGGGCGCTGCGGTATGGCTTGGGCTTATCGGGCAGGCTAGTTGTGGGCATGTTTGATTATTCGCGCTCCCAGCACCTCGTTAAGGGTCATGATTGAAATGTCCTTGCTGCAGAAACGACTTGATCTGACTGGTCACAACATCTGCATTGGCCATAAACGTATGGCTGTGCGGAACAGTAATAAAGTCCTTCATCTCCGCGAGCTTTGCGCTCTCCACCGAAACCTTGCCGTCGTTTGGTTTGGGCAAGTCGTCGGTAAACCACGGGTCTAGGCTTTCCGTGCCGGCGACTATACCGATCTCCAGAGGGATAGATTTAAGCTGGTTGGGTGTGCTGTCGGTTTCGGTGCCGAGTTGCTGTCCGGCTGGCCCGGTCGCCATTTCGTACCACCATTGGTCTTTCTTTTTCGTTGCCACCTCGCTGCCGTGGTTGGGTGGGCCAAGCATGACCACTCGCTTGGCTTCTGCAACGACGTTGTTCTGAAAATACTGCCTGACCAAAATGCCGCCCAGAGAATGGGTAACAAAGTGGATGCTCTGCGCGCCCGCTTTTTTACACTCGGCAATGCCATCCCCACCACTGACGCCAGCTGTTGGATGTCTTTTTCCGTGGACGGGTAGCTGTTGTTGATGACGGTGTAATGCTTTTTGGCTAACGAGTCTTCGATTGCATTCATCGAATAGCTGGTGCGGCCCATGCCATGCAAAAGCACTACGCACTCATTGGCCAGAGATATCGGCGCGATAAGCAACAAGAGATAAAGAGTGAGGCGCATGTGGGTTAACCCTGCAAAAAAGTACGCTAGAAAAGAGGTTGTGGGTTTTGCTGCGATGTTCGGGCCAGCCTTAGGTCGGTCCATTTTTCAGTGGCGGTGGGCGAGAGTTATAAAAACGGCAGCAACGCACGACAGGACATAACGGTAGAGCAAAGGACTGCCTGATTAGCGGCAAAGCCCAGGCCGAAACCGCTTATGCCGGCTACAAAAGCGGCGGTACTGCTCTTTTGTTTTGCACGCCGACTGATAACTGCGCCAATTAAAAGGCCAATAGCTGCTCCGGGTAATGAGCATAAATGGCCGAGGCCAAGCAGATCGTTAGTGGGCGCAGGTGTCCAGTTGGCGTAGATGTACATGCTGAATGAGAGGCAGGCTGCAACAATGCCGCCAGTGATAAATAACGGTTTTGGCTTAATCAGTCGTGCAAGGGCAAAGGTGCCAAGAAGCACCAAGGTGTAATACCAAAGCCCCATAAAGAGCACGTCGCCTTTGATCAGGGTGAGTGCTGTAACTGCTGCTATAGCTATCGCCGTTGCGATGGCGTCCGTGCGAAATGTTCCGTTCATGTTTTGAACTCGTGAAGTGGCTGCTCAGTAGCGCTGATGCTGAGCCAAGGCCAGCGCTGCTGATAGGACGCGGCTTTCTCGGCAAAAAGGCTTTTGTGCGGTGTCAGCGGGTTTGGCGTCAGAGTTCCCTTATACAAAAGCTCAAGGCCGTTTGGTGCATAGACCTCGTCGGGATTAATGCCTACGCATGTTCCCGGTATCAGAAAGCGGTCGATGCCCTCTTTGGCACTGCTCAGCGCTGAATAGGAATGGCCAAAATGCGCTTCATACCAAAGGTGAACCCGCGCCTGGTTGGCGACTTCCACGGTTATGCCCAAGTCTGCCAGCACCGTTTCTACATGGCGCTGTACGGCGCTTTCAGTCGCTTCGCTCAGGTCGGCAGGGTCGAAGTAGAAGAAGTCGTAATCCTTGATCTTGCTCTCCGGCGGCTCTCCAGAAAGCACATTCCACACCGTCTGAAAAAGGCAGCCGGCGACTAGCCAGCCATCCGTGAGATTCAACGCATCCCAGCGCTCAATGATCTGTGCGTTATGGCTGTTATGCAGTACGTCGGCGCGAAACTTTGCTTGCATGGTGGCCTACACAAAAGACGGCAGATTTATTTTGGGGTTGTTATGCCTCACACAAACCAGAATTCAACCTCATCGGTCTCGACCTCAAAGAGAGCCGAGTGCTCAACATTTGCCGGTACGTGATACCACTCGCCGACGCCAACCCTGATCGTTTGGTTATTCATGCTCAGGATCAATTCGCCGCGGGTAATCACGCCATGGTTATCGGTGTCATGGCTGTGCGGCGGGATGGATGTGCCAGGGGGGTAGGAGGCAAATAGGACGGTGCTGTCTTTTGCCTCAAGCTTATAGGCGTCAAAGCGGCCGTCGAATAAGGGCAGCTGCTTGATTCTGTTTGGGTATTGACCAGGCATATGAGCTTTCTTCCTTGTAGTTCATTATGGTTTTTAATGTTTGGTTAAGGGTGTTTTAACCCGTCCCTGTGAGCGCAGTGAATGGTTTGAGTCAGTTGTTAGGCGCTGTAATAGTTGCCTTTTGGTGGTGAGCCAAAAAGACTCATAGCAGATAGCATTTCTTCTTTTGGAAAATTAGCAATTGATTGCATGTGGCACTCAATAGATTCCCATTTTTCGATGACAATAAAGCAGTTGTCAGAATCTTTCTGTTTTAATACTTCACATGAAATGCAGCCTTTAGAGTTCGAAATATAAGGAATAAGTGAGAGTAGAAAATTATATAGCTCATCTGACTTCCCGTCGGCAGATTGGAATTCATTGATTCGAGTAATTTCCATGTTTTTCATAAGACGCCTAATGTTTGGGTGAAGGTCGGCTTTATCCGGCTCCATAAAGTGAGACGAACGGTGCTAAGCAATTGTTATGTGTTGGTACGCGACTAAGTGGAACCAACAAGCTTGGCGATTACTATGCCGAGTGTCAAAAGTGAGAGAAATCCGGTCATGGATACTAAAAAAATGGTTAGGTGGGTGGCGTTATCGCGCTCAGAAATAGGTGTTCTTGGTAGTTTTCCGATAGTGATGAGGCGGCATACAGGCCAGCCTATATACCAAGAGATTTCCTCGAAGCAGAACTCCCAAATTAACCAAATGAGAGATCTGACCACAAGTCCAATGATACGTAGTAATCCCTTCAACGCACCTTCAGCTAGATCTTCCAAGTACCTTACTCCTCAAGACACATAACATTCGGGTAGGGGCGGGCCTTAGCCCGTCCCGGCGAGCGGTTTGAATCAATATGTTAGCTTACGTGAACACATTACTGATTTCGGTTTTGAGTAGTTCGTTAGCGCGGCTTTCAATGAGTGCGCCGTGTGCAGCTATAACGGCGTCAATGTCTAGCGCTAAAAGAGCTTCAAAATCAGTTTTAAGTGTTTACCCCTTTGGTGTTACGCATTTCAACCAAGGGCCTCTAGTATTTATACATTATTCGTCCTTGAATAAATTAACGATCAATCTAGGGCGCCGACTTGCATCACGTGTTAGGCAGTTTTAATCGATTGGAAGGTAAGAACTGCGACAGTCCACAGTCCGAGAGTGGCAAGGAAGTTTATTGTGAAAACTAACCCGCGCAATCGTACGTTTGTGGTGAGTATCTGTACGCAGCTGTGAGCCACCCGCCCTGCAATGAAAATCCATGCAAGCCAGGTAGCAGCGTTTAAGGCTGATGGGCTATGAATTAACAGAAGACACGCCGCATAGAAAAATACAGGCCACTCGAACTGGTTTGAAAGATTCGCACTAATGCGTGGCTCTACAGCTGCCCAAGGGTTGGTTCCATCTGGGTTTTTGTATATGCCCCACACCTTAGGGGCGCGTGCAATAGTTAATAGCACGTAGAGAAAAGAGGTGAGTGCTATATGAGCTGCCATAGGAATTATGAGTGAGTTCAATGTGTGTGGTCCTCCGTGACGACGATTTTAGATCGGCAGCCTAATGCCTAAGGTAAACATCCGCTTGGCTGATCAATTAGACAGTTGCCATCAGGTTGATGCGCGCCTGTGTTTCATTACGTTCTCTGAAGTAGCTCGTGCTGTAAATATTTGAGCGCGCCAAGAATGACTTGAGCACGCTCCTGCGCTTCATGTTGTACACGAAGCCTGGAACCCAACTGTACTCGGCACGCACTTGCCGGTCGTACTCAGCGAAGCGCTCAGGCGTCGCGCCTAGAATTGAAAGGTCGATGTCAACGAGCAGTTGTTCATCACTGCGCGTTGGCGTCACATCATGCTTAGTTGCCATGATCAGCTGCTCGACGCGCCGCTGGGTTGCCTCGCTGGCATTGCTCGTGAGGAGCGCTCGGACAGCCCAGTCGGCGCTTAGGCGCTCATTCGATTTACCGCGGACGTCGTAAATTGCATCGTGAAACCACAATGCAATTTCGACCTCTCCTGGCTGCTCCGCAAGATGCCGCGCTTGATCGAAGTGCGCGAGGCATTCGGCCAAGTGCTGCTGGGAGTGGTAATGACGCTGGGGCTCGTTGTACGCGGCAAGCAGCGCCTCGAATAGGTCGGGTTGCTGCTTCAGGCCAAGGTTGGACCACGCCTGTGGCCATGATTTCTCGAAGATGCTCATTTGAGTGGCCTGACTGTCCGGCTGAACGATTGGTTAGGCGTCACTTGTTAGGGCGCTACGGCTGCCGCAGCAAGCCCAGCCAAAGCCTTGCGAAGGCTCTCTACCACTGGGCATTTGGACACCCCGTGTCGTTGCGCCAAATACGCAGGGTCGTTGTAACCCAGCCAAACCTGCGATGACGCGTCCTCCCACACCAATGCCTTCAGTGGCAGATCGATTCCCACTGACTGTGCGCACTCCATAAATGGCGTGCCGCCTTGAGGGTTACCGAAAATAAGCACTTCGGTCGGACGCAGCGCGGTGCCGATTTTTGCGGCACCCGCAGCGTGGTCAATACGAGCAAATACGTTCAGCCCCTTGTCTTTGACGACGGCCTCGAATTTATCCATGGTTGCCTTTGCGCCGAGCGGGCTCTTGACTGCAATAAGGCCATCCGCCGCGTGGGAAACCGTGAGAGCGACAAGGAGAACTAGCGCGAGAAGATATTTGACGGACTTCATTGATGATTCCTCAGCGGTGAATAAGCGGCGATGGTATGAGGCCTAACGCTTGGTTAAGGAGCGGACTTTAGCCAATTCTAATGAAGCGAACGATTTGAACCACTTGTTAGGCTTACGAAGGCAGCGTACGCAAATGCTCAGCGGCGTTGGCATGGATTCATAAGGCTAACGACTGCACTGCTTCCGCAAAGGCATGGGGAGCCTCCTGGGGGAGGTTATGGCCAACGGAGGGGATGACTCGCCTCTCGTAGGTGGAAGTAAAAAAGGAACGGTCACATTCAGAGATGGATGGCGGCGTGACAGTATCAGCAGCCCCGTGAAGCGTTATTGTGGGTATTGAAATTGACGGGATGGTTGCGAGTTTGGCTTCCGTCACGTCGAGTAACGGATCGCCTGGAGTCAAACCGAATCGATGCCGGTAAGAGTGGATAACGACTTCCACGAAGTCTGGGTTATCAAAAGAAGCTGCGGTGCGAGCAAATGTTGCCGAATCGAAGTTCCAATTCGGAGACCAGGTATTCCATAGCTTTTCGCATAGTTCACGCCGATAGGTTGTAAGGCCGGCCCGACCGCGCTCGCCATGAAAGTAGTACTGATACCAATACTGACTTTCGGTCTCCGGGGGCAGAGGCTCCCCAGATTTGGCAATGTTCTGAATGCTGTAACCATCCGAAACTAGACCCTTAACCCTCTCAGGCCAGAGCGCCGATGCAATACAGGCTATCCGCCCACCCCAATCGAACCCAGCAAGAACAGCAGAGGAAATACCGACTGCATTCATCAATGCGATGAGGTCGTGGGCGAGGGCCGCCTGTTGCCCCGATCTGGGCGTTTCTGGGTTCAAAAATCGAGTGTCTCCAAAGCCTCTAAGGTACGGAGTGATGACCCGGCAACCCTTGGCTACCAAAAGGGAGGTGGTCTCGTCGAATGCATGAACGTCGTACGGAAACCCATGAAGCAGCAGAACAGGTTTGCCGCTGGGTGACCCACTCTCTAAGTAGGCTACTTTGAGAACACCCGCCTCTACCGCCTTCAACTCGAATTGCGCGTTCATCATTTCTCCAGTAGGAGTACGTAATGCCTAGCGTTTGGTTAAGGGGCGGGCTTTAGCCCTTCCCAGTGAGCGCAGCGAACGATTTGAACCACTTGTTAGGCATGTAGCCACTCGCCAATGGCTGTTGACAGAAATGGCTCAACAACCCTCGTTACATAAATATATAAAGCTATTTTGCAGCATAAGATAAGCCACCCTGCAAAAGGGTAACGGCTTCTTGCTTGCCAGCGGTCTAGTGCTTCGGGGGTTGCACTTACAAGTAGCCAGATAGTCGGGAAAACAACAAAAGTCGAAGTAATAAAACTTTCAATGGTGGCTGGCTTGACGACAAACATAGCCAATAGAAAGCAGCCCAAAATAATCCACATACTCGTATAACTGCGTTTAGTAAATGGTATGTCGAGTGGTAGCTTCTTCACAGTAGAGGCCTAACGCAGAGCTTTGCGGCAATTTTGTAGCCGCGAAGCGGTGGAGAAATTGTCCGGCAAGAGCGACTTGTTATCCGGCTGAGCCATCAAATAGATTCCATCACTTGATTGTGCTTTTGGACATTCGCAGCGGCTTTACCCCAATCGGACGACTTGAAATAGTTGGGATCAGAAATGTTCATCTGACCCCGTTTTCTGTTTCAACCATGATTGATCGCCAATCCCTAGCTCTTGCACTACCCCTCCCAGAACACGGCCGCCTATTAGCTTTAAGGTATGGCTATCAGCGTGATACTCATAGGTACCCGGCTCAAGTTGCGCTACCCCCTGCAGCAACATCCTCAGGTGCAGGGGTATAACGCACCGGCTGAAGGAGTTGCTCTTTTCTGGTCTGGCCCTGTTACTCCTTGGGCCGACCAAATCAATTGAGACACAGCACTTATAGGTAGCGGTGCATTCGTGAAGTCCCTCACACTGCGCCGAGCCTCAATACAGTTAACCAACGACTCAGGGTCTTTAAGTTCTGGGACAGGTAGCTGTAAGATCATGCGCTTACCCCCTATGCATAACATTTATTTATAGTGCAACCGGCTCATCACGCATTCTTTCCCAGGTTTGCACCAAAAACTTCTTGGTTGGTCCCCAGCGGTAACCCCCCAGCGCGCCACTCTGCTGAATAACCCGGTGGCAGGGAATTAGTAAAGCAACTGGATTTGCTCCAATGGCATTACCAACTGCTCTTGCAGATTTGGGGGCGCCGATTGATTTGGCAACTTCGGCATAGCTGGCCACAGCGCCCGTTGGTATTTTCAGC
Organism: Pseudomonas leptonychotis; assembly: GCF_004920405.1. Taxonomy (NCBI): domain Bacteria; kingdom Pseudomonadati; phylum Pseudomonadota; class Gammaproteobacteria; order Pseudomonadales; family Pseudomonadaceae; genus Pseudomonas; species Pseudomonas leptonychotis. The sequence goes on from NZ_RFLV01000001.1 coordinate 2,144,974, forward strand.
AGCGCGCGCCACACAGCGATTTGAAAATTGGTTCCTGCCACATGGAGCGATAGCGGACCATGCTTAGAAGCTGTGCCACTGCAAAAAAAGGCATCAATAGCATGGCGCGTAGATGCCAGGCTTTCTCTGATCGAACTGAGCGGCCAAGCGTTATGCAGGTTATATAGCAACTCTTCCATGCTGTTGAATTCCATGAACTCTGCCCGGCAAACACCACGCTGGGTTACCGCAACAAACATAGGTCCCAGCGGAGTAGCGTGTACACCGTACTCGATATGAACCTGCTTACCTCGACTTTTATACTCGCCTGGTGTGACAGCCTCCAGTTGCACAAAGTGATCATGCAACCTTGAACTGCCGCTTAACCCAAGCTCATGTGAGACATCAAGCAAGGAACGAGAATTCTCCAGCAGCACTTTGCCCCGTTCCAATGTCAGGACCTGTAAAAAGCGCTTCGGCGTAGTACCCGCCCACCTACAAAACAGCCTTTGAAAGTGATACGGACTCAGATGCACGTGGGCGGCTATCTCTTCAAGGCTGGGCTGATCAGTTGCCCGATCAACCAAATAGGCCATAGCGCTTGCGATTCGGTCATAGTCTGACATGGCGCGCCTCTCAGACACGATTTATGGATACACCGCCATCTACCAACATCGCAGAACCAGTTGTGAAACTGGAGGCATCGGATGCTAAGTACAGTGCGGATTGAGCAATTTCATCTGGTGTTGCCATACGCTTGAGAGCATGCAGGTTATGCACAAACGCCAATGCTTCTGGCGTATTGGCAAATTCACGTCCCGCTGGTGTATCAGTACCACCGGGTAGAAGGGCATTGACCCGGATATTCTGAGGCCCATGCTCTGACGCAAGCACTTGAGTCAACCCAATAAGACCCGCCTTACTGGCTGCGTAGGCAGCCATGCCTGGCATACCCACGGTGTAACCAACGAAGGTAGAGGTGAAAATTAACGAACCTCCTTTTCGGGCAGCCATGGCGGGCAGCTGGTACTTTGCGCCCAAAAATGCGCTGGTTAAGTTGGTCGCAATAACTTGATTCCAGTCCGTTTGCGACATCTCTGGGACAGGGCCCATAGCACCCAGGATAGCCGCATTGTTGAAAGCGATATCCAATCCGCCAAAGTGACTTACCGCCTTATCTACCAAAGCTTTGGCAAAAGTTTCTTCGCCAACATCACCGGCTAGTGCCAGTGCCTGCCCGCCTTCCCTGTTGATTAAGTCTACAAGGTCATCAAGCTCCTTCTGTCGCCTTGCAGCCACCACGACGGCAGCACCTTCTCTCGCAAAAAGCTTCGCGGCTGCGAAGCCAATCCCGGTGCTGGCGCCGGTAACAATAGCGACTTTGTTGGCAAGTATGGTCATCAATAATTTCTCCTAGCTCTGCTCACTATAAAAGGGCATATGCCCGAACAGAGGCAATATTAGGAGGACAAACGACTGCTGCCGACCCGAATCTTGCTGTACTTCAATTGCGCTATAACGTTTGGTTAAGGGGCGGGCTTTAGCCCGCTCCAGTGAAGCGAACGAGTTGAACCATTTGCTAGGGTCGGTTACGAATTTCTCTCAGGCCGAATAAGCCATCAAGTGCTTCTTCAAGCTTCCATTTGTATGAGAAAACACTGCCGCCCTTTAAGTCAATTGTATCGAACTGCCCTTCTTTATAGTTCCAATAACTATAGGATACTAGCTCTCCGCTCTTGAATAACTCTAGGTCTATCTCGGGCATATCAAATCCAGCGGATGAAACGCTATGCCTGCCGCTGTACTTCAAAACGAAGCTCTGATTGCAATGCGCTTGTATGTTTACAAGCGTTGGTGAAATATTTCTTCTCTGTAATGCTTTTATAAGCTCAGTGGCAAATGTTTCTTCGCGTACTCGATTATTCTTAACCACGCACACTTCTGATGGCGGCTCTCCCTCATGAGATTTTCCATTCCCACGGGGACCTGCGCACCCACCTATGAAGCTTGAAATAATAATTAGCGTTAATAGTTGGTGCGTGGGTTTGAACATGTTGTTTCCCTAATTATTTATTATGCGACAAGGCAATGTCGCTTTTATCTTTCGCATAGCGTCACTCTATCTGCGGCAGCCCTTCAGTTTTCTGTTCTTTATGTCGTCAGTCGCTTTAGCAAAGTCAGACTTAGGCGGCAGTCATACTTCGTCACCGAAGCACCATCGCACAACCCTATCTACGGGCCTATCTCAGTGTCCAGAGCATTCTTGCTGGCCGTTTTGCGCCCACAAAAAAGCGGGCCTAGGCCCGCTTCTATTAGTGAGGTGAAGTCTGGGCTTATTTAAGCCACTCGGCGACGCGCTCTGGGTTTTTGCTGATCCAGTCTTTGGCGGCTTCTTCCGGCTTGGCGCCATCGCGGATGGCGAGCATGACCGAACCCACTTCTTCACCGCTCCAGGAGAACTTCTTCAGGAAGGCAGCAGCTTCTGGGGCTTTGGTATTGATGATTGGGTTGGCCACGGTGTCGACATGCTCGTCATCGCCGAAGACTTTTTTCGGGTCTTCGAGGAAGCGCAGTTTCCACTTGGCGAACATCCAGTGTGGGATCCAGCCGGTGACGACAATCGCTTCCTTGTTCTTTTCGGCGCGGGTCAGGGCGGTGGCCATGCCTGGGCCGGAGCTTGGCATCAGTTTGATGTCGGTGAGGGCGTATTCCTTAATGGCTTCTTCTGCGCGGCGCATAACGCCGGCGCCGGCGTCGATGCCGGTGATTTTGCCGTCGAATTCTTTGCTGTAGGTGTTGAGGTCGGCAATGCTTTTGGCCGCGACGTAGTCGGGCACGATCAGGCCGATTTTGGCGCCGGCGTAGTTGGTGCCGAGCACTTCGACTTTGTCTTTGAGTTTTTCAAAGTATTCGCCGTGCGTCGCGGGCAGCCAGGCGGAGAGGGTGGCGTCGAGGTCGCCACGGGCTACGCCTTGCCACATGATGGCGGGTTCTACCGCTTTCAGCTCGACGGTGTAGCCAAGCTTGCTCTGGAGGATTTCACCGGCGACATGGGTGGCGGCGACGCTGTCGTCCCAGCCATTTACATAGCCGATTTTTAGGGTGGGTTTTTCGGCGGCAAGGGCGGTGCCCATGCCGAGTGCCAGGGCGGCAAGGCCGAGGCTAAGGGTCTTAAGTGTGCGCATTGGATGCTCCGTCAGTTGAGTGGCAGTTCAAATGGTGTTCTGGCTCGTTCTGATTGCGGGCCTAGCAGGCGTATTCAGCGTGTTTACGCAGGTACACCTTTGCGATGGCCGACAGGCGCTTGTAGATCGTCGGTTCGCGGGCAAAAACTCCCCGTCACGGCTGCCGAAGCGGCCGCTGAGATCGTGCGGGAAGTGTTTTCAGCCCCATCCTGGGATGGGGCTAAAAGGGCTAGGGCTTAGAGGCCCAGGTGTTTTTTCACAGCGGCAATGCCGTCTTTGCCGTCATAGGTGGTCACACCGGCCAGCCACTGATCAAGAATGGCGGGGTTGGCTTTGATCCACTCGGCCGCGACGGTGGTGGGGTCCTGTTTTTCCAGAACCTTTTCCATCAACTGGCTTTCAATGGCGACGGTGAACTGCAGGTTGTTCAGCAGTTTGCCGACGTTGGCGCAGCGCGCTTCGTAATCGGGTGGCACGACGGTGAAGACCTTGGCGGCGCCGAAGTCTGGGCCGAAGACGTCATCGCCACCTTCAAGGTAAGTGATGTCGTACTGCGTGTTCATTGGATGCGGCGCCCAGCCGAGGAATACCGCTGGCTCGTTCTTACGCACCGCACGCTGCAGCTGCACCAGCATGCCGGCTTCGCTGGATTCGACCATGCGGAAGTCGCCGAGGCCGAACTGGTTGCTCTTGATCATGCCTTCGATCAGCAGGTTGCCGTCGTTGCCGGGCTCGATGCCGAAGATTTTGCCGTTGAGCTGGTCTTTGAACTTGGCGATGTCGGCAAAGCTTTTCAGCCCAGCTTCGGCTGCGTAGGTCGGCACGGCCAGGGTGTACTTGGCTCCTTCCAGGTTGGCCTTGGGCAGTACCTTGACGCCGTCGTCTTTCAGGAACGGTTCAATTACGGCGTCCATCGACGGCGCCCAGTAACCGAGGAATACGTCGATCTGACCTTTCTGCACGCCGGTAAAGGCGATTGGCACTGAGGCCATGATTTTGCGGGTCTGGTAGCCCAGGCCTTCGCTGAGGGTCATAGCGACGCCGGTGGTGGCGGCGATGTCGGCCCAGCCGATTTCGGCAAAGCGCACCATCTTGCAGCTTTCTGGCTCTTGCGCCCAAGCGCTCTGGAGCATGGCGGCGGAGAGCAGGCCTACGCCTGCGAGCTGTTTAATCGTCTTCATCTGCGATTCCCTGTGATGGTTAAATTTAGATTACTGGCGTTGCAGCTTGCTGTTGACCCAGCTGAATAGGCTGCTGCGGTTGGCCGTTTGCGGCGTGCCGAAGCTTTCAGTGATGCGGTCAAGAATGATCGCCAGCAACACCACGGCCATGCCACTTTCGAAGCCCAGGCCGATGTCCAGACGCTGGATGCTGGCCAGTACGTCGTTACCCAGGCCACCCGCGCCGACCATCGAGGCGATGATCACCATCGACAGCGCCATCATGATGGTCTGGTTGACCCCGGCCATGATTGACGGCATGGCGTTGGGCAGCTGGACCTTGAACAATAGCTGACGCGGGGTGCAGCCGAAGGACTGGCCGGCTTCGATGATTTCTTTGTTGACCTGGCGGATGCCCAGGTTGGTCAGGCGTACCGCCGGCGGCATGGCGAAGATCACCGTGGCGATAATCCCCGGCACACGGCCGAGGCCGAACAGCATGGCGGCGGGGATCAGATAAACGAACGCCGGCATGGTCTGCATAAAGTCGAGGATCGGCCGAATGATGGTCGCCACGCGCTCGCTGCGCGCCGCCCAGATCCCGAGCGGTATGCCCAGTAGCAGGCTGATTAACGTGGCGGAGAAGGTCAGCCCGAGGGTGACCACCGTTTGCTCCCAGAAGCCGGTGAGCACGATCAGCACGAAGGCCACGGCGGTGAAGATGGCGAACTTGTAGCCAATCCGCCACAGGCCTAGGCCGACGAAGATGGCGATCAGCAGCCAGGCGGGTGGCAGCATCAGCACCCATTCAATGCCTTCGGAGAAGCCATTGACCACCGCACCAACGCTGTCGAAGCCATCGCTGTAGTTGTCCAGCAGGTGCTGCACGATGTCATTAACCCAGCTGCCTAGGTCGAGTTTTTTCTCACTCATGGGACTCTCCCTGCAGGCGCGTCAGCAGGCGACCCTTGCTGATGGCGCCGCTGTAGTGGCCATGTTCATCAATCACCGGAATCGGCCCTTCGTTGTCCACCAGGCGTTCGATCACCTGATCCAGCGGGGTGTCTTCGGAGAGAGGGCTGATCTGTTTCAACACGTCGCCATCGAGGCCGCAGCTGCTGCCGCCTTCGACCAGCAGGGCAATTTTTTCCAGGCTGATGGAGCCCTGGAAGTTGTTGTGCTCGTCGACGATAAAGGCGTAGTGCTTGTCCATGTCCTGCAGCTCTTGGCAGACCGTTTGTGCATCCGGCGCTTTGCCGTTGTGCACATAGATCGGCACGCTGTCGGCCATCAACTGACCGGCCGTGAGGTAGCGGTTGGTGTCGACGGTGTTGAAGAAGTTGCGCACGTAGTCATTGGCGGGGTTGTCGATCAGCTCCTGCGGGGTGCCGATCTGCACCAGCTTGCCGCCTTCCATGATGCCGATGCGGGTACCGATGCGCATGGCTTCTTCGATGTCGTGAGAGACGAAGATGATGGTGCGGCGGTCGGTCTTCTGCAGCTCCAGCAGCACGTCTTGCATCTCGCGGCGCTTGAGCGGGTCGAGGGCAGAGAATGCCTCGTCCATGATGATCATCGACGGGTCCACCGCCAGGGCGCGGGCCAGGCCGACGCGCTGCTGCATGCCGCCAGACAACTCGTGCGGCATCTTGTGCGCAAAGGTGTCCAGGCCAACCTGCTTGAGCACGCGCATGGCGCGCTCTTCACGTACCTTTTTACTCTTGCCGGCCACTTCGAGGCCGAAGGCGGCGTTGTCCAGCACACTGCGCGAAGGCATCAGTGCGAAGGACTGGAAGACCATGCTCATGTCGCGGCGGCGCAGGTCGATGAGTTCCGCCTTGGGCATCTTGGCGACGTTTTGCCCGTCGATGTAGACGTTGCCATCGCTGGGCTCAACCAAGCGGTTGATCAAGCGGATCAGGGTCGACTTGCCGGAGCCGGAGAGGCCCATCAGCACAAAAATCTCACCTTCTTCGACGCTAAATGACACGTCGCTAACGCCAATAACGGCGCCTTTTTCCGCAAGAATTCGTTCCTTGCTCCAGCCCTGTTTAAGCAGCTCAATGGCTTCTTGTGGCTGCGGGCCGAATACCTTGTAGAGGTTTTCGACGACGATTTTTCCAGACTGCATGGGATGATTCCCCTTCAGTAGACATCTAGATCAGTGCTGCGGAACCGGGCGAGCGCCAGCTGGCGTTCGTGCGGTGATGCCGACTGTTCTTGCCTGTGTGTGTTTGCTGGGTTGCGAGGTTGGGAGCGTGTTTTGCTGCGCAACAGATCAGGAGCATCCGAGCACAACCACTGCGACGCTCCAGTTGCCTTGTGGGCAATGGACGTAACGAAGGTGAGCTGATGGGTAAACCTTACTGTGTCGTGCTGCAAACCGTGTTCCATACCCTCTGGCAGTGTTACGAAGCCCAATCCTTGGGTTTTACACACCTCGACCCGAGGTGCGCGTACATCCGAAATTTCTTGTTGGGCTGGCACCCATCAATGAGGAGCCAGCGCTTATATATTCTTCGGTCCGGGGCTGTGGGCTCCCGGTCTCTGCCTCCCCTGAGAGGTCAGAGCGACGAAATCGGCTGACTCAACGATATAGTCTTCAAATTGCCGCAATTGTCGGTTTACGACTCTGACGTGTTACGCGGCGACATACCGTTTGCTAAAAAAACCATAACAGACTTTTCACCTCTGTTGCCAAGGCTGCAAGCCGCGCCGGCCGTGGTTTGCAGCTTTTTAAGTGGCCGCAGCCATTGTGGTTAGGGGGCTGCGTGGTGTTCGAAAAAAATGACAAATTAATTTCCGCTTGACAGGTTTTCGGCGGTTTTTATTGATTGACCGTTCAGTCTTGTTACGCCCAGCAGCCAGGAAGCATGTATTTGCGGGTTAGCTTTTAGCCAGGCTTTGGCTTCGCGGCGTGGGTTGGTGTTTTTATTAAGAATCGCCCCCATCAGGTAGCTTTCCATCTCCAAACTGAAGCGCAAGTTCTGCAGCAGGCGGGTGACATTCGGGCATTCTTTGGCCAGGCCGGCACGGATGTTGGTGTACACCGTGGCGCCGCCGTAGTTGGGGCCGAAGAACTCATCGCCGCCATCGAGGTAGTGCATCTGCAACTGGTTGTTCATCGGGTGCGGCGCCCAACCGAGAAACACCACCCATTGTTTGAGGTGCTCGGCCCGTTTGACCTGGGCCAGCATGCCGTTCTCGCTGGACTCCACCAAGGTGAAGTCAGACAAGCCGAAAGCATTCTTGTCAATCATCTGCTGGATCAGCTTGTTGCCATCGTTGCCTGGCTCGATGCCATACAGCTTGCCGCCTAACTCCTTGCTGAAGCGTGCGAGATCGGCGAAGTTCTTCACGCCGCCGTCATAGGCCGCCTGGTTGACCGCGAGGGTATATTTGGCCCCCTCAAGGTTGGCGCCGAGGGTCTTCACTGAGCCGTTGGCGGCATAGGGCTTGATGTCGTTTTCCATGCTCGGCATCCAGTTGCCGAGGAATGCATCGATCTTGCCGTCCTGCATGGCTTTGTAGGTGTCTGGCACGGACAGGCGTTTTACCTGGGAGCGGTAGCCCAGCTCGCTAAGCACCTGGCGGGTGACTGCGGTGGTCACGGTGATGTCGGTCCAGCCCACATCGGCGAAGCGAATCACATCGCAGCTAGCCGGTTCTGCGGCCTGGGCCAGCAGTGGCAGATTCAGGGCAGCCATTAACAGCCAGCAGGTATTCCGTTTCATCCAACCTCTCCCAGTAGCGGTAACAAGGTGCGCCTGCGCAGGGGCGCTATCCGGCCATGGGTGGCAAGGGCAGAACAGCGGCTGACCGATCCATGGGCGCGGCGATCATGCCGACAGATTTCCTCTGCTGCCTATGCGTGGGGTCGCAACTAGAACGTTGCTGTCGTGAATTGCTGCTGCAGCGCTTGAAAGTGTGAACCCGTAGCCCGGATAAAATCCGCGGGAATGGCGCTGTGCCAATGCCGTGTGTCGTCTGCTTTTGTAGGGAGGGTCGGGCCGCGCAGGTTAGCAGCGTTGGAGTAGGTACGGCGGCGCCACGCAACCTGGACGCCGCGTAACCCACCATCGACGCAATGCGTTCTATCGTCTGGTGGGTTACGCGCCGCGCCACTATCGCACTTGGATTGTCGAGCAGTATTCGGCGCCGCTAACCCACCCTACAAAAAACTGCGTACGACATGTGATTGGTACATGGTCTTGGAAACCCCGCACCGCCCATCCGCTGTGTGGACGGGGCGCTGGCGGCTTTAGGCATGGGCGGGTCGGTGTGGGACGGCGACGCGGTGGCTAAATCCTGATCATGGCCTGCATGGTGCAACCGTGCAGGAGAGAGTCGTGGCTATCAGCGTGTTTGACTTGTTCAAGATCGGCATTGGGCCGTCCAGTTCGCATACCGTCGGGCCTATGCGCGCCGCTGCCTTGTTCAGCGGTGCGCTGGTCGAGCGGCGTTTGCTGGAGCGCACCGCCCGTGTGTTGGTGCGCCTGTACGGTTCGTTGTCGGCCACGGGCGTAGGCCATGGCAGCGACCGCGCGGTGGTCATGGGCTTGATGGGCGAGTGGCCAGATCAGGTCGATCCGAGCAGCATCGAGCCGCGTATCGCTGAATTATTGGCCAGTGGTCAGCTGCCGCTCGATGGGCGGGTCAACATCGCCTTCGACTGGTCGCGCGACATGCTGCTGCTGGAGGAAAACCTGCCCTATCACCCCAACGCCATGACCCTCAGCGCGTTTGCCAGTGATGGCAGCCTACTGCACGAAAACACCTATTACTCAGTGGGTGGCGGTTTTGTGGTGGATGCTGAGCAGGCCGCCAGCGGCCAATTGGACCTGGATCACAGCGTGCTGCCCTACGATTTCAGCAGCGCCGCACAGCTGTTGAGCCTGTGCAAGGAGCATGGCCTGCGCGTTTCTGAGTTGATGATGGCCAATGAGAAGGCCTGGCGCAGTGAGGCGGAAATCCGCAGCGGCTTGATGCGCTTGTGGCAAGCCATGCGTGAGTGTGTGGAGCAAGGCCTCAAGCACGAAGGCATTCTACCGGGCGGGCTGAATGTGAAGCGCCGCGCTGCCAAATTGCACCGCAGCCTGCAGGAAATGAGCAAACCCAATGTGATTGGCTCGACCCTCAGTGGCATGGAGTGGGTCAACCTGTTTGCCCTGGCGGTAAACGAAGAAAACGCCGCAGGTGGACGCATGGTCACCGCGCCCACCAATGGCGCGGCGGGCATCATCCCGGCGGTGCTGCATTACTTTGTGCGCTTCAGTCCGGCCGTTACCGAGGCCGATGTGGTGGATTACCTGCTGGCCGCTGCGGCCATCGGCATTCTGTGCAAGAAGAATGCATCCATCTCCGGGGCCGAAGTTGGCTGTCAGGGTGAGGTCGGTTCGGCCTGCGCCATGGCGGCGGCAGGGCTGGCAGAGATTCTTGGGGCCACACCGGGGCAGGTGGAAAACGCCGCCGAGATTGGCCTGGAACACAATCTTGGGCTGACGTGCGACCCGGTCGGCGGGCTGGTGCAGGTGCCGTGCATCGAACGCAACGCGATTGCGGCCGTGAAGGCGATCAACGCCGCGCAAATGGCCTTGCGGGGCGATGGTGAACATTTTATTTCGCTGGATCGGGTGATCCGTACCATGCGTGACACCGGTGCCGACATGCACGACAAGTACAAGGAAACCTCGCGTGGAGGTTTGGCGGTTAGTGCAGTCGAGTGCTGAGACGATTCACGATAGGTTGCGTATCAATCCTGCTGTGTTGGACGCAGGTTTGGCGTGGCCAATTCGGGTGCGTAGCGAGTGCTGTGCACGATTGCGGTGCAGCCGTGTTAGGTGCGCTGAAAAGGGCGGTGCAACGCCGCTGAGCACGACCTGACCGTTGGTCCGTTACCCTGCTTTTTTACCCTGCGTAGCGGGGTGACAAAGCCCGCGTCAGACAGTGCTACCGAAATGCTCAAACGCCCGTCAAACGGGCGTTTACGGTCGCAATCAGAATGCTCCTGTCGCTCCTGCCAACGCCTAGTGGCACTAGTCGCTATGTTTTTAATTGAACGCCCAATCAATTTAGGCACGGCCTTTGCGTTGTGCTAAGCGTCGATCTGGCGTTGTGCAGTCCCAGAACCATAAGAAGAGCCGCCCAAAGAGGGGGCTCACTACCGTGTTTTGCTTCGCGTGAGGGTTTACCTGATGTCACAGTTCACTCAAGGGGCACAACCCCAGAGCCGTGCTCCGCAATCCATAGGCTTTCTGCTGCTCGACAACTTCACCCTGATTTCCCTGGCGTCAGCGGTCGAGCCGCTGCGCATGGCCAATCAGTTGTCCGGCAAAGAGCTTTATCGTTGGCACACCCTCACGCAGAGCGGCCTGCCGGTATATGCCAGTGATGGCCTGCAGATTACTCCAGATGCCAGCTTGGCCAATTCGCCACGCTTGGATTCAGTGATTGTGTGCGGCGGTGTGGATATTCAGCACAGCGTCACCCGCGAACACGTGCAGTGGCTGCAAAGCCAGGCGCGTCATGGTGCGCAGCTGGGTGCGGTGTGTACTGGCAGCTGGGCGCTGGCTAAGGCTGGGTTGCTTGATGCCCATGATTGCAGTGTGCATTGGGAGTTTTTGGCCGCCATGCAGGAAGCATTTCCGCGTACGGCCGTGACCACTCGCTTGTTCTCCATCGACCGCAACCGCTACACCAGCTCCGGCGGCACGGCGCCGATGGACATGATGCTGCACGTGATTGGCCGTGAGCATGGTCGCGAACTGGCGGCGGCGATTTCCGAGATGTTTATCTACGAGCGCATTCGCAACGAACAAGATCACCAACGCGTGCCGCTCAAGCACATGCTCGGCACCAATCAGCCGAAGCTGCAGGAAATCGTCGCGCTGATGGAAGCCAACCTGGAAGAGCCCATCGACCTCGATCAGCTGGCGCTGTATGTCGATGTCTCGCGGCGCCAGCTGGAGCGATTGTTCCAAAAATACCTGCACTGCTCGCCGTCGCGCTATTACCTCAAGCTGCGCCTGATTCGTGCCCGCCAGTTGCTTAAGCAAACCAGCATGTCGATTATCGAAGTGGCCTCGGTCTGTGGCTTCGTTTCCACGCCGCATTTCTCCAAGTGCTACCGCGAATATTTCGGCATCCCGCCGCGCGACGAGCGTGCCGGTCAACACAGCGGTAACGTGGTGGCGCTGCTGCCTATGCCGGAAGACCTGATGCGTCCTTCGCCATCCTCGGCCATGGCAGCGCTGACGCGGGCGCAGGGGGAGTCGACCTTCGCCAGCGTCAGGCTCTAAGCCGCGCTGAATACCCTGTAGGAGCGGGCTTGCCCGCGATAGCGTCCGCAGGGTTGGTGGATGGATAAAGCGTCATCCACCCTACAAAACTACCGCTGTGGGAAGCGCGGGGTTATGGTTTCGTGGGAGGCGCTTTAACGGCGAGCTTTTGCTTACAGCCGTCGCGGCTACGACTGCATGGATGCAGGAGATAGAGCGAAGCAGGATGCCAGAGCCGAAAGCCCCTCCCACAGACCGTAGGGTGGATGAGGCTTTTCTCATCCACCATTGTGATCGTCGGGCAGTAGATGGCTGAGGCGTCATCCACCCTACGGCAGCCCAGCGCAGCTGATTGCGCACAAAACAAAAACGCCGCACCGGCCTGAAGGCGAGTGCGGCGTTCTGCTGTGTATGTCGTCCGGGTGTTTAGTACTCGATGGCCACATCACCCTGCGGCACGCTGCAGCAGGAGAGGATATAACCCTCGGCCACATCTTCGTCGGTGATGCCGCCGTTGTGCTCCATGCTCACCTCGCCCGAGGTTTTCATCACCTTGCAGGTGCCGCAAATACCCATGCCGCAGGCCTTGGGGATGTGTAAACCGAGCTTGGCGGCGGCCGCGTGCACGGTTTCGCCCGGGTCGACACGGATGCTCTTGCCGGTGCTGGTGAATTCCACCTGATGCTGGTCGGCCAGCGGCACCGGATCGGCATCGGCCGCTTCGGCGGCGAGTTCTTTGGCTTCTTCACGCACATCGGCCGGCGTCGCGCCGAAGGACTCTTCGTGGTAGTGCTGCATGTCGAAACCGTTGCTTTCGAGCAGGCGCTTAATTGCATTCATGTACGGCGTCGGCCCGCAGCAGAAAATTTCCCGCTCCAGGTAGTCCGGTGCAATCAGCTCCAACATCTTCTGGTTGAGGTAGCCGCGATAACCGGCCCAGGCCTCGCCCAGGCCGTGTTTTTCACAGACCACGTGCAGGCTGAAGTTGTTGATCCGCGCGGCCATATGTTCCAGCTCGCGGTAAAAGATGATGTCCTTGGGCGAGCGCGCACTGTGCACAAACACCATGTCGACATTGGCGTTGGTGTCGTAAAACCAGCGTGCCATCGACATCACCGGGGTAATGCCGACACCGCCGCTGAGGTAGAGCACCTTGTCGGCGGGGAAATCGATGGCGTTAAATAAGCCAACCGGGCCGTGCACGGGCAGCTCGTCGCCTTCTTTGAGGTTGTCGTGCAGCCAGTTGGAAACCTTGCCGCCCGGCACCCGCTTGATGGTGATGGAGAAGCTGTAAGGCACCGCCGGCGAGCTGGAAATAGTGTAGGAGCGCATCACCGGCTGGCCGTCGATCTCCAGCTCCAGGGTGACGAACTGGCCGGGCTTGAAGAAATACAGCAGCGGCTGTTCGGCCATAAAACTGAAGGTGCGTACGTCCCAGGTTTCCTGAATCGCTTTGACGCAACGCACCATGTGCCGGCCATTGCTCCAGGTCTGGGTAGTGACCGGATTGAGGAAGTCGTTCGTCGTCATGGACGTCTCTCCGCGCGCGGCCGGACATCGGCCTTATATGGGGCGGATTGTGCGCACTGGCCGTCGCACTCATTTATCTGTCTGCGACATTTGCATGCTTATCGCGACCTGCTGCACAGGCCGTGGATTGCCGCGTCGGAAACGGATGCGGCTATGTCGTCCATGGATAAGGATTTGCCCGCGCCCAGCGCCAAACTCGCAACCAGCCGACATATAAGGTCATGAGCGAATTGCCCTTTCATCCAGATGCCATCGGCAGGCTAAGATCGGGTCAAAAACGCCAGCTTGCGTGAACTGAATAGCCACCCTATTGCGGCAACTCGCAGAGCGAGTTGCCAGTGAGGAGTTACCGATGGACGTCACCGCTACCCTGAGCCTGGGCGACCCGCTAGAGCCCGCACGCAAGGCCACTGCCGAGATGTTGCAGAATCGCGAGCGCACCTTCTCGTTGCCGCAGCCGTTCTACAGCGATGAACGGCTGTTCAAGATCGACATGCAGGAGATCTTCCACAAGGAGTGGCTGATTGCAGGCATGACCTGCGAGATCCCAGCCAAGGGTAATTTCCTCACCCTACAGCTCGGCGACAACCCGATCATCGTGATTCGCGGCGCCGAAGGCGTGGTGCATGCTTTTCATAACGTTTGTCGGCATCGCGGGTCACGGCTGTGCACCAGCGAAAAAGGCAAGGTGGCCAAGCTGGTTTGCCACTATCACCAGTGGACCTACGAGCTGGATGGCCGGCTGTTGTTTGCCGGCAGCGAGATGGGCGCAGATTTCGACCTCAAGGACTACAACCTGAAGCCGGTGAACTGCAAGGTCGCGGGCGGCTACATCTTTATCTCTCTGGCAGAAAACCCGCCGGCCATCGACGATTTTCTCAGCACCCTGGCTCACTACATGGAGCCCTACGACATGGAAAACACCAAGGTGGCGGTGCAGTCCACCTTGATGGAGAAGGCCAACTGGAAGCTGGTGCTGGAAAATAACCGCGAGTGCTACCACTGCAGCGGTTCGCACCCTGAGTTGCTCAATAGCTTGCTGGAGTGGGACGACGTCACCGATCCACGCGCCAACCAGTCCTTCAAGGACCATGTCGCCGAGTCGTCCGCCAAGTGGGACGCCGAGAAGATTCCTTACGCCCACGCCAGCTTTGGTCTGCGTAACCGTATCGTGCGCATGCCGCTGCTTAAAGGCACCGTATCCATGACCATGGATGGCAAGCAAGGCTGCAGCAAACTGATGGGGCGCATCCAGAACCCGGACCTGGGCTCGATGCGCATCCTGCACCTGCCGCATTCGTGGAACCACTGCATGGGCGATCACTTGATCGTCTTCACCGTCTGGCCGATCAGCGCCCAGGAAACCATGGTCACCACCAAATGGCTGGTGCACAAAGATGCCGTGGAAGGGGTGGATTACGACGTGGCGCGCCTGCGTCAGGTGTGGGACGCCACCAACGATCAAGACCGGCGCCTGGCCGAAGAGAACCAGCGCGGCATCAACTCCACCGCTTATCAACCCGGCCCGTACTCGACTACCTATGAGTTTGGCGTGGTCAATTTTGTCGACTGGTACAGCGAGCGGCTGCTCAACAACCTCGGCGCTGAGCCGGCGGCCTACTTGCGCCAGGTCGGCGCGGAGTAACTCGGCATGACGCTTGGCTTGTGGTTGCTGCTTGGGTTAGCGCTGTATGGCCTGTTGGCCGCCCGCCGCCGTCCGGCCAATGCATTGACACACTGAGACCCTCCTCAAGGGCTCACCTTAGCCTCTGCCGGTTACCCCCGGGCAGGGGCTTTTTTTTGGACGCCGACTGCTTTCGTGGGAGGGGCCGGGCGGCGATCCGTTTTAGCCGCGACAGCATCGCCGCCAAAGCGCCTCCCACCTACTTAATCTGAGGCATATCCAACTGCGACCCGGCTTTGACGCTTTCGGCAATACCCCAGTCGTTTTTGCACCCGGTCGCCCAGCCCCCCGGGGATATGCTCACCCCAAAGCGCCGGCAGAAGATTCGGCGCGCCGAGCTAAGGGGACTGCCTGATGAGCCCAGCCGAATTGCACGCCGACAGCATCGTTATTGACGG
Source organism: Pseudomonas leptonychotis (assembly GCF_004920405.1). Lineage (NCBI taxonomy): Bacteria > Pseudomonadati > Pseudomonadota > Gammaproteobacteria > Pseudomonadales > Pseudomonadaceae > Pseudomonas > Pseudomonas leptonychotis. Next base: position 2,160,187 of record NZ_RFLV01000001.1, read on the forward strand.
GCTGATCATCGCCAAATGGAACCGCGAACTGTTCGAGGACATGCGCAAAGGTGGTCTCACCGCCGCCAATTGCACGGTCTCGGTATGGGAAGGCTTTCAAGCCACGGTGAACAATATCGCCGCCAGCCAGAAGCTGATCCGCGATAACAGCGACCTGGTGATGCCTGTGCGCAGCACTGCCGACATTCGTGCTGCCAAGGCCCAGGGTAAGACCGGCATCCTCTTCGGCTTCCAGAATGCGCATGCCTTTGAAGACCAGATCGGCTACGTCGAAGTGTTCAAGCAGCTCGGCGTGGGCATCGTACAGATGTGCTACAACACCCAGAATCTGGTGGGCACCGGCTGCTACGAGCGTGACGGTGGGCTGTCGGGTTTTGGCCGCGAGATCGTCGCCGAGATGAACCGCGTCGGCATCATGTGCGACCTGTCGCACGTGGGTTCCAAGACCAGCGAAGAAGTCATCCTCGAATCCAAGAAGCCGGTGTGCTACTCGCATTGCCTGCCGTCTGGCCTTAAAGAGCACCCGCGCAACAAGTCTGACGAAGAGCTGAAGTTTATCGCCGACCACGGCGGCTTTGTTGGCGTGACCATGTTCGCGCCGTTCCTGGCCAAGGGCATCGATTCGACCATCGATGATTACGCCGAAGCCATCGAGTACGTGATGAACATCGTTGGCGAAGACGCCATTGGCATCGGCACCGACTTCACCCAGGGCCACGGCCAAGATTTCTTCGAATACCTGACCCACGACAAGGGCTACGCCCGCCGCCTGACCAGCTTCGGCAAGATCATCAACCCGCTGGGCATCCGCACCGTGGGCGAGTTCCCCAACCTTACCGAAACTCTGCTCAAGCGCGGCCATCCCGAGCGCGTGGTGCGCAAGATCATGGGCGAGAACTGGGTCAACGTCCTGGCTGATGTCTGGGGCGAATAAGGTCCGAACACAACACGATCAATGTGGGAGGGGCTTTAGCCGCGACCTGCTCCGCCGGAGCAGCGCTGTTAAGAGCTTCGCGGCTAAAGCCCCTCCCACAAACCAAACAAGATTCCGGAGTTTGCACACATGGCCACACACGCACCCGAAATGCCGATCCAGGTCGACGACGAAACTGGCGTTTGGACCACCGACGCCCTGCCGATGCTCTATGTGCCGCGGCATTTCTTCGTCAATAACCACATCGGTATCGAAGAAGTTCTGGGCGCCGAGGCCTATGCCGAAATTCTCTACAAGGCCGGCTACAAATCCGCCTGGCATTGGTGTGAGAAAGAAGCCGAGTGCCATGGCATGTCCGGCGCGGCGGTGTTTGAGCATTACATGAAACGCCTGTCGCAGCGCGGCTGGGGCCTGTTTGAAACACAGAAGCTCGACCTGGAAACCGGCTATGCCGAGGTCAAGCTCAAGCACTCGGCCTTTGTGTATGTCTACGGCAAGTGCGGGCGCAAGGTCGATTACATGTTCACCGGCTGGTTCTCCGGTGCCATCGACCAGATCCTCGCGGCCGCCGGCAGCCCGATTCGCACGGTCACGGTGCAGGAGTACGGCGGTTCTGAAGAAGGCCACGATGAGGGTCTGTTTGTGGTTAAGCCACTCTGACCCACCTGACAACAATTTCGTAGGAGGGGCTTTAGCCGCGAACAGCGCAACCCGCTCGCCGCTGAAGCGCCTCCCACAATCCTTAGTTCCGTGAGGATGCCGCCATGGCCTTCGAAGCAATGTTTCAGCCGATCCAAATCGGCAAGCTGACTATTCGTAACCGCATCGTATCCACTGCCCACGCCGAGGTGATGGCCACCGATGGCGGCATGACCACCGAGCGGTACGTGAAGTATTACGAAGAGAAGGCCAAGGGTGGCGTCGGCCTGGCGATCTGCGGTGGCTCCTCGGTGGTTTCCATCGACAGCCCGCACAGCTGGTGGAGCTCGGTGAACCTGTCGAGCGACCGCATCATCCCGCACTTCCAGAACCTGGCGGACGCCATGCACAAGCATGGCGCCAAGATCATGATCCAGATTACCCACATGGGCCGTCGCTCACGCTGGGATGGTTTCGACTGGCCAACCCTGATGTCGCCGTCCGGCATCCGTGAGCCGGTGCACCGCGCCACCTGCAAGACCATCGAGCCGGAAGAAATGTGGCGCGTTATCGGTGACTTCGCCCAGGCCGCACGCCGTGCCAAAGAGGGCGGCCTCGACGGCGTCGAGCTGTCGGCTGTGCACCAGCACATGATCGACCAGTTCTGGTCGCCGCGCGTGAACAAGCGTACCGACGAGTGGGGCGGCACCTTTGAAGGGCGGATGAAGTTCGGCCTGGAAGTGATCAAGGCGGTGCGCGCCGAGGTCGGTGCCGACTTCTGCGTGGGCCTGCGTATTTCCGGTGACGAGTTCCACCCGGACGGCCTGTCCCACGAGGACATGAAGCAGATCGCCGCGTATTACGATGCCACCGGCCTGATCGACTTTATCGGTGTGGTCGGCTCTGGCGCCGACACCCACAACACTCTGGCCAACGTCATCCCCAACATGAGTTATCCGCCGGAGCCGTTCCTGCATTTGGCCGCCGGGATCAAGGAAGTGGTCAAGGTGCCGGTGCTGCACGCGCAGAACATTAAGGACCCAAACCAGGCCACACGGATTCTGGAAGGCGGTTACGTCGACATGGTCGGCATGACCCGTGCGCACATCGCCGACCCGCACCTGATCGCCAAGATCAAGATGGGCCAGGTCGACCAGATCAAGCAGTGCGTCGGTGCCAACTACTGCATCGACCGCCAGTACCAGGGCCTGGACGTGCTGTGCATCCAGAACGCGGCGACCAGCCGCGAATATATGGGCTTGCCGCACATCATCGAGAAAACCACTGGGGCCAAGCGCAAGGTGGTGATCGTTGGCGGCGGCCCAGCCGGTATGGAGGCAGCCCGCGTGGCGGCCGAGCGCGGCCACGATGTAACCCTGTTTGAAAAGAAGGACCAGCTCGGCGGGCAAATCAGCCTGGCGGCCAAGGCGCCGCAGCGCGACCAGATGGCCGGCATCACCCGCTGGTTCCAACTGGAGATCGCGCGCCTCGGCGTCGACCTGCGCCTGAGCACGGGTGCTGATGCCGCGAGCATTCTCGATCTGCGTCCGGATATTGTCGTGCTGGCCAACGGCGGTCATGCGTTTATCGAGCAGAACGAGCACTGGGGCTCAGCCGAAGGCCTGGTGGTGAGCAGCTGGGACATCCTCGATGGCAGCGTTGCACCGGGCAATAACGTGCTGGTGTACGACACCATTTGTGAATTTGCCGGTATGTCGGTGGCCGACTTTATCGCCGACAAAGGCGCCAAGGTGGAGATCGTTACCGACGACATCAAGCCGGGTGTGGCCATGGGCGGCACCAGCTTCCCGACCTACTACCGCAGCATGTACCCCAAGGAAGTGATCATGACCGGCGACATGATGCTGGAAAAGGTCTACCGCGAGGGCGACAAGCTGGTGGCGGTGCTGGAGAACGAATACACCGGCGCCAAAGAAGAGCGGGTGGTCGATCAGGTGGTGGTAGAAAACGGCGTGCGTCCCGATGAGAGCCTGTACTACGGGCTCAAGGAAGGCTCGCGCAACAAGGGTCAGATCGACGTCGAGGCGCTGTTCGCGATCAAACCGCAGCCTTGCCTGAGCGAGGCCGGCGACGGCTACTTGCTGTTCCGCATCGGTGACTGCGTGGCCCAGCGCAACATCCATGCGGCGATCTATGACGCCCTGCGCTTGTGCAAGGATTTTTGATCCGGGCGCTGAATCGTTGTGGGAGGGGCTTTAGCCGCGACAAGGCGAAAAGCATCGCGGCTAAAGCTCCTCCCACTAGCCTCACCTTTTGGATTGAGGATGTCCTCGATGTTGAACACCCTGCTCCCTATTCTGCTGTTCGCTGCCCTGGCCCTTGCGGTCATCGGCGCGGGCAAGCGCTTTCTGATGTGGCGTCGCGGTCGGCCGGCTCAGGTTGACTGGTTGGGCGGTCTGCTGGCCATGCCGCGGCGCTATATGGTCGACCTGCACCATGTGGTCGCCCGTGACAAATACATCGCCAACACCCACGTGGCCACGGCCGGTGGTTTTGTGTTGGCCGCCGTATTGGCGATTCTGGTACACGGTTTTGGCTTGCACAGCCGTCTGCTCGGCTTTGCCTTGTTGGCGGCCACTGCGCTGATGTTTGTCGGCGCGCTGTTTGTCGCCAAGCGCCGGCTCGACCCGCCATCACGGCTGTCGAAAGGCCCGTGGATGCGCCTGCCGAAAAGCCTGCTGATGTTCGCCGCCAGCTTCTTTATCGCCACCTTGCCGGTCGCCGGGATTGTCTCGGCGGACTCTGGTGGCTGGGTCTTGGCCCTGCTGCTGAGCGTGGGCGTGGCCTGGGGCGTGTCCGAGCTGTTCTTCGGCATGACCTGGGGCGGGCCGATGAAGCACGCCTTTGCCGGTGCCCTGCACCTGGCCTGGCACCGTCGCGCCGAACGTTTCGCGGGCGGTCGCTCCACCGGGTTGAAAGCCCTGGATCTGGATAACCGCAACGCCCCGCTGGGGGTGGAAAAGCCCACAGACTTCACCTGGAACCAACTGCTCGGCTTCGATGCCTGCGTGCAGTGCGGTAAGTGCGAGGCGGCGTGCCCGGCCTACGCTGCCGGTCAGCCACTGAACCCGAAGAAGCTGATTCAGGACATGGTCGTCGGTCTGGCGGGCGGTACTGACGCCAAGTTTGCTGGCTCTCCCTATCCGGGTAAGCCTATTGGCGAGCACAGCGGCGGCCCGCACCTGCCAATCGTCAACCTTAATGGCAAGGCCCTGGTCGATGCCGAGACGCTGTGGTCATGCACCACCTGCCGCGCCTGCGTCGAGGAGTGCCCGATGATGATTGAGCATGTCGATGCCATCGTCGACATGCGCCGCCACCTGACCTTGGAAAAAGGTGCGACGCCGAACAAGGGCGCCGAAGTGCTGGATAACCTCATCGCCACCGACAACCCCGGCGGTTTTGCCCCGGGCGGGCGCTTGAACTGGGCGGCGGACCTGAACTTGGCGCTGATGAGCGATAAACAGTCGGTTGAGGTGCTGTTCTGGGTCGGCGACGGTGCCTTTGATATGCGCAACCAGCGCACCTTGCGTGCGTTCGTCAAAGTGCTCAAGGCCGCTAATGTCGACTTCGCCGTGCTCGGCCTGGAAGAACGCGACAGTGGTGATGTGGCCCGCCGCTTAGGCGATGAGGCGACTTTCCAGCTGCTGGCCAAACGCAACATTGCCACCCTGGCCCAGTACCAGTTCCGCACCATCGTCACCTGCGACCCGCACAGCTTTCATGTGCTGAAAAATGAATACGGCGAGCTGGGCGGCCACTACCAGGTGCTGCACCACAGCACCTACATGGAGCAGCTGATAAGCGCACAAAAGCTCACGCTTGGCAGACACAAAGGCGGCAGCGTGACCTATCACGACCCGTGCTACCTGGGGCGCTACAACGGCGAGTACGAAGCGCCGCGCGCGGTGCTCAAGGCCATCGGTATCGAGGTCCGGGAGATGGAACGCTCGGCATTCCGCTCGCGCTGCTGTGGTGGCGGCGGTGGTGCACCGATTACCGATATTCCCGGCAAGCAGCGGATTCCCGATATGCGCATGGCCGATATCAAGGAAACCGCCGCTGAAGTGGTGGCCGTGGGTTGCCCGCAATGCACCGCCATGCTCGAAGGCGTGGTCGGCCAACGGCCAGAGGTTAAAGACATCGCCGAGCTGGTGGCCGATGTATTGATCGAAGGCGTGGTTGAGGCTAAGCCTCCGGTGCCGGCAAAGCCTGAGCTGGCGGAGGTGCACTGATGTCGACGCATATCATGAACAAGCCGCAATTCCTCGTGGGAGGGGCTTTCGGCTCTGGCATCCTGCTTCGCTCTACCTCCTGCATCCATGCAGTCGTAGCCGCGACAGTCCATATCGCGGCTAAAGCCCCTCCCATAGAGATCGCCAGAGCTACGGAGGCCCGTCCATGAGCGACCTGATTCGCCGCGATCCACGCGCTGAGTGGATTGCCCGTAATCGCCTGCACCCGCTGCATGCCGCAGCGCAGCCAGCGGCCGTGAGCTGGATGGGGCCTAACGGCGTGATTCGCAAGAACCCACACGGCGTCGGCTTTATCGGCCCCAACGGGCTCAAGCGTATCGACCGTTCCGGTGGTCAGCAGGGCGGCAGCCAGAAACGCAGCGCCGTCAGCGCCGTGGTGCAATTGCCGCTGCATGTGATCGAGCAGCCTGCCTTTCATATCGTGGTGGTGCCGGACATGGTCGGCGGCCGCCTCAGTGCCCATGACAAAGACCTGCTTGGCCTCGCCCATAAACTCGCCGGCAGCGACGGCGCGGTGGTCGCTGTGATATTTGGCGAGCACAAAGAAAACGCCTTGGACTGCAACGGCGTGGACCGCCTGCTGCAGTTCGAGGCTGACGATTTCAGCGGCTATGCCCCGGAAGCGCGCGTACTGGCGCTGGCGTCGCTGGAACGGCAACTCGCGCCGCGTCATTGGTTGCTGCCTGACAGCCGCACCGGTGGCGGTGAGCTGGGTCGGCGTTTGGCGGCCAAGCTGGGCGTGCGCCCGGCGACGCGGGTCTGGCAAGTGGCCGATGGCATCAGCAGCGGGCGTGCTGGCGCCGGCCGTGAAGATTTAGTGCAACAAGCACCGCGCGTGGTGCTGGCCGCCGTCGAGTGCGCCGAACCGGTCAGCGAGACGCGTCATGAAGTGCGTGCGCTAGCCCTCAATGAAGCGCTGGTCAGGCACATACCGCGGATTCAAGACCTCGGCGCGGTGGCAGTCGACCCGGCGCAGATTCCCATGGCCGAAGCGGAGTTCATTCTCTCCGGCGGTAACGGGGTCAAGGACTGGGCGCTGTTTCATCAGGCCGCTGCGGCGCTGGGGGCGACCGAAGGCGCTTCACGCGTCGCGGTGGACGATGGCTATATGGGCCGCGAACGTCAGGTCGGCGCATCCGGCATCTGGGTCACCGCGCGGGTGTATGTGGCAGTGGGTATTTCCGGCGCCATCCAGCATCTGCAAGGGATTGGCGCTTGCGACAAGGTGGTGGCGATCAACCTCGACCCGACCTGCGACATGATCAAGCGCGCCGACCTGTCGGTGATTGGCGAGTCTGCCGCGATCCTGCAGGCGTTGATCGAGCGGGTGGCTGCCCACCGACAAGGAGCAGAGCGCGATGCAGCATAGATACGTAGGGTGGATGTCGCTTCACCCATCCACCGGGCAAGACCGCACATTGATGGTGGAAGAAAACAGCGTCTTCCACCCTACGGAGCTGCGCCATGACTGATTTGCAGGTAATTACGCTGGTTTCCGTGGGCGCCCACCCGCTGTCGGGGCGGCCACGCCGCGCCGAGCAGGACGCCCGTGCGGTCGAGCTGGGTTTGCACTTGGCCGGTGAGCGTTTGCAGGTGCTGCATGCGGGTGATCCGCAGCAGGAGGCGCTGCGGGCTTATCTGGGGATGGGCCTTGATCAGATCAAGATTCTTGAGCAACCGGCGCACAGCGATGCGCTGCCAGTGCTGGCCGACTACCTGGCCGATTCCAGCGCGCAGCTGGTACTGACCGGCAGCCAGGCGGAAACCGGTGAGGGTTCGGGCATGCTGCCTTTCCTCTTGGCGGAACAGCTTGGCTGGCCGCTGGTGGTGGGACTGGCTGCGGTGGAGCAGGTCAGCGATGGTGTGGCTCAGGTGCTGCAGGCGCTGCCCCGTGGTCAGCGTCGGCGTTTGCAGGTGCGCCTGCCTTTTGTTGCCAGTGTTGATAACGCCGCACCCACCGCGCGGCAGAGTGCCTTCGGTCCTGCCCGCCGTGGTTTATTGACCGCCGAGGAGGTGGAGCTGGTCGCTGACCCGTTGTTTGCCAGCGCGCAACTGCAACCGGCTAAACCACGGCCCAAACGGCTCAAGGTGATCAAGGCGAAAACCGGCGCGGAACGCATGAAAGCCGCCACGGCCAAAGCCAGTGGCGGGGGGGGGCAGGTACTCAAGGATGTCTCGCCAGAGGCCGGCGCCGAGGCTATCTTCAAGCTACTACTGGAAGAAGGCGTGCTGCGCTAAGTCGATGCTGTGGGAGGTGCCGGGCGGCGATCTGCTTTAGCCGCGACAACTGTGGTTTAAAGCTCGCCGCTAAAGCGCCTCCCACGGTTTATGTTCCAGTTCGTAGGATGGGTTGAGCGTCGCGATACCCATGCGCCGCCCGAGTTGAGAGCCCATTTATCGCCGCACCATTAGAGGATTTGATCATGATGCATGCCGACTTGATTGATCAGGAAGATCTACGTGAACGCCTGGTGGCGCTGGGGCTGTCGATTCCGCCTGGGGTGACGGCCGAGCAAGCCTGCGAACATGCCGTCAGCGGCCTCAGCCCGGAGCGGGCGGTGGCGCTGAAGCGTTTGGTCGAGGAATTGCTCGGTGGCAGCGCGACGGTGCTGCCTAATGTGCGCGAGGCCATCTCGCGCACGCTGTTACCGGCGCTCGTCCCACGACAGAGCCCGCCAGGCTAAGCCCAGCGGCTAGTGCGTGCTTGCCATGGCCTTACGAATATCCGCTGCCAGCTGGCGCACGCGCGCTTCATCGGTGTCCCACGAGCACATAAAGCGTGCGCCGCCGGCGCCGATAAAGGTGTAGAAACGCCAGCCCTGGCCACGCAGGATTTCCAGCGCCGGCTCCGACATCTGCAGGAACACGCCGTTGGCCTCGACCGGGAACATCAGGTTGACCCCGGGAATATCGCTGACTAAGCCTGCAAGCAAGTGCGCGCAGTGGTTGGCGTGCTGGGCATATTTTAGCCACACATCGTTCTGCAAGATGCCGACCCAGGGTGCCGACAGGTAGCGCATCTTCGAGGCCAGCTGACCGGCCTGCTTGCAGCGGTAGTCGAAGTCCTCGGCAAGGTCCTTGTTAAAAAACAGGATCGCTTCACCGACTGCCATGCCGTTCTTGGTGCCGCCAAAACACAGCACATCGACACCGGCTTTCCAGGTCAGCTCGGCTGGGCTGCAGCCGAGAAAGGCGCAAGCGTTGGAAAAGCGCGCGCCGTCCATGTGCAGGTGCAGGCCCAGTTCGCGGCATACCGCGCTGATCGCGCGGACCTCATCGGGCGTGTAGGCGGTGCCGACCTCAGTGGCTTGGGTGATGGTGACCACGCGGGGTTTCGGGAAGTGGATGTCCTGGCGTTTGAGGGCCAGTTCGCGGATCGCTTCGGGGGTCAGTTTGCCGTTCTCGGTCTTGGCCAACAGTAGTTTGGAGCCGTTGGAGAAGAACTCCGGCGCGCCACATTCGTCGGTTTCGACGTGGGCGGTCTCCGAGCAGATCACGCTGTGGTAGCTCTGGCACAGCGCGGCAAGCGCCAGGGAGTTGGCCGCCGTGCCATTGAAGGCGAAAAACACCTCGCAATCGGTTTCAAACAGCCGGCGGAAATGATCGGCGGCGCGTGCCGTCCACTCGTCGTCGCCGTAGGCGCGCTGGTGCCCTTGGTTGGCCTCTGCCATTGCTGCCCAGGCCTCAGGACAGATGCCGGAGTAGTTGTCGCTGGCGAACTGTTGCGAGAGATCGGGCATGTGGCGCTCCTTGTTTAGAACCGACGGATTGAGCTGTTTGGGATGCTTTTACTCTACCCGCAGTCACCTGAGTTTACAGATGCCTGGGCGACATCCTCGGCCGTACAGGCGAACCCATTGGCCGGGTAGCCAGAGCGGTTATGCAATTGCGACCTCGGCATGTCGCAAACGCAATCTCCCGTGGCGTGCATAGGCATCTGACCGATCAGGGCGAGTCATACCATCGGCTCCACAAGGGTTGAACAGGCCGTTGAAAACCTAGGCGATGTCGCCGTATCGGCAACCTAGATAGTTTTTCAATGACCTGTTGCCCGCTTCCGACACCGATGCGCCGTACCAAGGCGCCGCAGGAGATCAGCGATGTTCAGCAAGAATGACCAGATTCAAGGCTATGACGACGAACTGCTCAGCGCCATCAACGCCGAGGAAAGCCGTCAGGAGCACCACATTGAGCTGATCGCCTCGGAAAACTACACCAGCCAGCGGGTGATGGAGGCCCAGGGCAGTGGCCTGACCAACAAGTACGCCGAAGGTTATCCGGGCAAGCGTTACTACGGCGGTTGCGAGCACGTTGATGTGGTTGAGCAGCTGGCCATCGACCGGGCCAAGCAATTGTTCGGTGCCGACTTCGCCAACGTCCAGCCGCACTCGGGCTCGTCCGCCAACAGCGCGGTGTACCTGGCGCTGATCAATGCCGGCGATACCATCTTGGGCATGAGCTTGGCTCACGGTGGTCACCTCACCCACGGCGCCAAGGTGTCGTCCTCGGGCAAGCTCTACAATGCCGTGCAGTACGGCATCGACACCGCTACCGGGCTGATCGATTACGACGAGGTCGAGCGCCTGGCTGTCGAGTGCCTGCCGAAGATGATTGTGGCCGGGTTCTCCGCCTACTCGAAAACCCTGGATTTTCCGCGTTTTCGCGCCATCGCCGACAAGGTCGGGGCGCTGCTGTTTGTCGACATGGCCCACGTTGCCGGTCTGGTGGCGGCTGGTCTGTACCCCAACCCGATTCCGTTCGCCGATGTGGTCACTACCACCACTCACAAGACCCTGCGCGGCCCACGTGGCGGGTTGATTCTGGCCAAGGCCAACCCGGAGATCGAGAAGAAGCTCAACTCGGCGGTATTCCCCGGTGCTCAGGGCGGCCCGTTGATGCACGTGATCGCCGCCAAAGCGGTGTGCTTCAAAGAGGCCATGGAGCCAGGCTTCAAAACCTATCAGCAGCAGGTGATTAACAACGCCCAGGCCATGGCCAAGGTGTTTATCGAACGCGGCTATGACGTGGTCTCCGGCGGCACCGACAACCACCTGTTCCTGGTCAGCCTGATTCGTCAGGGCCTGACCGGTAAAGATGCCGACGCCGCCCTGGGCCGCGCCGGTATCACCGTCAACAAAAACGCCGTGCCGAATGACCCGCAATCGCCGTTCGTTACCTCCGGGCTGCGCATCGGCACACCGGCGATCACCACGCGCGGTTTCAAGGAAGCACAGAGCATCGAGCTGGCCGGTTGGATCTGCAACATCCTCGACCACCTCGGCGATGCCGATGTGGAAGCTCAGGTGGCGGCGCTGGCGGCAGGGCTGTGCGCCGATTACCCGGTTTATCGGTGACTCGTAGGGTGGAAGGCGCTGTTTCCTTCCACCGCGTATCGGTGGATCGGTAAAGCGTGACCCACCCTACGGGCTTCCACTGCGTACCGGTGGATCGATAAAGCGCGACTCGCCCTACGGCTTGAACTACCCAGATTTAGGAGCATCCCATGCAACGTTATTCCGGCTTCGGCCTGTTCAAGCACGCGTTCAGCCACCATGAGAATTGGCAGCGGATGTGGCGCAACCCAACGCCCAAGCCGGTGTACGACGTGGTCATAGTCGGCGGCGGCGGGCATGGTTTGGCCACGGCCTATTACCTGGCCAAAGAATTTGGCGTGAAGAACGTCGCGGTGATCGAGAAGGGTTGGCTGGGCGGCGGTAATACTGCGCGCAACACCACCATCGTGCGTTCCAACTACCTGTGGGATGAGTCGGCGCATTTGTATGAGCACGCGATGAAGCTGTGGGAAGGCCTGTCGCAGGACATCAACTACAACGTCATGTTTTCCCAGCGTGGCGTGTTCAACCTCGGCCACACCCTGCAGGACATGCGCGACATCGAACGGCGGGTCAGCGCCAACCGCCTCAACGGCATCGACGGCGAGGTGCTGAATGCCAAGCAGGTCGAGGAGCTGGTGCCGTACATGGATTGCAGCAAGAACACCCGTTACCCAGTGATGGGCGCCTCCCTGCAGCGCCGCGGCGGCGTCGCCCGCCACGATGCGGTGGCCTGGGGCTATGCCCGCGCCGCCGATGCATTGGGTGTCGACTTGATCCAGCAAACCGAAGTGATCGGTTTTCGCAAAGAAAACGGTGTGTGCATCGGCGTAGAAACCAACAAGGGCTTTATCGGCGGTAAGCGCGTCGGCGTGGTGGCGGCGGGTAACTCCGGGCACCTGGCCGGTTTAGCGGGCTTTCGCCTGCCGTTGGAATCGCACCCGTTGCAGGCGCTGGTGTCCGAGCCGATCAAACCGATTATCGACAGCGTGATCATGTCCAACGCCGTGCACGGCTATATCAGTCAGTCGGACAAGGGCGACCTGGTGATTGGTGCCGGCATCGATGGCTACAACGGTTATGGCCAGCGCGGCTCTTACCCGACTATCGAACACACCCTGCAGGCCATCGTCGAGCTGTTCCCGGTGCTCTCGCGGGTGCGCATGAACCGCCAGTGGGGCGGCATCGTCGACACCACGCCGGACGCCTGCCCGATCATCGCCAAGACCCCGGTGCCGAACCTGTTCTTCAACTGTGGTTGGGGCACCGGCGGCTTCAAAGCGACGCCGGGTTCTGGTCACGTGTTCGCTGCCAGCCTGGCTAAAGGCGAGATGCACCCGCTGGCCAAGCCGTTCTCCATTGAGCGCTTCCACAATGGCGCGCTGATCGATGAACACGGCGCCGCCGGGGTTGCGCACTGATTTTGCCGCCTCTCCCATGGGAGAGGACCTGAGGTTTTCTGGAGGTACCGATCATGCTGCATATTTTCTGCCCACATTGCGGCGAGCTGCGTTCCGAAGAGGAATTCCACGCCAAGGGCCAGGCACACATTCCGCGTCCACTGGACCCGGCCGCCTGCACCGATGCCGAGTGGGGCGATTACCTGTTTTTTCGCGATAACCCGCGTGGCATTCACCACGAACTGTGGGTACATGCCGCCGGTTGCCGCCAGTACTTCAACGCCACCCGTCATACGGTGACTTATGAAATTCTCGAAACCTACAAGATCGGCGAAAAGCCCAGCGTCACTGCCGCTGGTGGCGCCGCGAAGCAGGCCATCGACCAAGGAGTAACGGCATGAGCCAGGTCAATCGTCTTGCCACAGGTGGCCGCATCGACCGCAGCCAGCCATTGAATTTCAGCTTCAACGGGCAGAGCTACCAAGGCTTTGTCGGTGACACCCTGGCCGCCGCCTTGCTGGCTAACGGTGTAGACATCGTCGGCCGTAGCTTTAAATATTCTCGGCCGCGCGGCATCGTTGCGGCTGGCAGCGAGGAGCCGAATGCGGTGCTGCAGATTGGTAGCACTGAAGCGGCGCAGATCCCCAACGTGCGTGCCACTCAGCAGGCGTTGTATGCCGGCCTGGTTGCCAGCAGCACCAACGGTTGGCCGAGTGTGAACACCGACCTGATGGGTATTCTTGGAAAGGTCGGCGGCAAGGTGATGCCGCCGGGCTTTTACTACAAAACCTTTATGTACCCGCAGAACCTCTGGCTGACCTACGAAAAGTACATCCGTAAGGCCGCAGGTCTTGGCCGTGCGCCGAAAGCCGCTGACCCGGACAGCTACGACTACATGAACCAGCATTGTGACGTGCTGATCGTCGGCGGTGGTGCCGCAGGTTTGGCTGCGGCCTTGGTCGCCGGGCGCAGCGGCGCGCGAGTGATCCTAGCCGATGAGCAGGAAGAGTTCGGCGGCAGCCTGCTCAGCACCCGCGAAACCCTCGACGGCAAACCCGCCAGCGAGTGGGTGACCAAGGTGCTTGCCGAGTTGGCAAGCATGCCTGAAGTCACCCTGCTGCCACGGGCCACGGTGCATGGTTACCACGACCACAACTTCCTCACTATTCATCAGCGCCTGACTGATCACCTCGGTGAGATCGCGCCCATGGGCATGTTGCGCCAGCGCATGCACCGGGTGCGTGCCAAGCGTGTGGTGCTGGCCACCGGTGCGCATGAGCGGCCGCTGGTGTACGCCAACAACGACGTGCCGGGCAATATGCTCGCCGATGCTGTATCGACCTATGTACGTCGTTATGGCGTAGCACCGGGCAAGCAACTGGTGCTGTCGACCAACAATGATTACGCCTACCGTGTGGTGCTCGACTGGCTCGACGCTGGTTTGCAGGTGGTGGCAGTTGCTGATGCGCGCAGCAACCCACGCGGCAGCTGGGTGGAAGAGGCGCGCAAGCGTGGCGTGCGCATCCTCACCGGCAGTGCCGTGGTGGAAGCGGCGGGCAGCAAGCGGGTGACGGCGGCGCGTATCTGCGCCATCGATGTGCAGAGCCACAAGGTGACCAGCCCCGGTGAAGTGCTTGATTGCGACCTGATTGTCAGCTCCGGTGGCTACAGCCCGGTGGTGCACCTGGCCTCACACCTGGGCGGCAAGCCGACCTGGCGTGAAGACATCCTCGCCTTCGTGCCGGGTGACGGTTTGCAGAAGCGCTTCTGCGCCGGCGCGGTCAATGGTGTATTCGGCCTGGGTGATGCCCTGGCTGATGGCGTCGAGGCCGGCGTATCGGCTGCTGCCGAGGCTGGTTATAAAGCCGTTTCGGCCAGCTTGCCGCAGGTCGTTGTGCACTTGGAAGAGCCGACGCAGGCGTTGTTCCAGGTACCCCACGACAAGCCCACGGCGCGTGCGCCTAAGCAATTTGTCGACCTGCAGAACGATGTCACCGCCGCCGGTATCGAGCTGGCGACGCGTGAAGGTTTCGAGTCGGTCGAACACGTTAAACGCTACACCGCACTGGGTTTCGGCACCGACCAGGGCAAACTGGGCAACATCAACGGCTTGGCCATCGCCGCGCGCTCGCTGGGCATCAGCATTGCGCAAATGGGCACCACCATGTTCCGCCCCAACTACACCCCGGTGACCTTCGGCGCAGTGGCCGGCCGGCATTGCGGTGAATTGTTTGAAGCCAAGCGCTACACCGCCATGCAGAGCTGGCATCTGCAAAACGGCGCCGAGTTCGAGGATGTCGGCCAGTGGAAGCGCCCGTGGTATTTCCCCAAGGGCGGTGAAGACCTGCATGCTGCCGTAGCCCGTGAGTGCCTGGCAGTACGCAACGCGGTGGGCATTCTCGATGCCTCGACACTGGGCAAAATCGATATCCAAGGCCCGGATGCCCGCGAGTTCCTCAACCGCGTGTACAGCAATGCCTGGACCAAGCTGGATGTAGGCAAGGCGCGCTACGGCCTGATGTGCAAAGAAGACGGCATGGTCTTCGACGACGGCGTCACCGCCTGCCTGGCCGACAATCACTTCCTGATGACCACCACCACCGGCGGCGCCGCACGGGTGATGGAGTGGCTGGAGATTTACCACCAGACCGAGTGGCCGGAGCTCAAGGTGTACTTCACCTCGGTTACCGATCACTGGGCGACTATGACCCTGTCCGGGCCGAACAGCCGCAAGCTGCTGGCCGAGGTCACCGATATCGACCTGGACAAGGACGCCTTCCCCTTTATGACCTGGAAGGAAGGCCAGGTTGGCGGTGTGCCGGCGCGGGTGTTCCGCATCTCCTTCACCGGTGAGCTGAGTTATGAAGTCAACGTGCAGGCCGACTATGCCCTGGGCGTGTGGGAAAAGATCATCGAGGCCGGCAAGAAGCATGGCCTGACGCCTTACGGTACCGAGACCATGCACGTGCTGCGGGCCGAGAAGGGTTTCATCATCGTTGGTCAGGACACTGACGGTTCAGTCACCCCGGACGATCTCAATATGGGCTGGTGTGTCGGTCGCACTAAACCGTTCTCCTGGATCGGCTGGCGCGGCATGAACCGCGAGGACTGCACGCGTGAAGAGCGCAAGCAGTTGGTGGGGCTCAAGCCCATCGACCCGAGCAAGGTGCTGCCGGAAGGCGCGCAGCTGGTACGTGACCCCAAGCAGCCGATCCCGATGGATATGGTCGGCCACGTCACCTCCAGCTACGCCAGCGCGGCGTTGAAACACTCCATCGCCATGGCCTTGGTTAAAGGCGGTCTTAAACGCATCGGTGAGCGAGTGTTCGCACCCTTGGTGGATGGCAGCGTGATTGAAGCCGAAATCGTCAGCTCCGTGTTCTATGACCCGAAAGGGGATCGCCAGAATGTCTAATTCAATCAATGTTTATCAGCAACGCCCTGCGGCTGCCCATGCGGAGTCGCCACTGTTCCACGCCGAGCTCGATCAGTTAGTGGGCAAGGGGCCGGCCAAGGCTGGGGTCACCCTGCGTGAGAAGAAGCTGCTCGGTCACCTGACCCTGCGCGGCGACGCCAAGGACAGCGCCTTTGCCGGCGCCGTGCATCAGGCATTAGGCCTGGAACTGCCGTCGGCACTGATGCTGGTGGCGGCTGGTGAGGCCTCATTGCAATGGCTGGGCCCCGATGAGTGGTTGCTGGTCGTGCCAAGCGGCACCGAGTTTGCCGTCGAGCAAAAGCTGCGGGCCGCGCTGGATGGCCAGCACATCTCGATCGTCAATGTCAGCGGCGGGCAGACCTTGCTGGAGCTTACCGGGCCGAAGGTGCGCGACGTGCTGATGAAGTCCAGCAGCTATGACGTGCATCCCAGCAACTTTCCGGTGGGTAAGGCCGTGGGCACGGTGTTCGCCAAGTCGCAGCTGGTGATCCGCCATACCGGCGAAGACACCTGGGAATTAGTGGTGCGCCGCAGCTTCGCGGATTACGTCTGGTTGTGGCTGCAAGACGCCAGCGCCGAGTACGGCTTGGCGATCAAGGCCTGACGGCAACAAACATCCTGTGGGAGGGGCTTTAGCCGCGACTGCTTTTCGCGGCTAAAGCGGAATGCCGCCCAGCCTCTCCCACGAGTTCCACCGAGGGCCCGACCATGAGCCGCACCCCTGATACCTGGATTCTGACTGCCCACTGCCCTAGCGTGCTCGGCACGGTGGATGCGGTGACGCGCTTTCTC
Source organism: Pseudomonas leptonychotis (assembly GCF_004920405.1). Lineage (NCBI taxonomy): Bacteria > Pseudomonadati > Pseudomonadota > Gammaproteobacteria > Pseudomonadales > Pseudomonadaceae > Pseudomonas > Pseudomonas leptonychotis. The sequence continues at coordinate 2,176,998 of NZ_RFLV01000001.1, forward strand.
TTCGAGCAGCGCTGTTACGTGACTGAGCATCACTCGTTTGATGATCGCCTGTCCTCGCTGTTTTTTATTCGCGTCGAGTTTCGCCAACCGGACGATTTTGATGAGCAGGCCTTTCGCGCCGGCCTCGATGAGCGCCTGACCAGCTTTGGCATGCAGGTCGAGCTGACCCCGCCCGGCTACCGGGCCAAGGTGGTGCTGATGGTCAGCAAGGCCGACCATTGCCTGAATGATCTGCTCTATCGCCAGCGCATTGGCCACTTGGGCATGGAGGTGGTGGCGGTGGTGTCCAATCACCCGGACCTGGAACCGCTGGCGCGCTGGCACGACATTCCCTACTACCACTTCCCGCTCGACCCCAATGACAAGCCGGCGCAGGAGCGCAAGGTGCTGCAGGTGATCGAGGACAGCGGTGCCGAACTGGTGGTACTCGCCCGCTATATGCAGGTGTTGTCGCCCGAGCTGTGCCGCAAGCTGGATGGCTGGGCGATCAATATTCACCACTCGCTGCTGCCCGGTTTCAAGGGCGCCAAGCCCTACCATCAGGCTTATGAAAAGGGCGTCAAACTGGTGGGCGCCACCGCGCACTACATCAACAACGACCTCGACGAGGGGCCGATCATCGCCCAAGGCGTGGAGTCGGTGGATCACGCGCATTACCCCGAAGACCTGATTGCCAAGGGCCGTGATATCGAGTGCCAAACCCTGGCCAAGGCCATTGGTTACCACCTTGAACGGCGGGTGTTCCTCAACGCCAGCCGCACGGTGGTGCTGCACGCATGATCCGTAGGATGGGTTGAGCGCAGCGATACCCATCAACCCGATCCGGTGTGTAAACGCAGCCGGATTACAACCGGAGAGGCAGTACCGCTCTGCCCTTGGCGGTCTCTCCCGCGCAACAGACTTAAACGCTCCAGTACGAGGCCGCGTGGCCGTTGGCTGCGCCTTTGTACCCACAACAACAAAGGAGAACACCTATGTCTGGTAATCGTGGCGTCGTCTACCTCGGCGCTGGCAAGGTCGAAGTGCAGAAAATCGACTATCCAAAAATGCAGGACCCGCGCGGCAAGAAGATCGAGCACGCGGTCATCCTCAAAGTGGTATCCACCAATATCTGTGGCTCCGACCAGCACATGGTGCGCGGCCGTACCACGGCGCAAACCGGTCTGGTGCTGGGCCACGAGATCACCGGTGAGGTGATCGAGAAAGGCAGCGACGTCGAGAACCTGAAAATCGGCGACCTGGTGTCGGTGCCGTTCAACGTGGCGTGCGGCCGTTGCCGCAGCTGTAAAGAGCAACACACCGGCGTGTGCCTGTCGGTCAACCCCGCGCGCCCGGGCGGTGCCTACGGTTACGTCGACATGGGTGACTGGACCGGTGGCCAGGCCGAATACGCCATGGTGCCGTACGCCGATTTCAACCTGCTGAAACTGCCAGACCGCGAGCGGGCCATGGAGAAAATCCTCGACCTGACCTGTCTGTCCGACATTCTGCCCACTGGTTACCACGGTGCCGTAACGGCTGGCGTCGGGCCGGGCAGCACCGTTTATATCGCCGGTGCGGGTCCGGTTGGCCTGGCCGCTGCCGCTTCGGCACGCTTGCTGGGTGCAGCGGTGGTGATCGTCGGTGACGTTAATCCGGTGCGCCTGGTGCATGCTAAATCCCAGGGTTTCGAGATTGCCGATCTGTCGCTGGATACGCCGCTGCACGAGCAGATTGCCGCACTACTGGGTGAGCCGGAAGTGGACTGTGCGATCGACGCGGTGGGCTTTGAGGCTCGCGGCCATGGTCACGAAGGCGTGCAGCACGAAGCACCCGCCACCGTGCTCAACTCGTTGATGGGTGTGGTGCGGGTCGCCGGCAAAATTGGTATCCCCGGCCTTTACGTCACTGAAGATCCAGGCGCAGTCGATGCCGCGGCGAAGAAGGGCGCGCTGAGCATTCGTTTCGGCCTCGGCTGGGCCAAGTCGCACAGCTTCCATACCGGTCAGACGCCGGTGATGAAGTACAACCGCCAGCTGATGCAGGCGATCATGTGGGACCGTATCAACATCGCTGAAGTGGTCGGTGTGCAGGTCATCAGCCTGGACGACGCACCGCGTGGTTACGGTGAGTTCGATGCCGGCGTGCCGAAGAAATTCGTCATCGACCCGCACAAGATGTTCAGCGCCTCCTGATAGGTTGATAAACCTTCGCGGTTAAAGCCCCCCTAGGAGGCTTTAACCGCGACACGCGCGTTCTCCCGTATAGCGCTGCCGCGCCGCAGCGCTTTGGCAATGGCGACTCCAGCACCACAAGCAGTCGCGCGCAGGCGCTCAGTTGATCAGTGGGGGTGATGTCCTATTGCCATTTTTCGTGGTCGTTCCAACCACCTGTGCCCAAGTGATCGGCTACGCTGGTGAGTAACCGAACAGTTATTGCCCTCGCCCAGGTGCGTTAAATGCTGAAGTGCATCGCTGTGGCCGACGTGCGTGTCGGTATGTATATCCATGAGTTTTGTGGTTCATGGATGGACCATCCCTTCTGGAAGTCCAAGTTTCTGCTGGAATCCGAGAAAGATCTGTTGCGGATCAAGGCCAGCAGCATCAGTGAGCTGTGGATCGATATCAGTAAAGGGCTGGATGTTGAAGTCGGGGCTGCAAGTGCCAGCGCCGAAGAGGTGGCGGCACAAACCAACGCCAAGTTGATGGCTGTTGTGCAGAACCCGCCGGTGATTCGATCGGTGTCGATGGACGATGAACTGCAGCGTGCAGTTAAGCTCTGCGCCAATGCCAAAGCGGCAGTAATCAGCATGTTTAGCGATGCGCGCATGGGCCAGGCATTGCAGTTCGAACAGGCCGGTGAGTTGGTTGAAGAAATTTCCGACTCGGTTATGCGGCACCCCAATGCGCTGATCAGCCTGGCGCGGCTGAAAAATGCCGATGAATACACCTATATGCATTCGGTGGCTGTATGTGCGCTGATGATTGCGCTGGCGCGTCAGCTTGGTCTTGAGGATGTGCAGGTGCGTGAGGCTGGGCTCGCCGGCTTGTTGCATGACATCGGCAAAATGGCCATTTCCAATGACATATTGAACAAGCCTGATAAGTTGACCGACCGCGAGTTTGCGACGATGCGTAGCCACCCTATGGCGGGTTCGCACATGCTGATTGAGAGCAAGCAGGTGAGTGCGTTGGTATTGGATGTGTGCCTGCATCACCACGAAAAGATGGATGGCAGTGGTTATCCGCATCGCCTGGCTGGCGAGCAAATCAGCCTGTATGCGCGCATGGGCGCGGTGTGTGATGTCTACGACGCGATTACTTCCGACCGGGCCTATAGAAAAGGCTGGGACCCAGCTGAGTCGATCCGCAAAATGGCTGAGTGGAAAGGCCATTTCGACCCCGTGGTATTCCAGGCCTTTGTCAAAACCGTGGGTATTTACCCAGTGGGCTCACTGGTGCGTTTGGAAAGCGGGCGCATCGGTGTGGTCATGGAGCAGCAGACCAAATCCTTGCTGATGCCGAAGGTCAAGGTGTTCTTCTCGGCCAAATCGAAAGCGCCGATCGAGCAGGAAGTGATCGACCTGAGCAAGTTGGTCGGGCGCGACAAGATCGTCAGTCGCGAGTCCGCCGAGGCGTGGGGCTTTCGCCATGTTGACGAGCTCTGGAGCGGCCTATCGGGCTAAGTGCGTGAGCAGAGGTCAGTGGTGCTTTGCGGGTACCTCTGTGACGGACTGTTGCGCATCCTCATCTATGCTCCTATTCATGGATATCGGCAGGCGCGTTGCTTGGGCGTGCTTCTTGCTTGAAGTTTTGCTTTGGCGTGCCCTTGAAGTTGGCGCGCTCCACAGGTTGAGGTAGGTATGACTGGAGTACTCAAACCGGGTGTGCGATTGCTGGAGCGTTTTAGCTTCGCGCGCAAGTTTCAGCTGGTGTTTGTTCTGTTTGCGTTGCCGCTAGGGTTTTCGCTGTGGGTGATCGGCAGCAATTACCTTGAACGGCTCAACGCGATCGACCATGAGCTGGAAGGCATCAATGCCTTGCAGGGCATGGCCGGCGTGCAGCAGGAGTTGATTGAACAGCGCACGCTGTTATCGCGTTGGAAAGGCACTGAGAAAGCCGCCGAAGCGCTGTTGCGTGAACGCGCCAGTGGTCTTGAACCCGCCCTGCAAGCACTGGAACAGCCGCTTAAATCCAAGTTGCTCAGCAATCAGGCCCGCCAACATTTACAGGGGCTTAGCGCGGCACAGGCTGAATTGAGTATCGATGTGTTGGGTAAGTTAGCCCTGCCCGATGCCCTCGAACGTTACCAAAAGAACCTGCTTAGCCTGCTCGCCCTGCGTGAGCAGGTGGCTACCGACAGTGGTCTGATCCTCGATCCTCAGCTCGACACCTACCTGATGATGGAGCAATTGACTTACACCCTGCCGCGCTTGCTCGAACAGCTGGGCAGCTTTGCCAGCCAAGGCTATGGCGCGGTGGTGTCGGAGCATTTCACTCTGCAGAGCAGGGTGCTGATTCGCGATCTACGGCGCAGTCTGGATGAGTCGCGTAGCCAGCTACTTAAGGCTCAGTCCACGCTCAAGTTAGAGGCACCGCGTGCGATGCGTCAGCTACAAGGGCCTTACGATGAAGCATTGCAGGGTTACGAAGCCTTCCTCTCGGGTATCGACCGCGACATGTTCGACGCCAGCCCGATGACGTTGACGCCGGAGCAGTTCGTGCAGCGTAGCGATGCTCTACAGGGCCAGTTACTCGGCTTGCAGACGGCGTTGTACCAGCAGTTTGTCGCGAGCCTCGGCGAGTACCGACAGAAAGCGCTGGTCGCGATGGTCGAAGTGATCGGTGTGTTCAGCCTGCTAACCCTGCTGGCGCTGTATGTCTTGTTCTGCCTCAATGCTTCAATCCGTCGTAGCACAGCCGGGATCATCCAGGCCGCCGAAGGCTTGCGTGATGGTGACCTGCGCGTGCGCATGCAGGTGCATGGTGCGGATGATCTGGCCAGCATCGCCATGGCTCTGAATACGGCAGTTGATCAGTTGCGCGGCTCCATGCAAGGGGTCAATCAGCAGAGCCAGCAACTGGGCGGTACCGTGCAGATGCTCAATGGCGAGGCGCGTAATGCGTTGGAGTCGGTGGAGCAGCAGCAGGCGCAGATGAGCCAAATTGCCGCCGCCGCCACGCAAATGGCCGCCACCGCACAGAGCGTGGCGCAGAGCTGTGAACAGGCGGCGGTGGAAGCCAACCAAACCCGCGAGATCGCCAATCAAAGTAACCAGCGCAGCAACCGCACCAGCCAGAGCATGCGTCAGCTCAGCAGTCGTCTGGGTGACAGCGCCACCACCTTGCAACAACTACGCGTACAGACTGAGCAGATCACCCGCGTGGTGGATGTGATCAAGGGGATTGCCGAGCAAACCAACTTGCTGGCACTTAACGCTGCCATCGAAGCCGCGCGCGCGGGCGAGCAGGGTCGTGGCTTTGCGGTGGTTGCCGACGAGGTGCGTTCACTGTCGCAGCGCACGCAGAACTCCACCGCAGAAATTGCCGAAACCGTGGGCAACCTGCATCGCGTAGTGGGCCAGTCGGTCACCCAGATGGAAGAAGCCGTACGCCAGGCCGAAGGTGATGTCGGCAGTGTATTGGCCATGGGTGAGGACCTGGACGCCATTGTCGAGTCAGTGCAACTGGTGACCGATCGCTTGGCGCAAATCGCCACCGCCGCCGAGCAGCAAGCGGCCACGGCTGATGAGGTCAGCGGCAATATTCAGCAGGTCGATCAGGCCGCCAGCGCCTTGCTTGAGAGCGCACAGGCGGTGAGTCACGCCGCCGAGCAACTGCGTCAGGGCAGCCAGGTGTTGGAGCAAAACACCGCGCGCTTCAAGCTCGATTGAGGGGCTGTCTGCGATCTGCTGCGCGTCGGCCCTGCTGCGTTAAAAGCAGCTAGGTAGGGTGGGTTAGCGGCGCAAAGCACTGTGCTTGGGCGTAGCCGCCGAGGCCGAGCGCCGCGTAACCCACCGGTACGATAGCCTTGCGCTCCGTTGCGGTGGGTTACGGCGCATCCATATCCGCACAACCTTTTAGACGTAGCCCGGATGTAATCCGGGGATACCTGCTCTCGCCACCATTCCCGGATTCCATCCGGGCTACAAGAGGCTGTGCATTCGGCCTTTCGGCTTGCCCTTGACGCTGGCAGCGGCCTGCCGCAGGCTCCTCGCCGAGTTGCCACGAGCAGGACGCCCATGCCGCATATTCTGATTGTCGAAGACGAAGCCGCGATCGCCGATACGCTGATCTTTGCCCTGCAAAGTGAAGGCTTTACCACCACGTGGATGAGCCTGGCCGAGCAGGCCCTGACGGAGCAGCAACGCAACCCCGCCGACCTGCTGATTCTCGATGTTGGCCTGCCGGATATCAGCGGCTTTGAAGCCTGTAAGCGCTTACGGCGATTCTCCGAGGTGCCGGTGATTTTTCTTACCGCGCGTAGCGAGGAAATCGACCGCGTGGTGGGGTTGGAAATTGGCGCCGACGATTATGTGGTCAAGCCTTTTAGCCCGCGTGAAGTGGCGGCGCGGGTCAAGGTCATCCTCAAACGTATGGCCCCGCGCGACCTACCGGCCGCCAGTTCTACTAACGTACCGTTCCAGTTGGATGTCGACCGGGTGCAGATCCACTACCACGGCCAGCTACTGAGCCTCACACGTCATGAATTCCGTTTGCTGCAAAGCCTGCTGGCGCAACCCGAGCGGGTGTTCTCCCGCGAGCAGTTGCTCGACGGTCTGGGCGTCGCGGCTGATGTGGGTTATGAGCGCACCATCGACAGCCATATCAAAAGCCTGCGCGCCAAACTGCGCCAGGTGAGCGCTGATGCTGAGCCGATTCAGACCCATCGCGGCCTGGGGTATAGCTATTCACCGAGGCACGCCTGATGCCCTTGGGGATACGCATCTTTCTGGTGTACTTCCTGTTTGTTGGCCTGGCCGGCTGGTTCGTCCTGAGTACGGTGATGGACGAAATCCGCCCCGGCGTGCGCCAGAGCACCGAGGAAACCCTGGTCGATACTGCCAACCTGCTGGCGGAAATTTTGCGTGATGAGGTCAAGGCCGGGCGCTTGCAGCAGAGCCGTTTACCTCAGGTGTTGCAGGCTTACGGGCAGCGCCAGCCGCAGGCGCAAATCTGGGGCGTGGAGAAGACTCAGGTTAACCATCGCATCTATGTCACCGACGCCAAGGGTATGGTTTTGCTCGACTCTACGGGTGCAGCGGTGGGGCAGGACTATTCACGTTGGAACGATGTGCTGCGTACCCTGCGTGGCGAGTACGGCGCGCGATCGACCAAGGAAGACCCGAGCGATCCGGATTCCTCGGTGATGTATGTGGCCGCGCCGATTATGGACGGTGCGCAGATTATCGGCGTGGTCTCGGTGGCCAAACCCAATCGCACGCTGCAGCCTTACATTGAACGCTCCGAGCAGCGCCTGGCCTGGCTTGGCGGTGGCTTGATCGTATTGGGCTTATTGATTGGTGCATTTCTCTCCTGGTGGCTCAGTGCCGCGCTGCGCAAGCTGACCCGTTATGCCCAGGCGGTCAGCGCCGGGCAGCGTGCGGAGTTGCCCAGCGTACGTGGCGGCGAGTTGGCGCAATTGGCCGAGGCCATCGAGCGCATGCGCACCGAGCTGGAGGGCAAGGCCTATGTCGAGCGCTACGTGCACACCCTGACCCACGAGCTGAAAAGCCCGTTGGCGGCGATTCGCGGTGCGGCGGAACTGCTCGATGGTGAGATGCCAAGTGAGCAACGCCAGCGCTTCGTCGCCAATATCGAGCAGGAAAGTGAGCGCATGCAGCAGCTGATCGAGCGCCTGCTGCACCTGGCCCAGGTCGAGCAGCGTCAAGGACTGGAGGAGCAAGTGGCGGTGCCGCTACGGGCGTTGGTCGATGGCCTATTGCAGGCGCAAATGGCGCGCATCGAAGCCGCGCATTTACAGATTGAACAGCTGGTTTCACCCGAACTAAGTGCCTGCGGCGAGGCGTTTTTGCTGCGCCAGGCCGTGGCTAATCTGCTTGATAACGCCCTGGATTTTACCCCGCCCGGTGGGCTGATCCGCTTCAGTGCCGAGGTCCATGGCGGGCAGGTCGAGCTGCGCCTGTTCAACCAGGGCGAGCCGATCCCCGACTACGCGTTGGCGCGCTTGAGCGAACGTTTCTATTCTCTGCCTCGCCCCAACAATGGGCGCAAGAGCACCGGTTTGGGGCTTAATTTTGTCGAGGAAGTGATGCAACTGCACGGCGGCGAATTACGCATCGGTAATGTCACCGGCGGGGTTGAGGCGTGGTTGCGCTTGCCGCGTTTTACCGAGCGCTGACGGCGTATGTGGCACCGACCTTGCTGGCCCCGGGTGGTTGCGCTGAATCCGCACAGATGCTCTGATCGGAGCAGCGGGAGGCTTACCCACAGTCGCCCGGCGCACTATCCTCAATGTCTAATAAGAAACAGAGCAGGAGCCACTGCATGATCACAGTCGCCGAGATACTCCGCGCTAAGCCACAGGCCGCTGTTTACAGCGTCACCCCGACTACTTCGGTGCTCGATGCCATCAAGCTGATGGCCGAAAAGGGCATCGGTGCGTTGGTGGTGTTGGACAAGGGCCGCCTGGCCGGCATCGTCAGCGAGCGTGACTACGCCCGTAAAATCGTGCTGCTGGAGCGCTCGGCTTCAGATATTGCCATCAGCGAAATTATGACAGCAGATGTCCTGACCGTTGGCCTGCGTGACACCTCGCAGCACTGCATGCAGCTGATGACCGACCGCCATTTACGTCACCTGCCTGTCTTGGGCGACGGTGAGCTGATCGGTCTGTTGTCGATTGGTGACTTGGTCAAACACACCATCGCCGAACAGGCCAGCCTGATCCAACAACTGGAGCAGTACATTCGCGGCGAATAAGCCGGGACGGATAACAGGGATAGGTCGATGGATATTCGCCGCGTCGAGGCCGGTGAGCTGGATGCATTGCTTGCGTTGTATGAGCATTTACACCCTAACGATCAACCATTGCCGGAACGCCGTCAGGTTGAAACGGTGTGGCAGGCGATCATGGCCAATCCTTCTCACCGTTGTTTGGGCCTGTACCTCGATGAGCAGCTGGTGGCCAGTTGCAGCATTAACCTGGTCGCCAATCTCACGCGCGGTTGCAGGCCCTTAGCCCTGGTCGAAAACGTAGTGACCCATGCTGAGTATCGCGGGTGTGGCTACGGTCAGGCGTTGCTGGCACACGCCTTGGCCTTTGCCTGGGAACAGGGCTGCTACAAAGTCATGCTGATGACCAGCAGCCAGGATCCGGCCACGCTGCGCTTCTATGAGGCGGCGGGCTTTGATCGGCATGACAAGCAGGCATTTATCGCCAAGCCACCGCTCTAAGGTTTGCGGCGCTGCGGCTCGGTCTGATGCAGAAAGCGTGTGTAAATATCCCTTGGTGGGGCCAACTGCAGCTGCGCCATGATTCGGCCGACTGCACCTCGGTGGTAACCACCATGGGTGATGATGTGCGCGAGCATTTCTTCACGGCTCATACAGCCGGTATCGCCATCGACAAAATTGAAGTTCAAGCGCTCGGCCAGCTGTTCAGCACTTAGCCCTGCGGCATAGTCCAGATACCAACGATCAGTCTCCACTACAGCTTGGCGCAGCGCTTCCAGCGTGGGCGTTTCGGTGGTGTTGGTGGCGTTGTAGTGATGGCTAATCCCCTGCAAGTTGGCGGCAAAGATGCACTCGACCACATGGATGTGATTGAGGATGCGCAGGGCCGCGTGCAGCTCCGCTTGCTGGGTGACGGAATCAAGGCGTTGTAAATCAGTCAATAACTCTTGATTGGCCCAGGCTTTGTACTGCAGCAGTGAGGTTAATAGGTGGGCGTTGCTCATAAATGACCTTAAATACGCAGGTGAGCTAAATAGGCTGATGAACCCGCTACGGTTGTGCCCGCGTGATAGTGCTGTGCGGTTCTAGCGTGGCGCGCATACTGATATTTCAATAACTCTGAGGTGACAACTATGACCCTTGCCCTTACTCCGCTACTTTCGTTGATTGCCGGCATTTTGATTCTGATTGTGCCGCGTCTGCTTAATTACATCGTGGCGATTTATCTGATTGTGGTTGGCTTGGTCGGCATATTTGGCACCGGTAATTTCAATCTGAGTTTTTAACCGCGGCGCAGCCTCGGCTGTGTCCGGGGCTGCCGCGTGAATCAGCGGTAATGCAGCCGTTATGGCGCGCCCTGCGCCGCGTTGCGGTCTGAGTCTATGGCCTTGAGCACCAGATAGAGCAGCGGCCCCGCTGAGACAAACAGTGCGGTAAGCCCGAAAAACGCTAGCAGGTAGGTCAGTGACTTACCGCGCGCGCGACCATCTTGGTACATCCAGATGCAGGCCAGCGCCGCGAGAATATAAAGGTCGATCACCACCTGAGCGGTATCGGCGCTGGACATCAGCTGCAAGCCAAATTGCAGCAGTGATTGATCGGCTTGCAGCATCACATAGAGCGTGTAGGCGCTGAAGGCCAGCAGGGTGATCAGAGGTAGGGCGAGCTTTTTCATGGTGCCATCCTTGGGTCGTTGTAAGTCGAGGGTCGTTCTAGGGTGTTAGCTCTCGGCCGTTGGGGTTGCTGAAATGTTCAGCTGCACCGTCACCATAACGGCTTCAGCGTTCGCCAGCAGGCAAGAGTAGTGCGCTTGTTCGGGGCCACGGCTCACGACACTGGCTGTGCGCAGATGCTCCTGCAGGTAAATCGACATGGCAATGGGCGCCCAGTTATCTGCTTCGCCATGCCACAGGCTGACCGCCGCCGTGACGTTCTCCAGCTCTGCGGCCCAGGGCTCGACATAGAGGTTTACGTCGCGCGCATAGCTGCTAATCCCATGTTTGAAACACGCGCGTTGAATATCCGCCAGCCATGCCCGAGTGTCGGCCTGATGCAGGAGTTCTGGGTCTTTGCCGCCGGCACCGTTAAACAGAAGCTTCAGCAGCAGGCCTGGGCTGATTTTCGCCAGCAGCGCCTGGTACCAGGCAAAGGCCCGGAACAGCCTTGGATAATGTTGCGCCCAGAGGAAGGTATAGCGCCCCACACCCATGCCGATGCTGTTGCTGGGGATCTGCAGCGGTGCGGCAGCCGATAGCAGGTAAACCTCGGTCACCCGCTCACCCAGCAGCGCGGCGACACGTAACGCCAGACAGGCGCCGATGGAAAAGCCAAGCAGGCGAATTGGCTGGCCCGCCGCGCTATCACTGATCTGTTGCGCCAGTTGTTGCAGATAATCCGCACTGCCAAGTTCGCCCGGCAGATTGCGCTCCACCACTAGCAGTTTGATGCCGTGCGCCAAAGCGGCCTGATGCAGCATCGCCGCCTCAACCGCTGCGCCTGGCACGCCATGGAAGTAGAACAGTGGCTGCCCATCGGGACAGCCGTATGCAGTTGGGTTCACGCATCTTCTCCTACCGCCAGCCGTTATGGTTAACGCGCATCATGGTGCAGTGACCGATGTAGCCTGCGTGGTGTTACGCGGTAAAACGCGGTTCGCAGCGCACCTCGGACTTCACCGAGTTGGCGATAAAGCATTCTTCGTGCGCCTGATGATGCATCTGCTCAATCTGCTGGTGCGTCGGCACGCGCTCACCGGAGAAGCTAACGGCTGGGCGCAAGGTGATCTGGGCGATATACAGTTTGCCGAGATCGTTGGCCTGCATCAGGCCGCTGGCGTTGTCATGGTACGTATCGACGCAGAAGCGGCGTTTGGCGGCGATGGAGAGAAACCAGAGCATATGGCAGCTGGAGAGCGACGCGACAAAGGCTTCTTCGGGGTCTACCGCTGTTTCGTCTGACATCGGCAGCGGCACCACGTGGGGTGAGGATGAACCGGCGACTTCTGCGCCGCCATCGAAACGCAGCAGATGCCGGCGGCTGTAGCGATTACCCAAAAAGTCCTGCTCGCCGCGCTGCCAGATTACCTCGGCGCTATATTCGGTCATTGCTATGTTCCTTCATTCGCCTGTGATTGAGTGCCTACGCCTGCTACCACCAGCCGTTATCGTTGAGCAGCATCTTCTTGTAGTAATCGATATTGGCGCGCGCCGCGAATACCGCGCTGACGCCGTAGCCCAGGGCATTGGCAAGCTTGCCGTAGCCGACGTACTCCAGGCCGAGCCCGAGCGTGATCACCACGGCTGCGCAGGCCACAAACAGGGCCAAACCTTTCTTCCACATGCCTTTAAAGGCGTAGTAAATCGGTCCGAAGAAGAATGCCAGGAAGTTGAAGCTGAAGGCTTTGCGCCGCTCCGCTGCGGGCAGCTCCTTGAGTTTGGGCATCTTGATGCCGCCGGCATGGTGGATTGCGCTAAAGCGCTGCTTCCATTTATCTGAAACCGGCAAGGCGGCGATATGTTCGGCGCTGACCTGTGACTCCGGGTCGACGACTGCGGCTTGAGGGGTGGCGTATGGATTGCTCTGCGTCATGGCCGCTCATCCTTAATTGGCGATCAGCGGCACGCTACGCATTTCTATAAAAACTGTCCATTTGCGCGGGGCTGGTTTGCGCAGTTTTGCGATCTTTTCTGCGCCGCTTCATATGTGCTCGGTTCAGGCGTTGATAGGTTTACAGGGAGAGGTGCCCCGAGCAGTTGCCTACCCGAGGCCGAACGGTTTACTCGTAACGCCAGTAGAGGGTTACCCCGGAAAAGCTGTTGTAGCCGCGCAAACCTATATGCCAGGTGCCGGCTGCCGGGTTTTCCTGGGTGCAGGTTTCCTGATTGCCTTCGAGGTAGGGCCGGCAGGTCCATTGACTGGTGGTGGGCTGGCTGCCCAGGCGGGTGTAGAGGTCTGCATCACCCGTACCGCCGCTGATTCGTACGGTCAGACGCTGGGCGCCGCTTGGCACGACCACGTTGTAACGCAGCCAGGCATTCTGCGCACCGGCGAGGTTGGGGTAGGTCTGTTCCTCGCCATTGCCATCCCCCGTGGCATCACAGCCGCGCTGGGCGATCAGGTCACTGGCCCGTTTGGCCTTGACGATACCGTAGCCGTAATAGGGGTCGCGGCCCGGAGTGCCACGGTCTTCGGCGGTACTGTTAACCACCTTGCGGATCTGCGCAGGGGTGCACTGGCGGTGCTGACTCCACACCAGGGCATAGACCGCTGACACATGCGGTGTGGCCATGGAGGTGCCGTTGTAGTTTGCATAGTTATTGCCAGGCAGGGTGGAGCGCACGCCAACGCCGGGAGCGGCGACTTCGACCTGGTTGTTGTACTGCGAGAACGAGGCACGATTACCGCTGCTGTCGACCGCCGCGACCGATACGACTGAGTCGTAGGAGGCCGGGTAGGACAGGGTACCGTTGCCACTGTTGCCGGCCGCCGCGACGACCAACACACCATTCTGGTAGGCCGCATCCATGGCATTGCGCTCAGTTACTGACGAGCCGCCGCCGCCCAGGCTCATGCTGATCACCGTTGAGCCGGCAGCCCGGCACTGCTGGATGGCCATCACCAGATCCGAACCATAGGCCCAGTTGCCGCTGTTGTTGAACACCTTGACGATATGTAAACCGAGGTTGCCCGACGGGCTGACGCCGACCACGCCAAGGTCATTACCCCCCAGCGCAGCGATAGTGCCGGCGACGTGGGTGCCATGGCCGTTGCCATCTTCGTACCAGTTGCCACTGTTGACGTTGCCGTAACCGTCATTACCGGTGATGCCGGCTGACGGTAAATCTTGATGGCCGAGGTCGTAGCCAGAGTCGACGATGCACACCTTCATATTGGAAATGGCGTTGTCCGGTAACAGGTCGGCCTGCACCATTGGGATGCCATAGGGCACCTGTTCGGCCATCAGGTAGCGGCGTGGGTCGAGCTCGATATAGTCGACTGCCGGGTTGGCCTGCAGTTGTTTGAGTTGCGCCGGGCTCAGGTAAGCCACGCTGGCGGCCTGGCTGTCCAGGTGCATCAGCGGCTGTACCTGCGCCTGGCTGAGCAGACGCTGCGCGGCGCGGCTTTCGAACTGGCCGGCGCTTAGGGGTTGTGGCTGGTTGGCCTGGCTCATCGGCGAGGGCGTCAGCTCCTTGTATTTGATGATGTAGCGCGGTGATTGCTGATCATCGACAGCGATCTGCGCTTGGGCTGCGAAGCTGGGCTTTTCGTCGGCCTGGACGGAGGCCCAGCCTGCGCTGAGCAACAGCAGTAAGGCAGTGGTGCGTTGGAATCCTTGCATGGTGATCTCCCAATTGTGTGCCGCGTAGTGCAGCTGCCAAAAAACCTAGAAGACTGTGTTGAAAAGCCAAGGTCATTCGTCGGCTTTAAGTAAAAATATTCAATAAAATCATATATTTAAGCCAATAGTGCGCGTCCCTTTGAATGCTCGAAAAGGGGTGTGAAACGCTACGGCTTAGCACCTGCTCCTAGGCTGCCGCTACACAGGCTCGGGCTAATAGCGGTGATGTGCGCAACGCTGGCGGCTAGTGCTTACACGTCAGTACCTGGGCATACCTGTGGCTCCACAAAGGCGTACAGCAAGGCGCAGTGCATGCGCCTGTGTCGTAGGTGTGTTTCAGGGGTATAAGGTGTCCGCGCCGGCCAAACCGCTTGGCGGGCGCGGCGCTTATCTCAGTCGGCTATCCAGGCGTCTTGCCAATGGCTACCGATACCGGGCTCGAACTGGGTCGAGGCGGCTGACCATTGCATGCAATAGCCACTCTGAGGAAAGGGACGACACTGATACAGCTGTCCCGTCTTGGGTTGCAGCACCCGGGTGCCGGCCGTGTAGCTGCGCAGGCCGTCTGGGAAGGTGAAGTCGTAGCTGGCGCTGCCGTCGTCTGCGACGAACATCATATCGAAGGTCTTCTGCAGCACCTGCTCGCTGCCGACCACCTTGGCGCTGACCACCAACTGGTGATGGCCGGGCACAGGGCTCTCGACATCGATGCTCAAGGGCTGGCTGTTGTTGTCCAGTTCGGTGGCGGCAAAGCCTTTGGCATTGCCGTCGTGGTCGTAGACGTAGCTGCTGATCTGCAGCGCGCCGACGGCGGTGACGTTGAATTCAAGCCGCAGCTGACCGCCACGGATGCGATAGCTGGGCTGCAAACCATCGACCAGCAGGTCGTGGTTCGGCGCCGTGGCTTTGTCGATCTGCACCTCAATGCGCTGGATGCCACTGTCGGCGCGGGCGAACAGGCTGTTCTGACCGTATACCGGCTGGATTGCGCCGTCGCTGCCGCGTTGGCCGGCCTTGAGCTGGCTCTGTTGCTGGTTGATGCGGCTGGCCAGCAGATAGGTCCACTGGTTGCGTTGGCCCTGCTCGCTGGTTTCAACCTGCAGCCGAGTCTGCAAGTCACTGCGTTCGCCGCTGGCATCGAAGACCCGCGTCATTGCCTGGTCGCCGACTTGCAGGTCGATCGAGGGGTAGAGCATGCCTTTGGCTTGCCAGGCTGATGGATCAGGTGGTGTGCTCACATCAGCGAACATCACATCCATCACGTTGTAGAAGCTCATTGGCGTATCGCCCACTTCCCAGACCCCGAGGATCACCTGGTAGCCCTCGCGCGGCGGTACATCGCAGTTATGGGTGACCTCCTGCGGCGGCTGTTGCATGCCGCCATCGACCACGCAGAACGGTACCAGCTCGAACGCGGCACGGTTTAACGGCTGATTGGCCAGCCAGTCGGGGCGGGTGATGTAGTAGCGCCAGTTGCGTGTGGCGTGGTTGGCGGTAAAGCGCCAGGTGAAATTCGTCGGGCCTGCAGTGATTGGGCGCTTGGCCCAGCGGCTGACTGTCTGCTCATTGAGGGGGGAAAACTGTGCCAGACCGGCGCTGGCGATCTGCCCATCGGCGGGGCCGTTTTGTGGGAAGCCGGAGTAGCCTTCCACGCTTTGCGGCTCCCATTGCACGGCACCGCATTGGCTGTTTTCACCCAGCTTGCACAGATAGCCGCGTGCTTCAGGTTGTTTGATATAGCCGTGGGCGAATACGTTGCCGCTACCCAGCATCGATAGTGCGCTGGCTGCGCAAATCCATTGGCGCTTGTTCATGACTGTCCCTTTTCAGATTGGATAAATCTTGGTGAGGCCCTATACCGGTCGCCTTGTGAGCAACACGTGAATTAGTACTCTAGTGCAGGAAGCTTTGGCTTCCAGTGGAATTGACGAACGGTCGCAGCCGTTCGCACACAACTAGCCGATAGATCTCCACACACTCTCCATCTGCCCTCCATAAAGCCACCACCTGCGCTGCCCAGACTCTGCCTACCTAAACCGTATCGGAGAGTTGCACCATGAGCCGCATTCTGGGCTTCAAGCTGGGCGCTATTGCCCTGCTGATTTTGTTATTGCTGGTCCCGCTGTCGATGATCGGCGGGCTGGTGAGCGAGCGGCAGTATCAACGCGCCGAGGTGCTGCAGGACATCGCGCGCAGCTCCAGTTATCGCCAGCAACTTACCGGGCCGATTCTGGTAATGCCTTACACCAAGGTCTGGCACCAATGGAAAACCCACGCTAAGACCGGTGAGCGTTATATGGAGGAGCAACGCAGCCGGGGGCGTCTGTACTTCCTGCCGGAGCGCTTTGTGCTCAATGGCCAGGTCAGTACCGAGGAACGTGCACGCGGCATCTACAAGGCACTGCTGTACCGCAGCGACAACCAGATCAGTGGTGCCTTCAAACTGCCGGCGCGTCTGGGATTGGGTGATGAGCTGGGCCTGTATCAGTTTGATCGGCCGTTTCTCTCGGTCGGCATCAGCGACATCCGTGGTATCAGCAATGACCTGCAGCTGCGCTTCAACGGCAGCAACCTGAGTTTTGCCCCCGGCAGCGCGGAAGAGCGTTTTGGCGCTGGCGTGCATGCCCCTTTGCCAGTGTTGGATAGCCAGGGCGGGCAAACTCTGGAGTTCGCTTTCGACCTGAAACTGCAGGGCACCGAGCAGCTGAGCATCACTCCGGTAGGCCGTGATAGCCGAGTCGAGCTGACTTCCGGCTGGCCACACCCGAGCTTTGTCGGCGAATACCTGCCGAGTAGTCGTGAGGTGTCGGCCAAAGGCTTTAAGGCGCAGTGGCAGACCAGCTTCTTCGCCACCAACCTGGAAGAGGCACTGGCAGATTGTGTACGCGAAGACAGCTGCAATGCGCTGACTGCACGCAACTTCGGTGTGAGCTTTGTCGACCCGGTGGACCAGTACCTGAAGACCGAGCGTGCGATCAAATATGCGCTGCTGTTTATCGGCCTGACCTTCGCCGTGTTCTTCCTCTTTGAAGTGCTCAAACGCATGGCCGTGCACCCGGTGCAATACGCCCTGGTGGGCATGTCGCTGGCGCTGTTCTACCTGTTGCTGCTGTCGCTGTCCGAGCACCTGAGTTTTGCCCTGGCCTACGGTATTGCCGCGACCGCCTGTGTGCTGCTGATCGGCTTCTACGTCAGTTATGTGCTGCACAGCGCCCTGCGCGGCGCGGGCTTTGGCACCTTGCTGGCGCTGCTCTACGGCATGTTGTTCGGCCTGCTTGGGGCTGAGGACTATGCCCTGTTGATGGGCTCGGTGCTGGTGTTCGGCGTGCTCGCCGGGGTGATGGTGCTGACCCGCAAACTCGACTGGTACGGCGTCGGCCGCCTACCACTGGCCAGCCCAGCCAGCGACCTTTGACTAATTGCGGTGCGGGCCCAGCCTGCGCCGCTTTTTTACCTGTGCGGGAGTTGAACATGATGCGTTTACTGATGCAGTTCTCTGCTTGTTTTGCCCTGGGGCTGACGGTGGCCTTTATGGTGCTGTTGGGCCTGATGTTCTGCGGCCAGTTTGACCTGATCAAAGGCTTGCAGCTCACAGGCCAACCTCTGGCGAAGTTGAGCCTCGTGCTGCTGCCGGATGTGTTCTGGAATGACCTGACAGGCCTGGCCGATGCCACGCAGAACCGAGCGGTGCAGTCCTTCCTCAGCTTGTGCACAGCGCTTGGCCAGATTGGCCTGCTGCTGGCTTTTGGTTTCTTTCGCCTGTGGTATGCGCGGTGAGCGGGCATGTTGGGTTACGCGAAGAGTCGCGCGCCGGGCACTTACTGGCGCGGCGGATTGCCCGATTGTTCCGTGACTCCCAGCATGGGCAGTGTGCCGCGCCGGGTTTAGACTGGACGCTTGATTATCAGAAGGAGCTCAGGGATGAACCGGATAACTTTCGCCGTAGCACTGTGTGGCCTGTTGATGGTGGGTTTTGCGCAAGCTGATGACTGTCGGCCGCAGTTGCCGAAATTGCTCGATCAGGCATACCCAGGCCAGGCACAGGGCCAACAGCTGCATGACGAACGAGGCAACTTTTGGCTGAGTGCCGAGCTGAGCATCTGTAAGGTCTGGCCGGCACGCCCGCACCTGACCTTGTTAGCGGTATCGCTGATGCGTACAGAGTAGAATGGGTATGGAGAAAGTGATCTGGAGGTGCTGGTGCTGGACAGTATCAGTCAGACCATTGTCGCGCGCCATGTTGAACCGAACCTGCTCGACTGGGATGCGATTTTTGTTTATGGGCTGGAAATCGATACCGCCCCCTATCGCTTACGCGAGGGTGATTTGGCTTTCGGTATCCGTGTCAAACGTCGAAATATGTCGCGCCCGAATCCCGTCTATGAAACCTCGCTGAGTCTCTATGAGCTGCAGTCGCAACGTCTGCGCTCGGTGCTGAGTGGACTGGTGATGGAGAGCTCGGGGGGAGAGTGGGATACCCGTTGTGCGGGACAGTTCACTGAAACAAAGGGTCTACTGGTTATCACCGAGCACGCCGGAAACAAGGGTTATCACGACTTGCTGCTCAAACAAAAACGAGTCGAAAGCCGTATGGCTGAGGTAGCAGGGGAGTGCAAATCCGTGGAAGAAAGTACACGCCGAGTGCAGTTTCGCCTTGAGTACGATGAGCTGCGCTACCTTCTGCCAATTGAGTTTTCTCCCGTCTAACGGCGCGTGAGACAGATTTGATGTCGCACCGCAGGGAGATTCTCTGTCGCTGATTTTGCTCCCGCAATAGGCATATTCCTGTCTGACGCTTAGGCCAGCGCTGTTCCCTCCTTTAGGCGCTTTCCTGTGCGATGCCAAGTGCCTGTCGATAAACACCTTGCAATGCAGCGTAAGCCAGCTAATACCAATGTCTAGCTGTCGGCTTGTGCTGACCTGCTGCTAGTTTGAAGGCGTACGAGAATAACAATAACTGGAGGAGTTTATGACTTCTGAAAAAGCAAACGCTGCAGCGTATTGGAAGGCGAATGTTCGGCTTATCACCTGGAGCCTGATTGTGTGGGCACTCGTGTCTTACGGCTTTGCCATATTGCTTCGACCCATGCTGGCAGGCATTTCTGTCGGCGGCACCGACCTTGGTTTCTGGTTCGCCCAGCAAGGTTCGATCATCACCTTTGTCGGGATCATTTTCTTCTACGCCTGGAAAATGAACAAACTCGATAAACAATTCGGTGTTGAGGAATAAGCCATGAGCCAGTTTGTAATCAATATGCTGTTTGTGGGCGCCTCCTTCGCGCTCTACTTCGGCATCGCCATTTGGGCGCGCGCCGGTTCGACCAAGGAGTTCTACGTCGCTGGCGGTGGTGTTCACCCCGTGACCAACGGCATGGCCACTGCAGCCGACTGGATGTCTGCGGCCTCTTTTATTTCCATGGCGGGCCTGATCGCCGCCGGTGGTTATGCCAACTCAACCTTCCTCATGGGCTGGACCGGCGGCTATGTGCTGCTGGCCATGCTGTTGGCGCCTTACCTGCGTAAGTTCGGTAAGTTCACCGTGCCGGATTTCATCGGCGATCGCTTCTACAGCAACGGCGCACGCCTGGCTGCAGTGGTCTGCCTGATCATCATCTGTGTGACCTACGTAATCGGTCAGATGGCCGGTGCTGGCGTGGCGTTCTCGCGCTTCCTTGAAGTGAGCAACTCCACCGGTATCTGGATCGCGGCTGGCGTGGTGTTCTGCTACGCGGTGTTCGGCGGCATGAAGGGCATCACCTACACCCAGGTGGCGCAGTACGTAGTGCTGATCATTGCCTACACCATCCCGGCGGTGTTCATCTCCCTGCAACTGACCGGCAACCCTATCCCGATGTTCGGCATGTTCAGCGAGCACACTGAGTCAGGTTTGCCACTGTTGCAGAAACTCAATGACGTGGTCATGGAGTTAGGCTTCACCTCTTACACCGGGGATATCAGCAGCAAGCTAAATATGGTGCTGTTCACCCTGTCGCTGATGATCGGTACCGCCGGTCTGCCGCACGTCATCATTCGCTTCTTCACCGTACCGAAAGTGGCTGACGCACGTTGGTCTGCTGGCTGGACGCTGATCTTTATCTCCCTGCTGTATCTCACTGCGCCGGCTGTGGCTTCCATGGCTCGCCTGAACCTGCTGACCACGGTTTATCCGCAGGGTGTTGAAGCGCCAGCGCTGGCGTATGAAGAGCGTCCGGAGTGGGTGAGGACCTGGGAAACCACCGGTTTGATCCAGTGGGAAGACAAGAACAGCGACGGCCGTATCCAGCTGTATAACGATGCTGCTCCAGCCTTTACCCCGACGGCCGAATCACTGGGCTGGAAGGGCAACGAGTTGGTCGTTAACAACGACATTCTGGTACTGGCTAACCCGGAAATTGCCAACCTGCCGGGCTGGGTCATTGGCCTGATTGCAGCAGGTGCGATTGCGGCGGCATTGTCGACGGCGGCTGGGTTGTTGCTGGCGATCTCGTCGGCGGTGAGTCATGACCTGATCAAGAATATGATCAACCCGAAAATCAGTGAGAAGGGGGAAATGCGCGCCGCGCGAATCTCCATGGCGGTGGCGATCTTGTTGGCCACATGGCTGGGGCTCAATCCACCAGGCTTTGCCGCGCAGGTGGTGGCGCTGGCATTCGGTATCGCGGCGGCTACGTTGTTCCCAGCGTTGATGATGGGGATCTTCTCCAAGCGGGTAAACGACAAGGGCGCGATTGCCGGCATGCTGGTTGGCTTGGTGTTCACCGTCGTCTACATCTTCCTGTACTTGGGCTGGTTCTTTATTCCGGGCACGGCGACCTTCGCCAACACCCCGGATAACTGGATGTTCGGCATCTCGCCGCTGTCCATCGGTACTGTGGGTGCGGTGATTAACTTCGCGGTCGCCTACGCCGTGTCGCTGGCCACTGTTGCTCCGCCTCAGGAGATCCAGGATCTGGTGGAAAGCGTACGGACTCCTAAAGGTGCTGGCGGCGCTCTGAGCCACTAAGCATAATCAAGCCTGACTCAGCTATTGGGGTCAGGGTCTTACTAGCGGGCCTCCTTGGGAGGCCCGTTTTATTGGCGGCCATCCATGGCGCCCACCCTTTGGGCCGTTGCTGTGCAACGTTAAAAACTGCTTCAGGCAGTTTTTTATTTTCGGGAGTCAGTCAATGTTGTGGACAATACTCGCCATCGTAGTTGCGGGGCTGGGGGCGGCTGGTATCGCCATGCTGCTGCGCAAACTGTCAGGCAATCGCTTGCCGAAGTGGATCATCCCGGCGTTGGGTGGCCTGGGCATGCTCAGCTACCAGATTTACTACGAGTACTCCTGGTTTGAACATCAGCTACAACGTCAGCCGGCCGAATCCGTGCTGGTGGCCAGTGAAACCGGCGAGGTGTTCTGGCGCCCTTGGACCTTCTTTTGGCCGATGACCACCGCGTTCACCGTGCTCGATAGCAAAAGCCTGCTGCGCGAAGATGCCTCGGGTAACAACGTGGTCGCCTTCAACCTGTATCGCTTTGAAAAACAGCATATTGATCGGGTCAATCATCAGCCCCATTTGCTCAATTGCAGCACCGCCGAACTGCTGCCGCTGGATGCGCAGAAAAAACCGCAACTGGATCAGATGAAACAGATTGCCAAGGATGATGTGCTTTATCGGCAGGCCTGCCAGTAAACTCGCTGCCGGCTCCTGCTCGTTTGTTACGACTCGGAGCGCGGTACGCTCAATTCTCCCATCGCGACTGCAATATGCAGGCAGTCTGTTTTGCCCAGGGCTTAGCGCCGCTGGCTTTGGCTGCGTCGCAGCAGTGGCCAGCAGCCCAGTGCGGTCGGGACTCCCAGGCCGAGCCAAGCCACCGCATCCCAGCCGCCATCGCCGAGTAACGCGCTGAGCAAGCCGCTGGCACTGAATAGGCCGATCAGCAATGGCAGGGCGAAGGTGGATTGTCGCCAGTTCATGCTGCTGCCTCTTTGCGTTCACGCCGTGTGGCCGTGGCGCGTTGGCGTACCCACCAGAGGTACAGGCCGCTGCCCAGTACGACGATAGTGAGCACATCCAAAACGGCCCACAGCACTTTCATCGGCATGCCGCCGTAGTCGCCAAAATGCAGCGGCTGCGACATCGACAGTGCGTCCATATACCAAGGCCGCTGGCCGATGGCGGTAACCTCCAGGTTGCGCGCATCAATCAGCACCGGCGTCCACAGGTGCGCGGTGAGGTGCGTATTGCCTTTCATAAACACGCTGTAGTGGTGCGCGCTGGAGAAGCGTGTGCCGGGGAAGGCGATAAAGTCAGGTTGCATGGCGGGCGTGGCATTTGCGGCAATCGTCAGCACCTCGTCGACTGGGGCGCGCAGGGTCAGGGGGGGCGCATTCCGATACGGTTCGACCATTGCGGCCAGGCTTTCTGCGCGCCAGGCGCTTATCAACAGGTCCGCACAGGCGCTAATCACCCCGGTAATACCGACGGTCATGGCCCAGGTCAGGGTAACGATACCAATTAGGTTATGCAGGTCGAGCCAGCGCGTGCGCGCGGATTTTTCCCGGCGCACTTCGGCGAACTTCAGCCGGCGCATAAAGGGCGCATAGAGCACCACGCCGGAAATGAGCGCGGCCACAAACAGCAGGCCCATAAAGGCCAGCAGCAGCTTGCCCGGCAGGTCGGCAAACATATCCACATGCAGGCGCAGAATGACCATCAGAATGCCGCCGTTGGCTGCGGGCATGGCCACGGCTTCACCGCTGCGGGCATCGAGCATAAACGTGTGCGACGAGTTGGGCTCAGTACCGGCGGTGGCCGCAGTAATCGCGACCACGCCGTTGGGTTCGTCGGCGTCGTAGCCCAGGTACTGGATGACCTCGCCCAAGCGATGGCGTTCGGCGGCGTCGACCAGCTGTTGCAGTGACAGGTGCGGCGTCTCGGCTGGCATCTCACGCAGCTCGGGCGCATCACCCAGCAGGTGTTCCAGCTCGTGGTGGAAGATCAATGGCAGCCCGGTCAGGGCCAGCATCAACAAAAACAGGGTGCAGATCAGGCTGGTCCAGGTGTGCACCTGCGACCAGCGGCGAATAGTGGTGGTTTTCATCAGCATGTCCAGAAATGCCTACGCCGCCCTATATGGCGGCGCAGGGTGGCTGCGAGGCGATCAGAACTCAAGCTGAGCAGAGAAGGTCAGGGTGCGCGGTGCGCCCAGGTAATGGCTGCTCAGCCAGTATTCCTTGTTGGCCAGGTTGCTGACGTTGGTGCGCAGGGTCAGGGTGTTGTCGCTGCCCAGCTGCGCCCGATAGCGCGCGCCTGCATCGAAGGTGGTGAAGGACGGCAGGCTGTGCTGGTTGGCTTCGTCGCTGTACTGCTTGCCGGTGTAGTAAGTACCACCGGTCAGCGCCAAGCCCGGTACGGCGTTGATGTCGTACTCGGCATACAGCTTGGCCAGCTTGGAGGCAACGTCGGTGGGTTTTTGCCCTTCGCTGGCGGCAGCGCCGGAGTCTTTCACCTGCGGGTCAAGTAGCGTCACGCCGCCGACCAGGGTCAGCTCGGGCAGCACTTTGCCGGTGATACCAAACTCCAGGCCGTTGTTCTCCTGACGACCGTCCTGGACGAATACACCGGCACCATTGGTATAGGTGTTGGGCTTGTCGATATTGAACAGGGCCAGGGTCAGCAGCGTTTCGCCGACGGTGGCCTTGACGCCCACTTCATACTGCTCGCTGACCAGCGGCGCCATGGCCTGGCCGGCGTTGAGTGCGGTGCTCGGGGCGATGCCGCCGGCCTGCAGGCCTTCGATATAGCTGGCGTAGGTGGTCAGCCAAGGTGCCGGCTTGTAAATCAGCGAGACGTTGGGCGAGGTTTCAGACTCTTTATAGTTGCTGGTGGTTTCGCCATAACCGAAGGCTTCGGCCCAGATGAAGTCGTTGCTGTAGGTCTTGATCGTGGTGTGGGTCAGACCAAGGATGCTCGACCACTGCTCGTTGAAGGTGATCACGTCGCCGATCAGGAAATTGTCCGACTGGGTGCGCGAAGACAGGCGCTGGTCGCCGTTGCCAATCGAATAGGCGGGCTTATCGACCTGTGGGTTCTGGCTGAAGGGCGATGGGGTGCCAACGACGTCGTTGTATTGCGGGCCTGGGTAAGGGATGTGGTCTGTGTAGTTGCGTACGCGCGCGACGTTGCCCTGGTAGCCAACGGTGGACTTGTGTTCGATAACGCCTGTGGCGAATTCGGCATCGAGAAACAGGTAGCCGGAGGTCTCCTCGTTTTCCACCGGGGCGAAGGCGTACAGCGGTTGGGTGTATTGACCGGCGCTGTAGGCGGTTGGGCCGGTGTAGGTGTATTCCTCGGTGTATTCGCTGTAGGACAAGGCTCCACGCAGGCTGAAGACATCGTCTAAACGCCAGTTGAAGCGGCTGCCGACGCGGTCGTGCTCGCTGTCGGAGAAGGCCCACTTTTGGCTGTATAGCTCATCGTTGCGCAGCGTGTCGGCGTCGGGACGCAGGCTCTGCTCACCGAAGTGCCAGTAGCTGCTCAGACCGCGTGTTTCGGTCTTCTTATGCGAGGCGTCGAACTGAATTTGCAGGTCATCGCTGACGTTCCAGTCCAGCGCAACACTGAGCATTTCGCGGCGCCGCTTCTGCAGGTCGAGGGCAGTTTCGCCATCCTGGGTCAGCATGTTGACGCGGTAGGCGAATACCCCGGCGTCGTCGAGCGGGCCGCCGAAGTCGCCGTGCAAGTAGTAGTTCTCGCCACCGGCATTACCCAGGGTGACGCTGTTGTAGCGCTCATAGGTCGGGCGCTTGAGCACGTAGTTGACCAGGCCGCCGGGGCTGGCCGGGCCGTAGAGAAAGCCGCTAAGACCGGTGAGGATTTCCAGCTGCTGCATCTCTTCGATGAAGTTACCGCCGTCATAACCGTTGCTGAAGCGCAGGCCATCGTTGGCGATGCTCAGGTTACCGGACCCGCTGAAACCGCGCATGCTCACCGCGCTGGCGTAGCCGGCAGTGGTGGGTGAGGTGAACTGGGTGGCGGGGCTGAGCTTGAACACGTCATCGGTGGAGGTGGCCTGGATGTTTTGCAGCAATTCTGTGGACACCACGCTCACCGAGTAGGGGGCGTCCTGCAGGCGCATGCCGCCGAGGGCGCCAATGTTCTGTACGGCGTTGCTGCGGTAACTAGCGGCTTCGCCACCGTCAACCGGGCTGTTAGCCGTTACGGTGACATCGGGCAAGGCCATGGCTGCTTGGGGTGCTGGAGTCAGGCTATAGCTGCCGCTGCTGCTTTGCTGCAGTTGCAGGCCGCTATCCTGCAGGGCCTGCTGCAATGCATCAACGGCGTCGTAGTCGCCTGCAACCGGGGCCGATTGCTTGTTGGCGGTTAGGGTCGGGTCGATGCTTAGGACAATGCCGGCCTGGCTGGCGATCTGCGTCAGGGTGCTGGCCAGAGGCGCGGCAGGCAGTTTGTAAGTGTCGGCCATGGCTGCTGAGCAGACGCTGGCGAGACTGATGGCGACGGCCAATAAGCCGGGGCGGAACAGGGGCAGGGCGCGGGTCATTACGAAACTCTCCTAAACGGGAATATATCTCAATGACCTGGTGCCGAAGCAGAATGGAAAAGTGATAGGGCGAGATGAAATTATTTTTTAGCGATATCCCAAATCGCTGTTGTCGACCCCTAACCGCGCGACGATTCTTTGTGGGAGGGGCTTTAGCCGCGACGCTGCAATGTCGCGGCTAAAGCCCCTCCCACGTCAGCCCCTGCCTTGCCATCCTTGCCCGTCCGCCTGGTTTTTAGGCGGACGCTTAGGGGGCGGCAGGTACGACCTTGGCCCACCAGTTGCCAAATCGCTCGATACGCACCGGCAAGCTGGGTGGCAGGGCAGCCAGGGCCTTGTCACTGTCATGCAGCGGGAAGCTGCCGCTGATACGCAGGTCGGCCAGGCTCGGATCGAGGCCCAGGTAACCGCTGCGGTATTCGCCGAGCGCATCAAGCAGGTCACTCAGGCGCAAGTTGTCAGCCACCAGCATGCCGTGGCTCCAGGCTGCCGCGCTAAGTGGCGCAGGCAGCACGCCGCCAAGGCGCTGACGCTGCATCAATACCTGTTCACCGGCCTCAATGATCCGCTCGTTGGCCGCGTCCGCCGGGTGTGCGGCCACGGCCGACTGCAACACGGTCAGGCGCGTGCCGTCGCCTTCACGGCGCACCAGAAAGCGTGTGCCGAGTGCGCGTAGGCTGCCGTGTTCGGTGAGCACCACAAACGGGCGGTTATCACCGTGGGCGGTTTGCACCAAGATTTCGCCGCTGCGCAGGCGTATGGCCCGTTGGTTGTCGGTGAATTCAATATCCACGGCGCTGGCGCTGTTGAGGTGTACCCGGCTGCGGTCACTGAGTTGCAGCTCGCGCTGTTCGCCGCGTGCGGTGTACGCATCGGCCAGGTAATCGCCGAGCGGGCGTTGCTGCGCCAGTAGGCCAAGTAGCAAGGCACCGCTCAGGAGCAGGCCGAACGCGGTACCCGCGAGCCGGCGCACGCCGTTATTGCGTGCACTGAGCAGCAGTGCTTGCCGCGCCGGCTTTGCAGCGGCTGAGGCGAGACGAATATCCAGGCCATTGAGCTGCTGCCAGACCCGCGCATGCTCGGGGTGCGCCGCCAGCCATTGGGCGAAGGCATGCTGCTGTTCCGCGCTGACCGTGCCGGAGTCGAGGCACAGTTGCCATTCGATGGCGGCATCCAGAACGTGGGCTGATACCGCGCTCATTGCGGCTCGCCATGCAGGGCGATGTAACACTGACGTAGGCCTTGGGCCAGGTACTGGCGCACGCGGGAGACTGATACGCCGAGGCGTTCGGCGATTTCTACGTGGCCCATGCCGTCCAGGCGGTTATGCAGAAATGCCGCGCGCGCGTTGCTCGACAGTTGGCCGAGCAGGCGGTCGATTTCACGGAGGGCATCCAGAGCCATGGCCTGCTCCTCGGCGCTGGGTTGCACGCTCTGCGGCTGCTGACCGAGTTCTTCGAGGTAGGTACGTTCCAGCGCGCTGCGGCGGAAATGGTCAATCAGCAGGCCTTTGGCGATGGTGGTCAGCAGCGCGCGGGGGGCGCGGGTCTGATCCAAATCGCGGCGTGCGAGTAGGCGTACGAACGTATCTTGGCTGAGGTCTTCGGCGCGCTCCGGGCTGTACAAGCTTTTGCGCAGCCAGCCGAGCAGCCAATCACGGTGATCGCGATAGAGCAGGCTGACCAACTGCAGGTGGGTGGAGTCGCCGGCCGACACGCGAACCTCATTAGACTGGAAAATAAAGTAATCGAGAATTATTCGCATATGATGGCAGCTGGCCTCATTCCCCGCAATCCATCACCACGACGCCACGATGGGCGGTTGAACTGGGCGGCGAAATAGATAGCCGTTGGCCGTACGAGCGCGCGACGGTGAGTGATGTGCTTGTTAGGGGCGCCGGAAGGGCGCTGAACGCTGGCCTACTGATGCTGGGCTTGTCGGGCCATTACATCGAATGTGCCAGCTGGCGGCGTCGGCTATTGAGCTGATGCAGCAGCGTGGGCAGGCTATCAAGGCCTTGCTGGCGCGCTTTGCTGAGCAGAATCAGCGCCAGTTCGGCGGTGACCAGTGCGTCGGCGCTGGCATGATGGCGCTGCTGCACCTGCAGGCCAAAGTGCTGGGTCCAGCCGTCGAGACCGGCATTGCTCACGGTGGCTTTGGGGCACAGCAGTGGGGCAATTTCGGCGACATCAACGAACGTATGCTGCAAGCGCAAACCCAGGCTCTGTTTGAGTGCGCGCGCCAGCATGCGTTGGTCGAATTCGGCATGGAAGGCCAGCAGCGGGCTGTCGCCGACAAATTCCATAAACGCCAGTAGGGCCTCAGCAGGCGCTTCGCCCTTAGCGATTTCGCTGGGTGCAATGCCGTGGATCAGGGTGCTGGCGCTGGCCTGGTGCCCTTCGCGTTGCAAGGTGCATTCGAATTGCTGGCTGAGGTCGATGGCGGCGTTTTCGATCACCACGGCACCGATCGATAGCACCAGATCACGGCGCATGTTCAGGCCGCTGGTTTCCAGATCAAGCACGACTAAGCGTTGCTGTTGCAGCATGCGGTTATCGAGCACGGTGGCCGTGGCCAGGTTATCGCGGCGCTGCAGTTGCGCTTGAGTGAGAGCCGGTTTTTGCCCGGTCAGCCAAGTAAACGTGCTCACAGCTGATACCTCACAGACAGGCTGCTTTGCAGACGCTGCGCCTGGCGGAAGGATTCGCGCAGGATGCGTCGATCCAAGTGATTGAGGTGGTCGGGGTCAACACGGTTTGAGTAGGGCAGCCCCTTACGCGCCTGCAGCTGGTGTTGCTGCATGCGCTCTTGCTGAATGTAATGGTAGGCCTCCTCATAAGCCGCGCCATCCTGGGCTTCGATGACGCCCTGATTGATCAGCGCGCGCAGGCGTTCCAGCGTGTTGCAGGCGCTTACACCGTGCGCCAGGGCTAATAGCCGTGCACCGTCAACGAAGGGCGTAAGGCCTTGTACCTTGAGGTCCAGGGTGTGCTTCTCGGCGCCCTTGCGCGATACCACGAAGTCACGGAATGTCCCTACCGGCGGGCGCTGGCGCAAGGCGGTTTCAGCCATCATGCGCTGGAATACCGTATTGCTTGCCACCTGTTTAAGCAGGTTGTGGCGCAACTGTTCGCAGCCCTGCGAGTCGCCCCAGACGGTGCGTAAGTCGAAATAGATGCAGGAGGCCAGTAAATTTTCCGGAGTGGTGGCCTGGATAAAGCTGTCAAAGCGCTTAGCCCACTCCTGGCGCGAGAGGCACAGCTCGGGGTTGCCGGCCATGATATTGCCCTTGCACAGGGTGAAACCGCATTGATCCAGGCGTCGGTTGATTTCCTGGGCCAGGGGTAACAAACGGCCACGGATGGCCGCCGCTTCGACGGCATCGGCGGCCTCGAACAGGATGCCGTTGTCCTGGTCGGTGTGTAGGGTTTGCTCACTGCGTCCTTCGCTGCCGAACACCAGCCAGGTGAACGGAATACCAGGGTCGCCGAGGTCTTCCAGGGTCAGTTCAATAACTCGGCACACGGTGTGGTCGTTGAGTAGGGTGATCAGCTGGGTGATCTGGGTGGAGCTGGCGCCGTGGGCGAGCATGCTGTCCACCAGCTGACGCACGTCACTGCGCAGCGCCGCCAATGTTTCTACCCGGCCGGCGTGCCGAATAGTGCGCGCGAGGTGGACCAGGTCGACACGTTGCAGGCTGAACAGGTCGCGCTCGGAAATCACCCCGCAGAGTTGCTCATGTTCTACCAGGCAGACGTGGGCGATATGGCGCTCGGTCATGGCAATGGCCGCGTCGAAGGCGCTGGCGTCCGGCGGCAAGTGAAAGGGCGATTGGGTCATCAGGCGGTCGATGGGCTGGGCCAGATCGATGCCATCCGCTACTACGCGGCGTAGGTCGCGCAGAGTGAAAATCCCCAGGGGCTTAAGTGCCGGATCGACAATCACAATGCTGCCGACTTGCTGTTCATGCATCAGCTTGACCGCATCACGCAGCGGCATTGCCGGGGCGCAACTTACCGGGTTGCGCATGGCCAGCTGGCCGAGACGCGTATCCAGGGAGTACTGCGCGCCGAGGGCCTCCACCGCGCGCATTTGCACCTGTTGGTTGACCTGGTCGAGCAGGCTGCTAATACCGCGCAAGGCAAAGTCGCGCAGCGGGTTGGACAGGGCAAACAGCTTGATAAAAGCGGGCTTGTTTAGCAGCAGGCAAAAGGTGTCTTCGCCGGCCAGGTGTTCGGTGCGGGTGGCGCGTTCGCCAATCAACGCGGCCAGGGGGAAGCACTCACCGGTGGTGATCTCGAAGGTGGTCTCCGTGCCGCGTCGCGCCGAATGCGGGCGCTCGCCATGCACGCGGCCTTGTTTAACTATAAAGAAATGCTCAACCGGCCCGTCATCCGGTTTGATGATGGTTTCGCCCGCGCCATAGAAACGCAGCTGACAGTTCTCCACCAGATACGCCAGGTGGGCCGTGTCCATTTGGTTGAACGGCGGAAATTTTTGCAAGAACGCCATGGTGCCGTGGATGTTCTGCAGCACTGCGGTCCTGCCCGCTTCGCGGAATGCGTCCGTTGGGGGCATGGTGGCGATGTCCAAAAGGGTCAGGGATTTATCCTGGGTGACCCCTGCAGCTAAGCCCATTAGACCTAAGTCGCGCAAGCCCACATAGCACAACGCCGAGGCGCAGGGCCTCGGCGTTGTGTGTAAATGACAGCGACATTAAGGCAGGGTAAACAGCACCTTGACCGAGTCATTCACTGCAGCTGCATCGACATAGCCGATGGCATCCGCTTCAGCGGCCACCTTGGCCACAACCTCAGCATCGCCGGCGACGCTTGGCAGCGGCTGGCCTTTACCGGTGAACACCAGACCGGACCAGTAAGACTTCAGCTGCGACTCACTTTTATTGGTTACGCCGCTGTAGAACTTTTCTTTGGTAGGGGTCCAGTCCTTGTGATCGACACCTTTCATGGACTTGTCTTTGCCCAAAAAAATGTTGCCTACATCGGATTGGCTCGGTGCGGCGCTAGCAGCCGTGTTAACGATCACGGCCACTTCAGCCTGAACCAGCGTGGCGAAACCCAGGCAGACGACTGCGCAGAGGGTTTGAATGGAATACTTCATCAACACTCTCCTCAGAATACGAAGTCAACGCCAACGCTGACGATGTCGCCGTCAAAGTTGCGGGCGGGGCTGCCCAGCAAGCCGTTGGAGCCCTCGGAGAGGGCGTTGTCGAAGGCCTCTTGAGAGGAACGGATAAAGACCCCTTCATAACCGCCCGAGGTGTCGACGCGCTTGTATTCGCTCTTCAGTACTACGTTAGGGAGTAGGTTGTAATTCAGACCCAGGGTCCAGGAATTCTGCCGACCGGCATCATCATCCAGTTGCGCATAGGTAACGTGGGTGAGGAACTCGCCGAAGCGGCGGCCGCCCATCAGGTAGAACGCGTCGGTGGTACCCGAACCATCAGCTTCGATGCTGCGCGAGGTCCACTCGTTGCTGGAGAGCCAAGTACCGTTATCGTACTGATAGCCAACCGAGACGAATTTGCCTTTCTGCTTGTCAATGCTCTGGAAGCTCTGAACACCTGGGCCGTTCAGGCCGGCGAACGGAATATTGGGACGGTTAACGAAGTCTTCGATTTCCGTGCTGATATCCGCCTCAACATAACCGATCCGCAGCGTGCCGAAATCGTTAGTGGCCAGGCTGATGTTGGCCCCAAAAACCTTTTCATAGTCGATGTCATACATGTCATCGAAGGCAAAGATGTCGCGATTTTTGGCCTGGCCACCGGCTACTTGGAAGGCAACCGAGCCGTAAGACAGCGGTACGGTGTAAACCGCGTCCACACCTTCGTAGTTAGACAGCTGAACCTGGCTATACACCTCGTCAGGCAGGCGCAGCCACGGGTAGCTGAAGCCCACGTCGATGCTTTCTGAGTACATGTACACCGGCGTGCGCAGGCGACCGAAGCGCACCATCAGGTTGTCAGTGCTCTGCCAGGACAGGTAGGCCCATTCCAAGTTGGCTTTCCACTCATCCTGCTCTGGTTTGGCCGTCGCTTGTACAGTAATGCCCAAAGTATCGGTCAGACCGTATTGAATTTGCGCACCGAATTTGGACAGCTGATCGCCGCGCCAGGAGTCGGTGGTTTGGCCGGTGATGCCATAGCTGCGGCCATCATCTTCACCGCCGAGGTGAGTGATACCAACCGTGCCGAATGTATTGAAGCGGTGTTCGCCCTGCTCCAGCGCGAAGGCTGGGGCAGTGGCCAGGCAGATAGCCAAAGGAAGCAGGCGGACGTTAAACATGCAGTGATGCTCCTGTGTTCAGGTTAAACGCGGAATTGGGCTGTCGCCGCGCGCAGATGGTCCCCGGTGCTGACCAACTGTTCGCCGAGACGGGCGGTAGCTTCTGCACCTTGAGCGGTTGCTTGTGCGTCCTGCTGCAACACTTGTGTGTCTTGTTGAATCGAGCTGGAAAGGCCGATTTGTTCTTGAGTGAATTGCGCAATACCGGCATTCAATTGGTTGATATGGCCGACGGCACCCGCAATGGCTTCAAGTATCTGGGTCGCCTGCACCGAGCGCTCGATACTGGCCTGGGCTTTTTCGCCGTTGGCGGTCATCACGCTGAGTACGCTGTTTGCGCTGTTCTGCAGGCGCTGGATGATGTTCTGAATTTCGGCAGTTGAGGCTGCAGTTTTTGACGCCAGGTTGCGGACTTCATCGGCCACCACGGCAAAGCCTCGACCTTGCTCGCCGGCGCGAGCCGCTTCGATGGCCGCGTTGAGCGCGAGCAGGTTGGTTTGCTCCGCAATGCTGCGGATGACGGTGAGCACTGAACCCACCTGCTGGGTTTCTTCTTCCAGTTGCTCCATGGCGCTGACTGCGCCCATCACGCTGCTGCCCAGATCACTGATGCTGGTCGATAAGCTGCCAATATTCTTGCGCGCCTGCTCGGCCTGTTGCGAGGCGGAGCCCGCTTCTGCAGAGGCCTGCTGAGAGCGATGTGCGACTTCCTGAATGCTGTTAGTCATCGTCAGGATGTCGCGACTGATCGAGTCTGTGTGGCCTTGCTGGGAGCGTGCGTTCTCATTGGCGCCTTGAGTCAGGCGATACAGTTCCTGTGACATGCCTGCCAGTGGGCTGGCAGCGTCGATGATCTGGCGAATGGTGCCTTGCAGCTTGTCGATAAAGCTGTTGAACAACTGAATCATTTCGCCAATTTCATCATTGGAATCGACGTTGACCCGGCGGGTCAGGTCGCCATCCCCACGGGCGATCGCCTGCAGTGAGGTGATCACGCCACGTACGTTGGCCATGATGCCGCGAATGACCAGAAACGAGCTGATGCTGACCAATGCCACCAGCAGCGCCGACAGGGCAAAACCGACCTGGGTGGTGGTGGCGTTATCGGTGCGGGTCTGCGCCAGGGTTTCTTGGAAGTCCTCGTAGGCGTGTGTACGGAATGACTCAGCCAGCTGTTGTGCCTGGCTCAGGTCACTGGCCATACGGCCTAGGCTGGGGGCGAGGTCTTCGAAGCTGGCGCTGCCTTTGATCAATTGCTCAGAGGCGGGCAGGGCATTATCGGCATAGCGCTGAATGGCTGTACGCCAGGCGTTCAACTCCTCGCGGCGCGCCGGATTATCAACGGCAAGGCGTTGCAGTTCCTGTTGTTTGCTGGCGATTTCTGCGAGCACCTTGCGCGCTTCTTCGAGCGTTTCCAGTTCCCCTGCTGCCACGGCGCTGTTGAGCAGGCCAGGCAAGCGTGAATATTGGAAGATCACCGCGTCGGCTTTCTCCAAGGTAGGAAAGCTGTGGGTTTCTAGGGTGACCAGGCGCACGTCGTTGTTGGCCAGTTGCAGCGAGGTATAGCCCACGAACAGCAGTAGGCCGAGCAAGGCAATGGCCGGCAGTAACGAGAACTTCAAGGTGAGCGACAGATTTTTCAACATGGCAGGTGTACCCAAAGAGGGGCGCGGAGTATACCGAGTTCAGATAGTGGCGTATCGCCACTGATCGGTCATTGGGCGACCATTTCTCTTTTGTATGGTCAGTCATAGCTTTCGGCCGACCCGCTTATTTCTATAGCCAATAATTCAGCCGCGCGCTCACTGTTGTCCGACAAAATATTTTTGTCGGCGCTGTTGAGGCGGCTAAATTCTGGCTATGCACTAGAGTGAATTGCACAACAACAAGGGGGTGTTATGCGTGTGCTGATCTGGCTTGCCTGGTTATGCAGCGCTGTCGTTTACGCCGCACCTGACCTGCGCGAGGCTCAACGCGAGTTGCAGCCCAGCTCGCTCAGCCGTCCTGCGCAAGAGGCTGAATTGCAGTGGTTTGTCGAGGCCGCCCGGCCGTTCCAAGGGGTGCAGGTGCGGGTGATTGCCGAGCACATTCCGACCCATTGGTATGAAGCCAATGTGCTGGCCCCGCTATTTAGTCAGCTCACCGGTATCCGGGTGATCCATGAGATCAGCGGTGAGGATGACGTGGTCAACAAGCTGCGCACCCAGCAGCAGACTGGCTTGGCGCTGTATGACGCCTACATCAGTGACAGCGACCTGCTCGGCCAG
Source organism: Pseudomonas leptonychotis (assembly GCF_004920405.1). NCBI lineage: Bacteria > Pseudomonadati > Pseudomonadota > Gammaproteobacteria > Pseudomonadales > Pseudomonadaceae > Pseudomonas > Pseudomonas leptonychotis. The sequence goes on from NZ_RFLV01000001.1 coordinate 2,211,349, forward strand.
CACTTCCGTGATAATCAGGTATTGGTGTTATCGGACTTTATCGCTGGCGAAGGGGCTGGTGTCACCTCGCCGACGCTCGACTTGCAGGACTTTATCGGTCTGCCCTTTGTCACTGCGCCAGATGGCAAGCTCTATCAGCTGCCAGATCAGCAGTTCGCCAACCTCTATTGGTATCGTCACGACTGGTTTGCCCGGCCTGAATTGCGCGAAGCTTTTCGCCAGCGTTACGGCTATGAGCTGGATGTGCCGCAGAACTGGAGTGCTTACGAGGACATCGCCGCGTTCTTCAGCGAACACGTGCGCGAGCTCGATGGCCAGCGTGTATACGGTCATATGGACTATGGCGGCTTCGATCCTTCGCTCGGTTGGCGCTTGTCGGATGCCTGGCTGGGTATGGCTGGCGTCGGGGACGTGGGGTTGCCTAATGGTTTGCCGGTGGATGACTGGGGCATTCGCGTTGAGGATTGTCGTCCGGCCGGCGCCAGTATGGCGCGTGGCGGCGCCCTGGACAGCCCGGCGGCGGTCTACGCGCTGCAACAGTACATCGACTGGCTGAAACGCTACACGCCAGCTGAAGCACGGCAGATGAGTTTTAATCAGGCCGGTAATGTTGCCGCGCGTGGCCAGGTTGCCCAACAGATTTTCTGGTACACCGCCTTTACCGCCGACTACACCCGTGCAGATTCGCCAATGCTGGATGAAAAAGGCGAGCCGCGTTGGCGAGTTGCGCCTTCACCGCGTGGGGCGTATTGGCGTGAAGGCATGAAGTCGGGCTACCAGGACGTTGGCGCCTGGACCTTGCTCAAGGCCACGCCGCTGCGCCAGCGCCAGGCGGCCTGGCTGTATGCGCAGTTCGTGGTGTCCAAGTCGGTGTCGTTACGTAAGACCCTGGTGGGGCTGACGCCGATCCGTCACTCCGATCTACAGTCGCCAGCGCTGCTTGCCGCGGCACCCAAGCTGGGTGGTTTAGTTGAGTTCTATCGCAGCCCTGCGGCGCGGCGCTGGACCCCGACCGGGGCCAATGTTCCGGATTACAGTGGTATGGCCAGCCTGTGGTGGCGGCAGTTGCACCCAGCAATCAGTGGCCAGCTCAGCAGTGCAGAGGCCTTGCACAACCTCGCGCAAATGTTTGATCGGCATCTATATGGTGTTGGCCAGCGTCAAGTGCACGCCTGCGCACCTCGACTGAATGCACAGCAGACCTCGGCCTTTTGGCTCAAACACCCTGGCGCACCGTGGCCGAAGCTGCTGAATGAGCGGCCACCGGGACGCACGCTGCCATATGCGGAGGCCCTGCGTGCGTGGGATTAAGCAACTCGGAGGTTATGCCTGCAGCCTTTTACTGGGGTGGAGTTTGCCGTTACTGGCTGCAGAACCGGTGCAGTTGTTCGCTTGGGAGCATCCGCCGCAGCTGTACATGGCGGCGGACGGCCGTGCTGCTGGGGTGGTGGCGGAGTTGACCGCGCAGTTGTTTAGCCAGGTTGGCGTGACCTATCGCTTGAGCTTCCAGCCACTGCAGCGCGCGCTGCAACGCGTGCAACGCGAAGCCAATAGCTGCGTTCTGCTGGTGGAGCGCCAGCAGGAGCGCGAGCCACACTATGCCTGGGTTGGTCCGCTGCTGGTCTCGCGTCTCGGCTTATACGCCCGTGCCGATGACCCACTTCAGCTCAATAGTTTGGAGCAGGCGCGCGGTCTACGCATCCTTAGCTATCAAGGTTCTGGTGCGGGTGAGTATTTGCATCAGGTGGGGCTTGAGGTGATTGCCTCGAACAAAGAGTCACTCAACCTGAGCATGCTGCAGCGCAGTCGCGCTCAGTTGTGGGCCACCAGTTCGGCGGTGGTTAGTTCGATGCGCGGCCAGCCCGCACCGCGTTTGGTGTTGCCGTTTCTAACCTTGATGGAAGATATGGCCTGCCATCCGCAGTTCGATCCGGCTCTGCAGCAACGTTTGCAGGCAACGCTGTTGCAGCTCTACAGCGAAGGCTGGGTGCAGGCGCTGTATCAGCGTCATGGCTTACAGCAGGAATAAAAAACCGCCCGAAGGGCGGTTTTTTATGTGGCTACAGCAGCGGGTTACAGACCGTTAGCGGCCTTGAACTCGCGGCGGCGGCGGTGCAGCACTGGCTCGGTGTAACCGTTGGGTTGCTTGGCACCTTCAACCACCAGCTCCAGGGCAGCCTGGAAGGCGATATTGCTGTCGAAGTTCGGTGCCAGCGGACGGTACAGCGGGTCGCTGGCGTTCTGCCGATCCACTACCGGTGCCATGCGCTTGAGGCTGGCCACGATCTGCTCTTCAGTGGCAATGCCGTGGCGCAGCCAGTTGGTCAGCAGTTGGCTGGAGATACGCAGGGTGGCGCGGTCTTCCATCAGGCCGACGTCATTGATGTCCGGCACCTTGGAGCAGCCGACGCCCTGGTCGATCCAGCGCACCACATAACCGAGGATGCCTTGCGAGTTGTTGTCCAACTCATTCTGCACTTCTTCAGGCGTCCAGTTGGTGTTCTGCGCCAACGGAATGCTCAGGATGTCGTCGATCGAGGCGCGCTCACGCTTGGCCAGTTCGGCCTGACGGGCGAACACGTCAACCTTGTGGTAGTGCAGCGCGTGCAGTGCGGCGGCGGTCGGCGACGGGACCCAGGCGGTGTTGGCGCCGGCCAGTGGGTGAGCAATTTTCTGCTCAAGCATGCCGGCCATCAGGTCGGGCATGGCCCACATGCCTTTACCGATCTGCGCGCGGCCTTGCAGGCCGGTGGCCAAGCCGATATCGACGTTCCAGTTTTCGTAGGCGCTGATCCACTTCTCGCTCTTCATGGCGGCTTTACGCACGACGGCGCCGGCTTCCATGGAGGTGTGGATTTCATCACCGGTGCGGTCGAGGAAACCGGTGTTGATAAACACCACGCGCTCGCTGGCGGCTTTGATGCAGGCCTTGAGGTTAACGGTGGTGCGACGCTCTTCGTCCATGATGCCGACTTTCAGCGTGTTACGCGCCATGCCCAGCACGTCTTCGACGCGGCCGAAAATTTCAGTGGTGAAGGCCACTTCTTCCGGGCCGTGCATCTTCGGCTTAACGATGTAAACGCTGCCGGTGCGGGTGTTTTTGCGCGTGGTGTTGCCATTCAGGTTGTGGATGGCGATCAGGCTGGTGAACAGCGCGTCCTGAATACCCTCTGGGACTTCGTTGCCTTGAGCATCGAGAATCGCCGGGTTGGTCATCAGGTGACCGACGTTACGCACGAACAACAGGCTGCGACCGTGCAAGGTCAGCTCGCCGCCATCGGTCTGGGTGTAGACGCGATCCGGGTTCATGGTGCGGGTGAAGGTCTGGCCGCCTTTGGCGACTTCTTCGGACAGGTCGCCCTTCATCAGGCCGAGCCAGTTCTTGTAGATCACCACTTTGTCGTCGGCATCGACGGCGGCGACGGAGTCTTCGCAGTCCATGATGGTGGTCAGTGCGGCTTCCATCAGCACGTCTTTAACACCAGCGGCGTCGGTCTGGCCGACCGGGGTGTTGGCGTCGATCTGGATTTCGAAGTGCAGGCCGTTGTGCTTGAGCAGCACGGCGATTGGCGCCTCGCTTGCGCCCTGGAAACCGACCAGTTGCGCGTCGTCACGCAGGCCGCTGTTGCTGCCGCCTTTGAGGCTGACAACCAGCTTGCCGGCTTCGATGCGGTAAGCGGTGGAGTCGACGTGGGAGCCAGCAGCCAATGGCGCGGCATCGTCGAGGAAGGCGCGGGCGAAGGCGATAACCTTGTCACCACGAACCTTGTTGTAGCCACGGCCTTTCTCGGCGCCGCCTTCTTCGCTGATCACATCGGTGCCGTAGAGGGCGTCGTACAGCGAGCCCCAGCGTGCGTTGGAGGCGTTCAGCGCGAAGCGTGCGTTCATCACCGGCACAACCAACTGCGGGCCAGCCAGACGGGCGATTTCTTCGTCGACGTTCTGGGTAGTGGCCTGGAAGTCAGCCGGCTCTGGTAGCAGGTAGCCGATTTCTTGCAGGAAGGCTTTATAGGCAGCGGCGTCGTGGGCCTGGCCAGCGCGGGCCTGGTGCCAAGCGTCGATCTGCGCCTGAATCTGGTCGCGCTTGGCGAGCAGGGTACGGTTTTTCGGGGCCAGGTCATTGATGACCGCTTCGGCACCCGCCCAGAACGTCTCGGCTGCAATGCCGGTACCGGGGATGGCTTCGTTGTTCACGAAGTCGAACAGCACTTTGGCAACCTGCAGGCTGCCTACTTGAACGCGTTCAGTCATCACTTGCCTCACTCTGCTCAGCTCTACTCAATAGCCGCGTCGGACATGGGAAATAAGTCATGTAGTCCGAGGCGCGGCATACTACATCAAGATTCGGGGAAAATCAGTGGGTGCGCGTCGCTCCGCGACCAAGAAGTGCTTTGCAGTCACTACATGTGACTTTTTGTCGCTATGTTTTGTCAATATTGTTTCATATAAAGCAAAAAACAGTACACAGATTATTGTGCGCGTCTCTCGCCATTTGCCTGCGGCGTGCCTGCCTATACTGCTCAGCATCTTTTTGGAGTGCGACCTCATGCATATACGGGCAGCTACAACCGCAGATCTGGACGAGTTGGCCGAGTTATTTGGCGCTTATTTGGGTTTTTATGAGGTGCCCAAGCCTCAGGCACAGGTGCGCGAGTTTCTCGCCGCTCGGCTGGGTAACCTCGACTCGACGATTCTGCTGGCCCGCGATGAATCGGGTATAGCGCTGGGGTTTGTGCAGCTGTATGCCTTCTTTGCCTCGTTAGCGCTTGAGCCGGCCTGGCTGTTGAGTGATCTGTACGTTAGCCAGCAGGCGCGTCGGCAGGGCGTGGGTGAGGCGTTGATGAATGCGGCGCGTGGCCATGCACAGGCTACAGGTGCCTGCGGTTTGCAGTTGGAGACGGCAAAGAGCAATCTGCCAGGGCAAGCCCTTTACGAGCGCCTGGGCTATGTGCGCGATGAGGCGTTTTATACCTATTGGCTAGGCTTGAATTGAACAGCCGCTGAACAAGGAGCAGAGCATGGATCATCTGGTACTTACGGTTATCGCTCAGGATCAGCCTGGGCTGGTTGAGCGCGTTGCCCACTGCATCAGCGAACATGGTGGTAACTGGCTGGAAAGCCGCATGTCGCGCATGGCTGGGCAGTTCGCTGGAATCTTACGGGTGGATGTGCCGCTGGACGCCCACGCGGGTTTGCTGTCGGCGCTAGAGGCGTTGCAGGCGCAGGGCATTCGCGTGCAGGTCGCCGTTGGCGGGGCTGATCCGGTGACCGTCTGGCGCGCTATCCGGCTGGAGCTGGTCGGCAACGACCGCCCCGGCATCGTGCGCGATATCACGCGGCTGCTTAGCAGTCAGGGCGTCAACCTGGAAAGCCTGAATACCGAAGTGGTCCCGGCACCCATGAGTGGCGAGTTGCTGTTCCAGGCCCAAGCCTTGCTGGCAGTGCCGCAGAGTGTGACGCTGGAGCAACTGCAGGCGCACCTGGAAACCCTGGCGGATGACCTGATGGTAGAGCTGAAGCTGCAGGCCGAGGACTAATAACTGCTCGAACCTGCAGCGCGTCAGCTAAACAGGCTGTCGTTTACGCAGGGTCAGCCAGGCATCCACGCTGTAAACCGCTAGGCCGGCCCAGATGCAGATAAAGGCCAGCAGTGTGCTTGGGTCGAAGTGTTCGCCAAACAGAAAAATGGCCTGCAATAGCACCAGGGTCGGGGCCAGGTACTGCAAAAAACCCAGCGTGGTGTAAGGCAGGTGGCGGGCGGCGGCGTTGAAACACACCAGTGGCACCAGGGTGATTGGGCCGGCAGCGATCAGCCAGAGTGCTTCCGGTGTGCCCCAGAAGTCGGCTTGGGCGCTCATCGCCACTGGGTTTAGCAGCAGCCAGCCGATCGCCACGGGCAGTAACAGCCACGTCTCCACCACCAGCCCAGGCAGGGCCGCCACCGGTGCCTGTTTGCGGATCAGCCCGTAGAAGCCGAAAGTCAGCGCCAACACCAATGAAACCCAAGGGATGCTGCCAACCTGCCACAGCTGTTGCAGTACGCCCAATGCGGCCAAGGTCACGGCCAGCCACTGCAGTCGACGCAAGCGTTCGCCGAGAATCAGCATGCCCAGCAACACGTTGACCAATGGGTTGATGTAATAGCCCAGGCTGGCTTCGAGCATGCGCCCATCATTTACCGCCCATACATACACCAGCCAGTTGCTGGCAATCAGCACGCCGCTAAGGCCCAGCACGGCGAAGCGTTTGGGGTTAGCCAAGAGTTCACGTAGCCAGCCGGGGTGCTTCCAAACCATCAACAGCAATGCACCGAATACGGCCGACCAGAGCGCGCGATGGACGATGATTTCCAGCGCGGGGACGTTTTGCATCGCTTTGAAGTAGAGCGGGAACAGGCCCCAGATGATGTAGGCGGTCAGGCCGAGAATGTACCCGCGACGCGGGTTGACGGTGGCCATGCAGGGTCCTTGCTTAGGGGGCTAACTAACGAAGCAGAATTCTAGTCGCGCACGCATGGGCTTGTCTGGCTGTTCAGCTTTGCTGTCAGTGGCCAGCTTATGATTAGTGTAAAGCTGGCGTTACGGTGCGGCGGCAACTGTTATGGCTGTAGCGCTGTTCGGTATGGTTGCTGTGTGTTCCAGCTGCAGCGCTCCGCTGTAGCTGAACAGGTTGCCGAGCAGCGGCAGGTTGAAGCCGACATAAAATTGATAACGACCCTCTTCAATTCGTTTATAGGCCTCGGTGTGCGGTAGCAGCCATAACGGGATACGTACACCATGCAGCCAGGCCTTGAGTGGTCGCCAGTACCAGCCGCCCTCAATAACATCCACCGCCAAGGCCAGTTTCACTGCGCCAGTCGATTCCAGCCAATGACCATGCGGCCAGCTGCCGCTGGGTTGAAAACGCGAATAGAGTACGGCGCTATCGGCAAAGTAGCGGTTCCAGTGCAGGGTGTTGTCGCTGTCATGAATATCCACCTGAAACTTCACGCGAGCCTGCTTCGTCGGGACGCCTAATCGAGTGGCCAGGCGTACGCCGATGACACCGGCAAGGCCGCGACCAAACTGCAGGTCAACGTCCCCGTGCAGCTTGCCGCCCTGTTGATGCAGTTGTTGCAGCAAGGGGTGTAGCTGGGTAAAACCTGCACCAAACCAGCGTTCGACGACAGACATGGAGAGTTCCTTTCTCGTGTGAGGGTTACCGGTTTAGAACAGCTTTAGCGGCTCTTCATCCAGGGCTGCCATTTGCTCGCGCAGGATCAGAATCTGGTCGCCCCAGTAACGCTCGCTGCCGAACCAGGGGAAGCTCATAGGGAAGGCCGGGTCGTCCCAGCGCCGCGCCAGCCAGGCGCTGTAATGCATCAGGCGCAGGGCACGCAGGCCCTCAATAAGCGGCAGCTCTCGTGGATTAAAGTCGTGAAACTCCTGGTAGCCGTCCATCAACTCCGAGAGTTGACCGAGGCGCTCATGTCGCTCGCCAGCGAGCATCATCCACAGGTCTTGTACAGCCGGGCCCATGCGGCAGTCATCGAGGTCGACCATATGGAAGGTCTCGTCACGGCACAGCAGGTTGCCCGGGTGGCAGTCGCCGTGCAGGCGAATTGCTTGTACTGGGTTGGCCGCGAACAGCCCATCCAAGCGTTTGAGCAGATCGCGGGCGACCGACTCGTAAGCCGGCAGCAGGCTGCGCGGGATAAAGTTGCCGTCGAGTAAGGTCGCCAGCGATTGATGGCCGAAATTAGTCACTTGCAAGGCTTCGCGGTGGGCGAATGGCTTTAATGAGCCGACCGCATGCAGGCGGCCGAGCAACTGGCCGAGCCGGTACAGTTGGTCGAGGTTGCCGGGTTCTGGCGCGCGGCCACCGCGGCGGGGAAATAGTGCAAAACGAAAGCCGGAATACTCGAACAGTGTCTCGCCATCGCGCACCAATGGCGCCACCACCGGTACGTCGCACTCGGCTAACTCGAAGGTGAAGCTGTGTTCTTCGCGAATCGCTGCATCGGTCCAGCGGTCGGGGCGGTAGAACTTGGCGATCAGCGGTGTTTCATCTTCGATGCCCACCTGATAGACGCGGTTTTCATAGCTGTTCAGCGCCAGAACGCGGGCATCGCTGAGGTAGCCGATGCTCTCCACGGCATCCAGCACCAAGTCGGGCGTGAGTGCGGCAAATGGATGGGACATGGTCGGCTCCAGCAGGTTGGCCGCAAAGTGTAACCCTTAACCCGCTGTGGACGCTGGCTGCATCTCAGTCGCCCGGCTTTGGCGTGCGCGCCAGGCAATAAACATCGACTCGCACCGCGCCGGCCTTCTTTAATAGCCGGGCCAGGCTTTCAGCGGTGGCGCCGGTAGTCAGCACATCGTCGATCAGCGCTACATGCCGGCCTGCGACCTGGCTGTCTGCTGCCAAGGCGAACGCCTTGCGCAGGTTGCGTTTGCGCGTGGCGGCATCCAGTTGTTGCTGCGCTGGCGTGTCGAGCGTGCGTTGCAGCCAGTGCGCTTGCTGCGGCAGTTGTAATGAGGCGCTCAGCCACTGCGCGAGTAACCCTGCCTGATTAAAGCCACGCTGGCGTTGGCGTTTATCCGCCAGCGGCACGGGGAGTAACAAGTCGGGTCGGGCAAGGCCGTCATCGAAGGCGTGGAGTAAGTGGTGTGACAAAAGCTCACCGAGCAAGCGTCCCAATGGCCACTTGGCTTGATGCTTGAACCGGTTGATCAAACTGTCGATGGGGAAGGCGTAACGCCAGGGTATTTCGACCTTGGTAAAAATTGGCGGTTTTTTCAGGCAGGCCCCGCACACCAGTCCGTGGCTGGGCAGTGGCAGGGCGCACACCTGGCAGTGCCCGCCGAGCCAGGGCAGCTCTGCTTCGCAATTGGTGCAGATGGCCAGCGTGCCATCTGCACTCTCATCACAGAGCAAGCAGCGCTGTTTGTTTTTTAACCAGTTGTAAACCATGCATGGCGAGTTGGGTTGACAGCGCATAAGCCTTCCATAACTATGCCGAACATCCGTGTCGTGCTTGCTCAGCGTAGCAAGCCACTGCCAATAACAAGGAATAACCGATGAGCGCCACCACCGCCGCCAACCTGCGTCACGACTGGACCCTCACTGAGGTCAAGGCGCTCTTCGAGCAACCGTTCAACGACCTGCTGTTCGCCGCGCAAACCGTGCACCGCGCGCACTTCGATGCGAACCGCGTGCAGGTCTCGACGCTGCTGTCGATCAAAACTGGCGCTTGCCCGGAAGACTGCAAGTACTGTCCGCAGTCCGGCCACTACAACACCGGTCTGGAAAAAGAAAAGTTGTTGGAAGTGCAGAAGGTTTTGGAGGCAGCCGCCGAGGCCAAGGCCATCGGTTCTACCCGTTTCTGCATGGGCGCGGCGTGGAAGCACCCGTCGGCCAAAGACATGCCTTACGTGCTGCAGATGGTCGAGGGCGTGAAGAAGCTCGGACTGGAAACCTGCATGACCCTGGGCAAGCTGGATAAAGAACAGACCCAGGCCCTGGCCGACGCGGGGCTCGATTACTACAACCACAACCTCGACACCTCGCCGGAGTTCTACGGCAATATCATCACCACCCGCACCTACGGCGAGCGTCTGGAAACGCTGGCCTATGTACGTGATTCGGGTATGAAAATCTGCTCCGGCGGCATTCTCGGCATGGGCGAGTCGCTGGACGACCGCGCCGGCTTGTTGATCCAACTGGCTAACTTGCCGGAGCATCCAGAGTCGGTGCCGATCAACATGCTGGTGAAGGTCAAAGGTACGCCACTGGCCGATGAGCAGGACGTCGATCCGTTCGACTTTATCCGCATGCTCGCCGTGGCGCGGATCATGATGCCGCAATCCCACGTGCGTTTGTCCGCCGGCCGCGAGGCGATGAATGAGCAGATGCAAGCCCTGGCCTTCTTCGCCGGCGCCAACTCGATCTTCTACGGCGAGAAGCTGCTGACCACAGCTAACCCGCAGGCTAACAAGGACATGGAGCTGTTCGCCCGTCTCGGTATCAAACCGGAAGAGCGCGAAGAGCATGCCGACGAAGTGCACCAGGCTGCCATCGAGCAAGCCCTGGTCGAGCAGCGCGATTCCAAGTTGTTCTATAACGCCGCCGTCTGAGGCGCAGATGTCTTTTGCGTGGGAGCGGCTTCAGCCGCGATGACTAAACAGCATCGCGGCTGAAGCCGCTCCCACGGTCATCAAGGTTGCTCATGTCTTTCGATCTCACCACTCGTCTCGCGGAACGCCGTGCGGCCAATCTCTATCGTCAGCGCCCACTGCTGGAAAGCCCGCAGGGCCCACTGGTACAGGTCGATGGTCGTGAGCTGCTGGCGTTTTGCTCCAACGACTACCTGGGCCTGGCCAATCATCCGCAGGTGATCGAAGCCTGGCGCGCCGGCGCGCAAAAGTGGGGCGTGGGCGGCGGCGCCTCGCATCTAGTGATTGGCCACAGCAGGCCGCACCACGAATTGGAAGAAGCGCTCGCCGAGTTCACCGGGCGGCCGCGGGCATTGCTGTTTACCACCGGTTATATGGCCAATCTCGGCGCGGTTACCGCGCTGGTTGGGCGTGATGACACGGTGCTCGAAGACCGCCTCAATCACGCCTCCCTGCTGGATGCCGGCCTACTCTCGGGCGCACGGTTTTCGCGTTATCTGCATAACGATGCGGTCAGTCTGTCCAGTCGATTAGGTAAAGCCACGGGCAACACCTTGGTGGTGACTGACGGCGTATTTAGCATGGACGGTGATTTAGCAGACCTGCCGGCTCTGTGCGCGGCCGCGAAGCAAAAAAGTGCTTGGGTGATGGTCGATGACGCCCACGGTTTCGGTCCACTGGGCGCAACCGGCGGCGGCATCGTTGAGCAGTGCGGCTTGGGCGTGGACGCTGTGCAGGTGCTGGTCGGCACCCTGGGTAAAGCCTTCGGCACGGCCGGCGCGTTTGTCGCTGGCAGCGAGGAGCTGATCGAGACGTTGGTGCAGTTCGCCCGGCCTTATATCTACACCACCAGTCAGCCACCGGCCTTGGCCTGCGCCACGTTGAAAAGCCTGGAACTGCTGCGCAGCGAGCATTGGCGCCGGGAACACCTGAATACCTTGATCAAGCGTTTCCGCGAAGGCGCGCAGGCCATAGGCCTTGAGCTGATGGACAGCGCTACACCGATTCAGCCGATTTTGATTGGCGATAGCAGTCGCGCCATGCAGCTGTCACAGCTGTTGCGTGATCGCGGCTTGCTGGTGACCGCAATTCGCCCGCCGACTGTGCCGGCTGGCAGTGCGCGCCTGCGCGTGACCCTGTCGGCGGCGCACAGCTTGGCGCAGTTGGAACTGCTGCTGGAGGCGCTGGCCGAGTGCTGGCCGCAGCTGGCCGTCGAGGGTGGGGCGCATGCGTGATCGGTTGATTCTGCTGCCCGGCTGGGGGCTTGGTAGCTCACCGCTGCAACCGCTAGCCGATGCCTTGCGCGGCCTCGATCCACGTCTGCATGTGGAGATCGAGCCGCTGCCGCAGCTGAGCTCCAGTAATCCGGCTGATTGGCTGGATGAACTGGATGCCAATCTGCCACAAGACGCCTGGCTCGGCGGTTGGTCCCTAGGCGGCATGCTCGCGGCTGAGCTCGCTGCACGGCGCGGCGAGCGCTGCAGCGGCTTGCTGACCTTGGCCAGCAACCTGCGTTTTGTTGCCGAGCCGAGTTGGCCTGACGCGATGGCCGCAGAAACCTTTGCGGCGTTTCGCCAGGGCTGTGCGATGGATGCTGCGATCACGCTGAAACGCTTCAGCCTGTTGTGCACCCAAGGCGCAACAGATGCCCGTGCGCTGTCGCGGCAATTGCTGAGCGCCGCTCCGCAGCTAGAGCCCTCAGTGCTGCTGGCCGGGTTGGACATACTGGCCGCGCTAGATACCCGTGTGGCGCTGCAGGCATTTGTCGGCCCCCAGCTACATTTGTTCGCCGGTCAGGATGCACTGGTTCCGGAAAATACTGCGCAGGCCTTGCTAACGCTGCTGCCGGATGTCGAGATCGGCCTGATTGATGGCGTCGGTCACGCCTTCGCCCTGGAACGACCGCATGAGATTGCCATGGCGATTCAGGCGTTTCTGCATGAGGCCGACGATGACTGATCTCAGCCACAGCCCGCAGGGTGGCCTGCCGGATAAGCGTCAGGTGGCGGCTTCGTTTTCCCGTGCCGCCGAAAGTTACGACAGCGTGGCGGCTTTGCAGCGCAAGGTGGGCGCTGAGCTGCTGGCGCAGTTGCCTGCCTCATGCGAGCCGCAGCGCTGGCTGGATCTAGGCTGTGGCACCGGTTATTTCAGTCGCGCCTTGGGCGAGCGCTTTACGGCCAGCCAGGGTGTGGCGCTTGATATCGCCGAAGGCATGTTGCGCCATGCCCAGCCTCTGGGTGGTGCGCAGCAGTTTATTGCCGGTGATGCCGAGCGCTTGCCGCTGCAAAGCGCTTCCTGCGATTTGCTGTTTTCCAGTTTGGCCTTGCAGTGGTGCGCCGACTTTACGGCAGTGCTGAGCGAGGCTGAGCGCGTATTGCGTCCGGGTGGCGTGCTGGCGTTCAGCAGCTTGTGCGTGGGTACGTTGCAGGAGTTGCGCGACAGCTGGCAGACCGTAGATGGCTTTGTCCACGTCAACCGTTTCCGCCGGTTTGAGGACTATCAGCGACTTTGCGCTGCCAGTGGTTTGCAGATGGCGAGCTTGCAAGCCCAAGCCGAGGTGCTGCATTACCCGGATGTGCGCAGCCTGACCCATGAGCTGAAAGCCCTTGGCGCGCACAACCTTAACCCTGGGCGCCCAGGTGGTTTGACTGGGCGGGCGCGCATGCTGGCGCTGCTCAAGGCTTATGAGCAATTCCGCCAGCCCCAAGGCCTGCCCGCTACCTATCAGGTGGTTTACGGCGTATTACGCAAGGATTGAGATAAGCGCGATCTTCTTTGGCGCCTACATCAATATCCCGATCTTTTATGAAGAGCCGGCAAACCCCGCCGTGATGGAGTTGTTATGAGCCAGGTATTTTTCGTCACCGGCACCGATACCGAAATTGGCAAAACCACCATCGCCGCTGGCCTGTTACATGCTGCGCGGTTGGCAGGCCTATCCACAGCGGCGGCCAAGCCGGTGGCCTCGGGTTGCACGCTAACGCCTCAAGGTTTACGCAATGACGACGCTTTGGCGCTGCTCGGCGAATGCACCCTGGCGTTACGCTATGAAGAGGTTAATCCGCTGGCGTTTGAGCCCGCGATTGCCCCGCATTTGGCTGCACGTGAGGTAGGTGTATTGCTGGATGTTGCGGCACTGCAAGGACCGGTGCAGGCCATTATGGATAAACAGGCGGATTTCACCTTAGTCGAAGGTGCTGGTGGTTGGCGCGTGCCGTTGGCCGGGCAGGCGACGTTGTCGGACCTGGCAATTGCATTGCAGCTGCCGGTAATTTTGGTGGTTGGCGTGCGCTTAGGTTGTATCAATCAGGCGCTGTTGACGGCAGAAGCGATCCTGCGCGACGGCCTGCCGTTGGCGGGCTGGGTGGCAAACGTGGTCGATCCTCTCACTTCGCGGCTTGAGGATAATTTAGCGACCTTGGCAGAACGTCTGCCCGCGCCCTGTTTAGGTTATGTCCCGCGCCTGGCCGAGGCCTCGCCTGCTGCGGTTTCCAGCTATCTCAACCTCGACATTCTGTGCAAGCCGCTATAAGCAGGCAAAGTGCCATAGCTTTTTGCTTGTACGTTTTTCGAGCAATTTCTGCTTCAATTGAAGCTGTTAGTGGTTCGCTACAGCGGGAGCTTGGGTATGGAAATTTCTGGAAGTGCATTTAATTCGGGCATCAGCACTATTCAAGCCGGCCAGCGCCGGGTCGATCAGGCTGCGTCAGCTATTGCCAGTAATGCGGTTACTCAGCCCCAGCAGCCCACGTCGACGCCGCCGGCTAATCAGGTCAACGCTGCGCCCAATGCAGCTGAGCAAACGCGACCTGACCTCGCAGAGAGCCTGGTCGCTTTGCGTGTAGGCCAGAACGAAGCGCAGGCGGGCGCCAAGGTGGTGAAAACTGCTGATGAAGTGCTCGGTACTCTCATCGACACAACGGCCTGAGTCACCCGCCTCTCAATGGCCTGATAGTCAGCAGGTCTTGAGGCGCGAGGAGTCATCGTATGCAGATCGGCGGCGCAACGTCTTATCCTGCGCCTGCAGCAAGTTTACTGCCGGCTCGGCCTCTTACATCCAGCGTTTCCCTCGATGTTTCCCCCGACATTACCCGTGCGGCCCAGGCGCCTGTGACTGCGGGCCAGCCTCTGGCCGACGAGCAGTCCGCCTCGGCGCGTGAGGAAGCCGACAAACCCACCGATTCGTCGGCTAACCCCGATAAGTCCAAAGCCGCTCAAGGCGAGCCCAGCCCCGAGCAACAACGTCTCGAACAACTGGAAGTTGCCAAGCTGGTCAGCCGTGATCAGGAAGTGCGTACCCATGAGCAAGCTCACGCCGCGGTCGGTGGGCAATATGCGGGGGCTCCGACCTATACCTACGAGCGCGGCCCGGATGGCAAGCGTTATGCGGTCGGTGGTGAGGTGGGTATTGATGCGGGTGCGCTGCCCAATGATCCCGAAGCCACACTGCGCAAAATGGAGGTCGTTATCCGCGCAGCGCTGGCACCTGCCGAGCCATCCGCGCAGGACCGCCAGGTTGCTGCGCAGGCTCAAGCGCAAATGACTGAAGCCCGTGCTCAGTTGGCGCAACAACAGAGCAGTGAAGCGCAGTCAGCCAGTGAGGCGCGTGCTGAGCAACGCAATAAAAACAAAGAGCCAAACGATGGGGCAGACCAATCCGCCGCGGCTACTCAGCAGGATCGACCGTCATCTTCTAGCCTTGATCTTTACAAGCAGCTCAGTGGCTTGCAGGAGCCCGCACCGGTTGTCGATCTAGTGGCTTGAACGACGCTTGGGGCGCTTGACATTAAATAGGCATAAACGTATGTTTCAAACGCTTGTTTGATTACCTTGATTGCCAAGGGGCAGTCGAGCATCGGGATTGATCCCGAAAACGACCGAATATCCGGTCACCTACACACTAAGAATCCACCGCAGAGGTTAACCGCTATGCCTGATTACAAGGCCCCCTTGCGTGATATCCGTTTCGTACGCGACGAACTGCTCGGCTACGAAGCGCATTATCAGAGCCTGCCTGGCTGCCAGGACGCTACTCCGGACATGGTCGACGCCATCCTTGAAGAAGGCGCGAAGTTCTGTGAGCAAGTGCTGTCGCCACTGAATCGTGTAGGTGACACCGAAGGTTGCACCTGGTCCGCTGACGGCGTGAAAACGCCTACCGGCTTCAAAGAAGCCTACAAGCAGTATGTAGAAGGCGGCTGGCCGAGCCTGGCTCACGACGTAGACCACGGCGGCCAAGGCCTGCCTGAGTCCTTGGGTCTGGTTGTTAGCGAAATGGTTGGCACCTCGAACTGGTCATGGGGCATGTACCCAGGCCTGTCGCACGGCGCGATGAACACCATCGCCGAGCACGGTACCGATGAGCAGAAGCACACCTACCTGACCAAGCTGGTATCCGGCGAGTGGACCGGCACCATGTGCCTGACCGAGCCGCATTGCGGCACCGACCTGGGCATGTTGCGTACCAAGGCCGAGCCTCAGGCTGACGGTTCGTACAAGATTTCCGGCACCAAGATCTTCATCTCCGCTGGTGAGCACGACATGGCCGATAACATCGTCCACATCGTACTGGCCCGCCTGCCGGACGCGCCGCAAGGCACCAAAGGTATCTCGCTGTTCATCGTGCCGAAGTTCTCGGTTAACGCTGACGAGTCCATCGGTGCGCGCAACGCAGTTACCTGCGGTTCGCTCGAGCACAAGATGGGCATCCACGGTAACGCTACCTGTGTGATGAACTTCGATGGCGCCACCGGTTACCTGATCGGCCCAGCGAACAAAGGTCTGAACTGCATGTTCACCTTTATGAACACGGCCCGTCTGGGTACTGCTCTGCAAGGTTTGGCTCACGCTGAAATCGGTATCCAGGGCGGCCTGAAGTACGCTCGCGATCGCTTGCAGATGCGCTCTTTGACTGGCCCGAAAGCGCCGGAAAAAGCCGCTGACCCGATCATCGTCCACCCGGACGTGCGTCGTATGCTGCTGACCATGAAAGCCTTCGCTGAAGGCAACCGCGCGATGGTGTACTTCACCGCCAAGCAGGTTGATATCGTCAAGTACAGCCAAGACGAAGCTGAGAAGAAGCAAGCCGATGCACTGCTGGCTTTCCTCACGCCAATCGCTAAAGCATTCATGACCGAAGTCGGCTTTGAAGCAGCCAACCACGGCGTACAGATCTATGGCGGCCACGGCTTCATCGCCGAGTGGGGCATGGAACAGAACGTTCGCGACAGCCGTATCTCCATGCTGTACGAAGGCACCACCGGTATCCAGGCACTCGATCTGCTGGGCCGCAAAGTGCTGCAGACTCAAGGCGAAGCGCTGAAAGGCTTCACCAAGATCGTGCACAAGTTCTGCCAAACCAACGAAGGCAACGACGCGGTTAAAGCGTTCGTCGAGCCTCTGGCCAAGCTGAACAAGGAGTGGGGCGACCTGACCATGAAAGTGGGTATGGCCGCGATGAAAGACCGCGAAGAAGTCGGTGCCGCTTCGGTGGATTACCTGATGTACTCCGGTTATGTCTGCCTGGCTTACTTCTGGGCTGACATGGCGCGTCTGGCTGCCGAGAAAATCGCTGCCGGTACTGAAGACGAGGCCTTCTACAAGGCTAAGCTGCAGACCGCTCGTTTCTACTTCGCACGTATCCTGCCGCGTACCCGTACTCATGTTGAAGCCATGTTGTCCGGTGCCAGCAACCTGATGGAAATGGACGAAGCTCACTTCGACCTGGGCTACTAAGCCTTAATTTCCAACGCAGGTCGAAAAACCGCTGCCCCTTGGGGCGGCGGTTTTTTTATGCCATCAATAAAGCCATGGCCACGCCAAGCAACTGGTCGAATTGCTTAGCGGGTTCCGTGCGTAATCGACCTGTTACAGGCAAACTGCGCGGCGTTATCTGCTTTTCGCGGTTTGTGGAGCCTGTCTTGTCGCGTTTTGCCGCTGTGCGTTTCAGCCATTTCTTGCCCTCGCTGCTGCTCTTGCTCAGCGGGCTTCTGCTTGCTCGCCTCACACAGCTAAGTGAGTTCTTCACCTCGCTGTTTAATGTGCTGCCAACCCTGCTGCTCTTGCTTGGCGGTGCGTTCTGTCTGGTGTACGGGCGCCAGCGCGAGGTGTTTCTGCTGCTGACGCTGTACCTCGGCTATTTTCTGCTCGATAGCCAGGTCGATCATTTTCGCGCCACGGGGCAGGTGCGCAGCGATGCGGCGCTGATTTTCCACCTCTGCAGCCTGTTGTTGCCGCTGCTCTATAGCCTGTATGCCGCCTGGCAGGAACGTACTCATCTGTTGCAGGACCTGATCGCCCGAGCGGCAGTCTTGCTGGCCGTCAGTGCAGTGGCGGTGGGCCTGGCGCAGCGCTTTCCTGCGGGATTGCTGCACTGGTTATCCTTGGTGCGCTGGCCGGCGTTGCAGGTCGAATGGTTGGCGCTGGTGCAGCTGGCCTATCCGGTGTTTATCCTCGGCCTGATTCTGTTGCTGGTGCAGTACCTGCGCGCGCCACGGCCGTTGCATGCCGCGCAGTTGCTGGGGTTGTGTGGTTTGCTGTGGATGCTGCCGAATACCTTCATCCTGCCCAATGCGTTAAATGTGATGAGCAGCCAAATCATGTTGATCCTGGTGACCGCGGTGGCGCATGAGGCCTACCAGATGGCCTTTCGTGATGAGCTCACCGGCCTGCCGGGGCGGCGCGCCCTGAATGAGCGGCTGCAACGGCTGGGTCGTAGCTATGTGATCGCCATGGCCGACGTCGATCACTTCAAGAAATTTAACGACAGCCACGGTCACGATGTCGGCGATCAGGTGTTGCGTCTGGTCGCCGCTCAGCTGCGCAAGATCGGTGGCGGTGGCAAAGCCTACCGCTATGGCGGAGAGGAATTTACCCTGGTATTTCCCGGTAAAACGCTTGAGGAGTGCTTGCCGCATCTTGAAGTCATTCGTCAGGCCATCGAGGTTTATCGCATCCAGCTGCGTGACAAGCAGCAGCGCCCGCAGGATGACAAACAAGGTCGGGCGCGCCGGGCCGGCAGCGCGGCAACTCAAGTGTCGGTAACCGTGAGCATGGGCGTGGCCGAACGTGGAGTGGAGCAACGCAGCCCAGAAGAGGTGCTTAAAGCGGCCGACCAGGCGCTGTATAACGCCAAGAATGCCGGACGCAACTGTGTGCGCAGTTATGGCCAGCGGCGCGGGGCGGTCAAACTTGATGCTGCGCGCGGCTGAGGCTGGCGGCTAATGGCAGTGTATTCAGCATTCGCACTGTGATTGTTGCGCCGCGTTGTGGGCCTTAGCGTAGGGCACTAATCCACGCTCTAGCTGACGGAGAAGCCAGCATGCCCGAGTACAAAGCCCCCCAGCGCGATATGCGTTTTTTGATCGACGAGGTCTTCGACTTTCATGCCGGTTACGCGGCGATGGGTGCCAGCGATGCCACCCCGGACATGGTCAACGCAATCCTGGCCGAAGGCGCGAAATTTTGTGAGCAGGTGCTGGCGCCGCTCAATCGCTCCGGCGATGAAGAGGAATGCCAAATCAACGAGGGCGTGGTGACTACGCCCAAGGGCTTCAAAGAGGCCTTTGCCCAGTACGTCGAAGGTGGCTGGAACGGTCTTTCCGCTGATCCGCTTTACGGTGGTCAGGGGTTGCCGTCCTCGCTGGGGTTAATCGTCAGTGAAATGGTGGGGTCGAGTAACTTGTCCTGGGGCATGTACCCAGGGTTGACCCACGGCGCCATGTCGGCGATTCACGCCCACGGCAGTGAGGCGCAGAAGCAAAGCTATCTGAGCAAGCTCACTGAAGGCCGTTGGACCGGCACCATGTGCCTGACTGAAGCGCATTGCGGTACCGACTTGGGCTTGATTAAATCCCGCGCTGTACCTCAGGCGGACGGCAGCTACGCAGTCACGGGCAGCAAGATCTTTATCTCCGCCGGCGAGCACGACATGAGCGAGAACATCGTTCATTTGGTGCTGGCTAAATTACCCGACGCACCAGCAGGCACCCGTGGCATCTCGCTGTTTATCGTGCCCAAATTTCTCCCGGATGCGCAGGGCGAGGCGGGCGCGCGCAATGGCGTTAGCTGCGGTTCGATCGAACACAAGATGGGCATCAAAGCCTCTGCGACCTGCGTGATGAACTTCGACAGCGCCACTGGCTACCTGATTGGCGAGGCCAACAAGGGCCTCAACTGCATGTTCACCATGATGAACCACGCGCGCCTGGGCACTGGCATGCAAGGTTTGTGTCTGGGGGAAACCAGCTTTCAGGGGGCGATCAAGTACGCCAGCGATCGTTTGCAAATGCGTGCGCTGACCGGGCCCAAGGCGCCGGATAAAGCTGCTGATCCGATCATCGTGCACCCCGATGTGCGGCGCATGCTGCTGACCATGAAAGCATTTAATGAGGGCAACCGCGCCCTGGCCTATTTCACCGCGCAATTGATCGATCAGGCGCACAGCGGTGAAAGCGCCGAGCAACGAGAGGAAGCGGAAAACCTGCTGGCCTTCCTCACCCCGATTTGCAAAGCCTTTATGACCGAGACCGGCCTTGAAGTGACCAACCATGGCATGCAGGTGTTCGGCGGTCATGGCTTTATCCGCGAGTGGGGCATGGAGCAGTTGGTGCGTGACTGCCGCATCGCCCTGATCTACGAAGGCACCAACGGTATCCAGGCTCTCGACCTGCTCGGGCGCAAGGTGCTGGGCAGTCAGGGCAAGTTGCTGCGCGGCTTTACCAAGATCGTCCACAAGTTCTGCGAGGCTCAAGCCGAGCATCCGCAGCTCAAGGGCTATGCCGCTCAACTGGCGACGCTTAACCAGCAGTGGGGCGCATTGACGCAGAAAATTGGCATGGCGGCGATGAAAAACCCGGATGAGGTCGGTGCAGCATCGATGGATTACCTGATGTACTCCGGCTACGTCACCCTGGCGTATTTCTGGTTGCGCATGGCCGAAGTGGCCGAGCAGAAGCTGGCGGCAGGTACTGACGACGCGGCGTTTTACCAGGCCAAACTGGCCACCTGCGAGTTCTACTTCAAGCGCTTGCTGCCGCGTACTGCGACCCACTTGGCGGGAGCCGAGGCGGGCAGTGATAGCTTGATGAAACTACCGGCTGAACATTTCGCCCTCTGACCAGCGGCGTAACCCTGCAAAGCCCGCCACCTGGCGGGCTTTTGCGTACTGGGGCTGGATAAACGCTTTGTGAATATATGGTCACGACGCGACCCTATGTGTCTGAAAAGTTGTTCGGGTAAACTTCGTGCACATCTTTACACCTGCTGGTTCGTCCGAGGATTTGCCCCATGGCTGACTACAAAGCTCCCCTGCGTGATATGCGCTTCGTGCTCAACGAAGTGTTTGAAGTTTCCAAGCTGTGGGCCCAGTTGCCGGCCCTGGCTGAAGTGGTGGATGAAGACACTGCCGCCGCCATTCTGGAAGAAGCTGGCAAGATCACGGGTGGTGTGATCGCTCCGCTGAATCGCAGCGGCGACGAAGAAGGCTGTTCCTGGGCCAACGGCTCGGTGAAAACTCCAGCAGGCTTCCCAGCGGCCTACCAGGCCTACGCCGAAGGCGGTTGGGTCGGTGTTGGCGGGGACCCGATCTTTGGCGGTATGGGCATGCCCAAGGCGATTTCGGCGCAGGTCGAGGAAATGGTCAACTCGGCCAACCTGTCGTTCGGTCTGTACCCAATGCTGACCGCTGGCGCCTGCCTGTCGATCAACGCCCACGCCAGCGAAGAGCTGAAAGAGAAATACCTGCCGAACATGTATTCCGGCCAGTGGGCGGGCTCCATGTGCCTGACCGAGCCGCATGCCGGCACCGACCTGGGCATCATCCGCACCAAGGCCGAGCCACAGGCTGACGGCAGCTTCAAGGTGTCCGGTACCAAGATCTTTATCACCGGCGGTGAGCACGACCTGACCGAGAACATCATTCACCTGGTACTGGCCAAGCTGCCGGACGCGCCGGCTGGGCCGAAAGGCATCTCGCTGTTCCTGGTGCCGAAGTTTATGGTCAACGCTGACGGCTCGCTGGGCGAGCAGAACGCGCTGTCGTGCGGCTCGATCGAACACAAGATGGGCATTAAGGCGTCGGCCACCTGCGTGATGAACTTCGACGGTGCCACCGGTTGGATCGTTGATGCGCCGAACAAGGGCCTTGCGGCCATGTTCACCATGATGAACTACGAGCGTCTGGGCGTGGGCATCCAGGGTCTGTCCCTGGGTGAGCGCAGCTACCAGAACGCCGTGGAATACGCTCGCGACCGTATTCAGAGCCGCGCGCCGACCGGCCCGGTGGCCAAGGACAAAGCCGCCGACCCGATCATCGTGCACCCAGATGTACGCCGCATGCTGCTGACCATGAAAGCGCTGAACGAGGGCGGTCGCGCCTTCTCCAGCTACGTGGCCATGCAGCTCGACACCGCCAAGTTCAGCGAAGATGCGGCCACCCGCAAGCGCGCTGAAGAGCTGGTCGCCCTGCTGACCCCGGTGGCCAAAGCCTTCCTCACCGACATGGCGCTGGAAACCACCACCCACGGCCAGCAGATTTTCGGCGGTCACGGTTATATCCGCGAGTGGGGCCAGGAGCAGTTGATTCGTGACTGCCGTATCACCCAGATCTACGAAGGCACCAACGGTATTCAGGCACTCGACTTGGTCGGCCGTAAAGTGGTCGGCAGCGGCGGTGCGTTCTACAAGCACTTTGCTGACGAGATCAAAGCCTTTACCGATTCGGCTGATGCCTCACTGGCCGAGTTCGTGAACCCGTTGAAAGACGCCATCGCCAACCTGGAGCTGATGACCAGCGACTTGCTGGAGCGCGCCAAGGCCAACCCGAATGAAGTCGGCGCCGCCTCGGTCGAGTACCTGCAGGTGTTCGGTTACACCGCCTACGCCTACATGTGGGCACTGATGGCGCGCACTGCCCTGGCCAAGCAGGATCAGGACGAGTTCTACGTGAGCAAGCTGGGTACCGCGCGTTTCTACTTCGCTCGCCTGCTGCCGCGTATCCACTCGCTGACTGCTTCGGTTAAGGCCGGTAGCGAGAGCTTGTATCTGCTCGACGCCGCGCAGTTCTAACGGCGCTTGCAGTAAACCAGAGCCCCGGCCAAGTGCCGGGGCTTTTGCGTTTAAGGGCCTGGCTTTGTCTGCTGCTATATCCAGTTCGTAGGGTGGGTTAGCGGCGCTTAATACCTGCCGAGAATCCATACGCGACAGTGGTGCGCCGCGTAACCCGCCAGACAATGGAGCGCGTTGCGCCGATGGTGGGTTACGCCGCATCCGAATGACGTGATGCGTGGTGATGACGGCATGCGGCTAACCCACCCTACAAAATCTGCATGCAATAGTTGATGGGTTCGTAACTGAACAAAGCCCGGGCCGAGTACCGGGACTTTTGAGTTTATACAGGCCTGGATTTGCTGAGTGTTGAGGGCTATGCCCAATCATCGCTTAGCAGATCAATGGCCTCTTGCTCGGCTGTGACCGGCTCCAGCCGTGCCAGGTAGAGGCCGCTGCGGCCGTGGCTGGTCAAGCGCCAGGGGCCGGCTTCGTCTTCCAGTAGCAAGCCTTGCTCGGCGCTTAGGCTGATGGGCACCATGTCGGCCCTGGCGCAGGTCAGGCCTGCGCCGCTGCAGCAGTAGATAAATAGCACCGCGCTGCTGTCGAGCCACTGCTGGCCCTTTAGCTCGCGGTATTGCAGGCGGTGTTGCCAGCGGTTGCGCCGGCTCATCAGATTGAAGTCCTGCACCGGGTCATCAAGCAGTTCGGCCTGCACATCCAGCTCGCCGGGAAACGCCACCACTGGGGTGCGGCTATCGAGCTCAAGGCTGATCTGCTCGGGCAGATTCAGGCGCAGGCCCGCGCCGCTGAGCAGACCCAGGCTACGGTCGATGCCGGGGTAATGAGAGAAGGGGCCGGCGCTCTCCACCCGCGCGCTGCTGATGCGCCAGTCGAAATCATCCAGGCCCGCGTCAGGCGGTGCGATGGCCAGTTCCAGGGTTACGCCCTTGCCGTTCTTCCACGGCAGTTGGCGGGCGGTGCTGCTGTCGATGATACGGATGCTCACGGCTGTTACTCATACAGGCTGTTTGTATATGTATATACATTAACGTTTTACGACTGCACAGCGGCTGTGTGAGCCGAGCGCTGCCGTTGGTCTGCTGCTGGGCTTTGCTGTTGACCAGCATGCGCTGTTTATCTCGGTGATTTATTTGGTTATGCCTTAGCGCGGTCATATGAAGGTGTCGCACGGTAGTGATTTTTGAGTGACGAGCGGGGTTGACGACGGCATGGGTGAATTCTATTGTATATACAAATTCGCTCAAGGAGAGTCCCATGTCCCCGTCCGCCCCGCGCCTGCTTTGGCGCGAGCTCTGCCTGTTTGATGGCCTGACGACGCTGGCTGAGCCGATCAATCTGCTAGTGGCGGATGGCAAGGTCGCGGGGCTATGGCCGACCCGCTTGTTTCCTGAAGCTATGGCTGAAGGTGCGGTAGAAGCCGGGCGTGGCGGGGTGATGACCCCGGGTCTGGTGGATTGCCACACTCATCTGGTGTACGCCGGCAATCGCGCCGCTGAATTCGAGCAGCGCCTTGAGGGTGCCAGCTACGCCGAGATCGCCAAGGCCGGCGGCGGCATCCTCAGCACTGTGCGCGCCACTCGTGCGGCCAGCGAGGACGAACTGCTAGCGCAAAGCCTGCCGCGTTTGCAGGCGCTGCTGGACGACGGTGTGACCACCCTGGAAATCAAATCCGGCTACGGTTTGAGCAGCGCTGATGAATTGAAGATGCTGCGCGTCGCCCGCCGCCTCGGCGAGCTGCTGCCGCTGCGCATCACCACCACCTTGCTCGGCGCCCACGCCTTGCCGCCTGAATTTGCTGGCGACAGCGATGGCTATATCGCCCTGGTGTGCAACGAGATGATCCCGGCGGCCGTTGCCGCAGGCCTGGTCGATGCGGTGGATGTGTTCTGCGAAAACATCGCTTTTAGCCCGGCGCAGTGCGAGTTGGTGTTCCAGGCCGCGCAACGCCACGGCCTGCCGATCAAGGTGCACGCCGAGCAGTTGTCCAATCAGGGCGCCAGCGCCTTGGCCGCACGTTATCAGGGCCTCTCGGCCGACCATATCGAGTTTCTCGACGAGGCTGGGGTGCAAGCCATGGCCGCCGCCGGCACCGTGGCCACCCTATTGCCGGGGGCCTTTTATACCTTGCGCGAAACCCAGTTGCCGCCTATCGCGTTGCTGCGTCAGTACGCTGTGCCGATGGCCCTGGCGAGCGATGCCAACCCCGGCACCTCGCCGATCTGCTTCCCCACGCTGACTCTTAACCAGGCCTGCACCCTGTTCCGGTTGACCCCGCGTGAGGCCCTGGCCGGTATGACCGCCCATGCCGCCCGCGCCCTCGGCCGCGCGGATCTCGGTCGGATCGAGGTTGGGGCACCTGCCGATCTGTGCCTGTGGGATGTGCAGCAACCCGCCGAGCTGGCTTATGCAGTCCAGCCGGGCCGGCTGCGTCAGCGCATCTTCAACGGCGCCATTAGTTACAGCAAAGAGGCCAATATCCATGCACGCTGATCGCACCTCCATGGACCTCTGGCAGGGCCGCGTCGACCCGGAAGCCGACAGCCCGCGCTGGCATCAGCGCATTCAGGAACTGCGCGCGGACAGTCAGCCTGGCGTCGCCCTGCTCGGTTTCGCCAGTGACGAAGGCGTGCGCCGTAACCATGGCCGCGTTGGTGCGGTAAATGGCCCCCTGGCCATGCGCAAGGCGTTGGCCAATTTAGCCTGGCATCGCCAGGGCGCCGCTTATGACGCCGGTGATGTGCTGTGCGCCGCTGGTGATCTGGAAGGCGCCCAGGCGCGTCTCGGTCATAACGTCTGCGCGCTGCTGGATGCCGGGCATTTGCCCATCGTGCTCGGAGGCGGCCATGAGGTGGCTTTCGGCAGCTGGCAGGGCATCGCCGAGCACTTGGCTGGCGGCACTCCTCGTATCGGCATTATCAATTTCGACGCGCATTTCGATCTGCGCGACCCGGCTCACGCCCGTTCTTCCGGCACGCCTTTCGCGCAGATCGCCGAGCAGTGCGCCGCCCGTGGCTGGCCGTTCGCCTATGCCTGCCTGGGCGTCAGCCGCGCCAGCAATACCCGCGCCTTGTTCCAGCGCGCTGCCGAACTGAATGTGCTGGTGCGCGAAGACCGCGAGATCCGTGAGTCCAGTCTGGCCGCTATCAGCGCTGAGTTGCAGGTCTTTATCTCCGGTTGCGACGCCATCTACCTGACCATCGATATCGACGTGCTGCCGGCCTGCGAAGCCCCCGGCGTCAGCGCCCCGGCAGCGCGTGGCGTGCCGCTGGCGCTACTCGAACCGCTGCTGGAAACGGTGCGCGACAGCGGCAAGTTGCGCCTGGCTGACTTGGCCGAACTCAACCCCGAACACGACATCGACAGCCGCACCGCCAGGGTCGCGGCACGCCTGATTCACCTGTTGACCCTGACCGGCTAAACGCTAATTAGCCACTTCCCTGACAACAATAAATACAGAGGAATGCACAGATGACATCCTTCACCCAGCACCGCCATGGCGGCAGTCCGGCACCTCGTTCGTTGCGCACGGAGAGCTGTCATGTCTGAACAACTTACGGCGTTCGCCAGCGTATCCAGGGGCCGCGCCTTGTCCCGATTGCTCGGTTACAGCCTGATTGGTCTGCTGATCTTTTTTGTGCCGTTCGAAATCGGTGGGCGCAGCACTATCCTTCTCGACCACGCCGCCAGCGCCCTGCAAACCCATGCACGGCCGTTGGTAATCGTCATCGCCATGCTGTTTATGCTCTACGGCGCGCTGCAGCCCTGGCTGAGTGGCAGCTGGCGCGGTGACCTGACCCGCACGGTGTTCAGTGTGCTCAAGGTGCTCGGCCTGCTGATCGGCGTTGGCTACCTGTTCGGCGTTGGACCCGAGGCGCTGTACCAGCCGGGCATGCTGCCGTTTCTGTTCGACAAGCTGGTGCTCAGCCTGGCGCTGATCGTACCGCTGGGCGCGTTGGCCCTGGTGTTTTTGATCGGCTTCGGCCTGCTGGAACTGGTCGGTGTGCTGATGCAGCCGGTAATGCGGCCGATCTGGCGTACGCCGGGCAAGTCGGCGATTGATGCGGTGGCCTCGTTCGTGGGTAGCTACTCGGTGGGCCTGCTGATCACGGACCGCATGTACCAGCAGGGCCACTACAGCGTGCGCGAGGCGGCGATTATCGCCACCGGCTTCTCCACCGTGTCGGCGCCTTTTATGGTGATCATCGCCAAGACTCTTGGCCTGATGGAGATCTGGAACCTGTATTTCTGGAGCGCGATGCTGGTGACCTTCAGCGTCACCGCCGTCAGCGCGCGCATCTATCCACTGTCACGCTTGCCTACCGAAAGCCGTCCCGAGCCGCAGTTGCAAGCGGGAGCAAGCCGTATTGCCAGCGCCTGGCGTGCGGGGCTGAGCCAGGCGGCCAGTGCGCCCTCGCTGTTCAGCGCGTTGCGCGAGACCTTTGTCGATGGCTTGCGCATGACTGCTGCGATTCTGCCGAGCATTCTCGCGGTCGGCTTGCTCGGTTTGCTCGCCGCCAAGTACACCCCAGTCTTCGATGCCCTTGGCGTGTTGTTTTATCCCCTGACCTGGCTGTTTGGCCTGAATGAACCGATGGAGGTGGGCCGCGCTATTTCCTCGGGCCTGGCGGAGATGTTCCTGCCGGCCATGTTGCTGAAAGACGCCGACATGCTGGTCAAATTCGTCACCGCCATCGTCTCGGTGAGCAGCGTGCTGTTTCTCTCCGCTTCGATTCCCTGCGTGCTGGCCACGCGAATTCCCCTGCGCCTGCGCGACCTGTTGCTGGTCTGGCTGCAGCGCACGTTTTTAAGCCTGTTGTTCAGCATTCCGCTGGGCTACCTGGCGCTCTACATGGGCTGGCTATAAGCCGCCACACCTGACGATATGTTGATAAGGAGCCTCTTATGAGCCTTTTCCGTGACACCGAAATACGCGCCGCCCGTGGCACCACGCTGACCGCCAAAAGCTGGCTGACTGAAGCACCGCTGCGCATGCTGATGAACAACCTCGACCCGGAAGTGGCCGAGAACCCCAAGGAGCTGGTGGTGTATGGCGGCATTGGCCGCGCCGCGCGCAACTGGGAGTGCTACGACAAGATCGTCGAGGTGCTGACCCGCCTGGAAGATAACCAGACCCTGCTGATCCAGTCCGGCAAACCGGTTGGTGTGTTTGAAACCCACGCCGACGCGCCGCGCGTGCTGCTGGCCAACTCCAACCTGGTGCCGCACTGGGCCACCTGGGAGCACTTCAACGAGCTGGATGCCAAGGGTCTGGCCATGTACGGGCAGATGACCGCCGGCAGCTGGATCTATATCGGCAGCCAGGGCATCGTCCAGGGCACCTATGAAACCTTCGTCGAAGCCGGTCGCCAGCATTACAACGGCAGCCTCAAGGGCCGTTGGGTGCTAACCGCAGGCCTGGGCGGCATGGGCGGCGCGCAGCCGCTGGCCGCGACCCTGGCCGGTGCCTGCTCGCTGAACATCGAATGCCAACAGTCGCGCATCGATTTCCGCCTGAAGACCCGCTATGTCGACGAGCAGGCCAAGGATCTGGACGACGCTCTGGCGCGCCTCGACAAGTACTGCGGTGAAGGCAAGGCCGTGTCCATCGCCCTGTGTGGTAACGCGGCTGAAATATTGCCGGAACTGGTACGCCGTGGTGTGCGTCCGGATATGGTCACCGACCAGACCAGCGCCCACGATCCGCGCCACGGTTACCTGCCTGCTGGCTGGAGTTGGGACGAGTACGTGGCGCGCGGCAAGACCGAGGAGGCCGTGGTGGTCAAGGCCGCCAAGCAGTCCATGGCTGTGCACGTGCGCGCCATGCTGGCCTTCCAGCAGATGGGCGTGCCGACCTTCGACTACGGCAACAACATCCGCCAGATGGCCCTGCAGGAGGGCGTCGACAACGCCTTCGACTTCCCCGGTTTCGTCCCGGCCTATATCCGCCCGCTGTTCTGTCAAGGCATCGGCCCGTTCCGCTGGGTGGCGCTGTCTGGCGACCCAGAGGACATTTACAAGACCGACGCCAAGGTCAAAGAGCTGATCCCGGACGACGCCCACCTGCACAACTGGCTGGACATGGCCCGCGAGCGCATCAGCTTCCAGGGGCTGCCGGCACGCATCTGCTGGGTCGGCCTGAAGGACCGTGCGCGTCTGGCCCAGGCTTTCAATGACATGGTGGCGAGCGGTGAGCTGAAGGCGCCCATCGTCATCGGTCGCGACCATCTGGACTCCGGCTCGGTGGCCAGCCCCAATCGCGAAACCGAGTCGATGATGGATGGCTCCGATGCAGTGTCCGATTGGCCGCTGCTTAATGCTCTGCTGAATACCGCCGGCGGTGCGACCTGGGTGTCGCTGCACCATGGTGGCGGCGTCGGTATGGGCTACTCGCAACACTCCGGTGTGGTCATAGTGGCGGATGGCACGCCGGAAGCCCGTGCTCGTCTCGGCCGCGTGCTGCGTAACGATCCAGGCACCGGGGTGATGCGTCACGCCGATGCCGGTTATGACATTGCCGTCGATTGTGCCCGTGAGCAGGGCCTCGACTTGCCTATGATTGGCGCCACTCAAGGAGCCCGAGCATGAGTCTGTTCACCCTACACCCTGGCCAGTTGACCCTGGCCCAACTGCGCGCCGCCTTCCAGGCACCGCTGCGCCTGACGTTGGCAGAGTCGGCCTACCCGGCCATCGAGGCCAGTGTCGCCTGCGTTAACGGCATCATCGCCGAGGGCCGTACCGCCTACGGCATCAACACCGGTTTCGGCTTGTTGGCTTCGACCCGCATCGCCAATGAGGACCTTGAAAAGCTGCAGCGCTCGCTGGTGTTGTCGCACGCCGCCGGTATTGGCGAGCCGCTGGACGACGCCATGGTGCGCCTGATCATGCTGCTCAAGGTCAACAGCCTGGCCCGTGGTTTCTCTGGGATTCGCCGGCAGGTGATCGATGCGCTGATCGCCCTGATCAATGCAGAGGTCTACCCGCATATTCCGCTCAAGGGTTCGGTGGGTGCCTCCGGTGACCTCGCACCATTGGCGCATATGTCGCTGGTGTTGCTCGGTGAAAGCCAGGCGCGTTATCGCGGTGAATGGTTGTCGGCCACTGAGGCATTGGCGATTGCCGGTTTGCAACCCATGACCCTGGCCGCCAAGGAGGGCCTGGCGTTGCTTAACGGTACTCAAGTATCCACCGCCTATGCCTTGCGCGGGTTGTTCGAGGCCGAAGACCTGTTCGCCGCCGCGACTGTTTGCGGTGGCCTGACCGTGGAAGCCGCTTTGGGCTCGCGCTCGCCGTTCGATGCGCGTATCCATGCCGCTCGCGGCCAGCGCGGGCAGATCGACGCGGCGGCGGTTTATCGTCATCTGCTTGGCGACAGTAGCGAAGTCGGTCGCTCCCATGAAGCCTGCGATAAGGTGCAGGACCCGTATTCGCTGCGTTGTCAGCCACAGGTGATGGGCGCTTGCCTGACCCAGTTGCGTCAGGCCGCCGAGGTGTTGGCCGTCGAATCCAACGCGGTTTCGGACAACCCGCTGGTGTTCGCTGCCGAGGGTGATGTGATTTCCGGGGGTAACTTCCACGCCGAGCCGGTGGCCATGGCCGCCGACAATATCGCCCTGGCCATCGCCGAAATTGGCGCCCTGAGTGAGCGCCGCACCTCGTTGATGATGGACAAGCACATGTCGCAGCTGCCGCCGTTTCTGGTGGCCAATGGCGGGGTCAACTCCGGCTTTATGATCGCTCAGGTCACCGCCGCGGCCCTGGCCAGCGAGAACAAGGCGCTGGCCCATCCGCACAGCGTTGACAGCCTGCCGACCTCGGCCAACCAGGAAGACCATGTGTCCATGGCCCCGGCCGCCGGCAAGCGCCTTTGGGAAATGGCCGCTAACACCCGTGGCGTGATCGCTATCGAGTGGCTGGGCGCCTGTCAGGGCCTGGACTTTCGCGAGGGCTTGAAGAGCTCGCCATTGTTGGAGCAGGCGCGTCAGGTATTGCGTAGCCGCGTAGCCTATTACGTCGAAGACCGTTTCTTTTCCCCGGATATCGAGGCCGCCAATGCGCTGCTTGCCGAGCGCGTGCTGACCCCGTTGCTGCCGAGCGGGGTATTGCCGTCGCTGGCGTAGGTTGGCGTTGAGCGCAGTTGGTAGGGTTGCAGCGCGAAGCGCGTCTACCGGCTTAGCGTGTTGCAACGGTGGGCAAGCAAAGCGTTGCCCACCCTACGTTGCGGCTTGTTGACGCGCTATCATCCGCGCATCGGGTACTACCCCAAGGAGCTGTTGTGAGCAGTACCACCCCGCGCTACAAGGCGATTGAAGCGTTTTTGCTGGAGCGCATTCAGAGCGGCGTTTACCCGGTCAATCATCAGATTCCCGCCGAAGAGCAGTTGGCGCGAGATTTCGGCGTTAGCCGGATGACCGCCAACAAAGCCATTCGCGATCTGGTGCAGCAAGGCTATCTGCTGCGTCAGGCCGGGCTGGGCACCTTTGTCACGGATCGCAAGGCTGAGTCATCGCTGCATGATGTGTTGAACATCGCCACGGAAGTCCGTGGCCGTGGGCATGTTTACAGCAATGACGTTATTCGTTGTGAGGCGCTGGCGGCGGATGATGAGGTGGCGCTGCGTTTGGGGATGCGCCTGGGTGCAGAGGTGTTTCACAGCATTTTGGTCCACCGTGAAGACGGGGTGCCGATCCAGCTGGAAGATCGCTTCGTCAATCCGCGTTGGGTGCCGGATTATCTGCAGCATGACTTCAGCCTGCAGACGCCCAACGAGGTGTTGGTCAGCAGTTGCCCAATCTCCGATGTCGAGCATGTGGTGGAGGCGGTGCTAGTGGGGGCGCAGGTGGCGCAATGGTTGGCTATCGAGCCGAGTGCGCCGTGCCTGAGTGTGATTCGCCGAACCTGGTCGGATGAGCACCTGATCAGCTACGCCCGGCTGACCCATCCGGGCGATCGCTACAAGCTGCGCTCCAGCCATAAACCTCGGCGCTGAATACGGATCAGTTATTGATCTGCTGCTCGATCAGCTCTGGATTGTCGATAAAGCGATTGCGCGTGCCCTGCAGGCTGGCGATTTTGTCGTTGCGCGCTTTCTCTTCGGCGTCCGGTGGGTCCATTTGGTGCCACTTCTTGTACAGCTGCACCTGGCCGACGATAGGCAGGCCGTACTCGACATGCATATAGAAGATCGCGCGGGCGATATTGCCTTTGGCCTCATCGCGCGGCTCGACCATCTGGAAACTGGTTTTCATGTCGCAGCCAATGTCAGCAAACTTGCTTGGTACGCTGTCGTCCAGTTCGCCGAACTGTGCATTGCGGCGCACCAACTCCACACGCGTCATGGCCGGATACAGGTTGTGCAGGTCAGAAGCCATATAGACGTACTGCGGGTTCATGATTCCGCACTGGCGGTTGGTTATGCAGCGCAGGGAGCTTTTCAGCTGCTTGCTGCTGTAGATGGCGCTGGCCTTGAACTGAGCACTTTCCTCGCTAAAGGCTGCGCCGCAATACAGCGAAGTGCCGCCCTGGCCGTAAAGTTGGCTCCAGAACAGTTTCACGGCGGTTTTGGGATCGGAGATCTGGTTTTGCCCGCTGGCGGATGCAAACGGGCTGATGCTGACTGCTAGGCAGCCGATGGCAATAAACAGTGAGCGCATGTGTGGCCCCAGTGACCGCCGTTGACGGGGTCTGTTGTTTTTGTGAGACAGGTTCGAGTCTAGCAAGACCTGCGTCACAAAATAAAGCCGAGCATTTGCTTGGTTTCGTCACTGTAGGCATTGGCTTACACGGTGTGCTGCAGATCGCCACTAGGCCAGGTGTCTAGTGCTGGCTAATCTGTTACCCAAGGACGTCGCGCAGGAAGCGCACTTTAGCAACAGGGACACGTGGGACAGCTGCCAGGATGGCAAGCAGATCAAGGATGTCAGCAAACAGTCTGCAAAAACCCCGCAATCGCGGGGTTTTCTTTTTTATCGCCTGCCATCCATGGCAGCCACCCTTCGGGCCATCGCTGCGTGATGTTAAAAATTGCTCCAGGCAATTTTTTATGGCATTCGCCAAATCACACAATCTTTCTCGACCTGTCGCACGTTATCGCGTGATCACGCTAAATACCGCGCTGGCGCGGGCGATGCGCACGGACTCGACCACAACGTAGCAATTGGCGAACGCCAGACTTTTACCGACTTTTTGCACATCGGTTTCGAGGGTGATCCAGTCGCCGAGTTTGGCCGTGCCGGCATAGTCGATGGTCAGGCTGCTGGTGACTATCGGCGTGGGCGGCTCTTGAGCGAAGGCACTGTTATAGCCCAGAGCCACGTCGGCCAGGCTGCTGAGCACACCGCCATGCACCAGACCGCGTGCATTGCAGTGTTTCTCCTCGGCGCGCAGGCCAATCACCAGGCCCGTGTCACTGCGCTGGTTGTAAATCGGCCCGAGCAGATCGAGGAAGGGACTGCTGCGAAACAGTGGGGTAAAGCCTGCTGGGATTATGCTCATCAGCGCAACCTCATTTCATCTGGGATGTTCAGGCGGCCTGGCGCTGCGCCTGCAGTTCGGCAAACCAGTTCAGTGTTTCATCCCACAACGGCTGCGCCGCCGGGCGGAAGTAGCCCATATGGCCGAGAGGGCCGATGCTGGCGGCTGAATCGAGGGTGCGTGCTTGATAAGGCGCGGCGCTGTAGGCGGCCATAAAAGCGTCGCGCGAGGCAGGCGGGGCCCAGAGGTCGTCCAGCGCGTTGGCGGCAATAATCGGTGTGCTGACCTGAGCAAAACGCTTGGCGAGATCCGGCATCTGCGGGTCTTCGAAGAAGTAGCGCGGGAAGCTGCACCAGCGCTTCCACTGTTTATATACGCCCAACGGCAAGTCTTCGCCCATGCCCAGTTTGCTCCAGGCCAGATAGCCCTTGTAGCGGGTCAGCAGCGGGCCAATCAGCCGCCACATAGTCAGCACGCGCAGCTGCTCGGCCTTGGGCATCCAGCCATGCCAGCCGGCACCGGTGCCGAAGGTGTAGAAACCCTGGACCTGATCATGGTTGGGCAATAGCCCGAAGGCATGCCCGCCAAACGAATGGCCAACCATATACAGCGGTCGCTGCGGGTGACGATGCTGGTCGACAGCCGCCGCCAGATCGAGGTGCGCCCAGTCCAGATAATCCATGGCAAAGCCGCGCAGGCTGGCCGGCTTGGATTGGCCGATACCGCGGTAATCCAGGGTCAGGGTGCTGTAACCGCGCCGCGCCGCGTATTCGGCAAAGCGTCGGTAGAAACCCTGAGGCACGCCGGTGGCGCCGGCAATCAGCAATTGCGCGATCGGCTCCGGGGCGTGATATAGCGTGGCGGTGAGCGGATAACCGTCGAGTGCCGGCAGCTGCACGGTTTCGCTAAGGATAACTGGGGTGTTCATGGGCGGACTCCTCGCGGAAACTGTTCGCGGGTTAGGGTGAACAAGGCAGTGGCGGCGCGCTTGAGCGGCTCGCTGCTGCCGGCCACGCGGGCTTGCAGCAGCCCGCCTTCATACAGCGCTACAAACAAAGCGGCGAGGTTGTCCGCTTGCTCGCTGGGGTAGCCGTAGGCATGCAGTTGCACGCTCAGGGCCTGGCGCACGGCGGTAAAACTGCGCTGCAGAGCGGCGCGAATTGCTACGTCTTCCGGGCCGCTTTCCAGGGCAATGGTGGCCAGCGGGCAGCCGCGCTCGAACTGACTGCTTTCCAGCTGCTGCAGCGCACCTTGCAACCAGTTGTGCAACGCCTTGAGCGGATCGGGCTGCTGAGCAAACAGCTGGCTGAACAGGCTGTCGATGTGCCGGCTGATATGGTCGATGGCCGCCACCGCCAACTCGCTCTTACCGCCAGGGAAGTGGTGATAGAGGCTGCCTTTGGGCGCGCCGGCAATTTCCAGTAGCTCAGTCAGGCCAACGCCATGCAGCCCCTTGCGTTGCAGGGCATCGGCCATGGCGTGGATCAGTTTGTCGCGGGTCGAGGTCTTTTTCATGGACTAAATATATAGACCGGTCGGTCTGTTTTGCCAAGAGTTTTTTCCACCATGTGGCATCTGGATAGCGCTGCATAAACTAAGCATCAGGCCGCGCGGCGTTTTCCATGGGCGCATCAGGGCCTGCAGTTTTGCGCCGGTGAGCATTTCCTCTAATGCTTTTCCGCTACCATCTGCTTCTCTTCCGCATGCGATAAAGATTTCCCCATGTCTATCTCCACGCTGATTTTCCTGGCGGTTATCGCCGCGTTGATTTTTTTCGTCATTGGCATCTACAACCAGCTGGTGACCCTGCGTAATCGCTTTCAGAACGCCTTTGCGCAGATCGAGGTGCAGCTCAAGCGCCGCTATGACCTGATCCCCAATCTGGTGGAAACCGCCAAGGGCTATATGGCCCATGAGCGGGAGACCCTGGAGGCGGTGATTGCCGCGCGCAATAACGCGGTAACCGGGCTCAAGGCTGCTGCGGCGCAGCCCGGCAATGCGCAGAGCATGGCGCAGTTGGGCGGCGCGGAAGGGTTGCTGAACAGCGCCCTGGGCCGGCTGAATGTCACGCTTGAGGCCTACCCGGACCTCAAGGCCTCGGCGAATATGCAGCAGCTCAGTGAAGAGTTGAGCAGCACCGAGAACAAGGCGGCCTTTGCCCGTCAGGCCTTCAACGATGCCGTGATGGCTTACAACACCTACAAGCAGTCGTTCCCGCCGGTATTGCTGGCCGCCAGCTTCGGTCACGCTCAGGACGCCAGCTTGTTGGAGTTCGCCGACAGCGCGGCGATCCAGGAAGCGCCGAAGGTGTCGTTTTAAGAGCGCACTGGAATGAATTTTTTCGAGCAACAGGATCGCGCCCGACGTAACAGTGGGCGTTTGCTGATCCTTATGGTTTTGGCGGTGCTGAGCCTGATAACCTTGACCAGTCTGGTGCTGGGCTTGGTCTGGCAGCTCTTTGGTCAGAGCCACACCTCGTTGTGGTTGGCCAGCGACGCGCCGAACAGCGTGTTGCCCAGTTGGCCGCTGGTGGGTTGCGTTGCGCTGGCGGTGATTGGCGTGGTGCTGTTGGGCAGTCTGTACAAGCAGCTGCAACTGAGCCGTGGTGGTCAGGCGATTGCCGAGCGCCTGGGCGGGCGTCTGATCAACCTGTCGCCACAGAGCCTCGAAGAGCGCCGGTTGCTTAATGTGGTGGAGGAAATGGCCCTGGCTTCTGGCACCTCGGTGCCGCCGGTGTATGTGCTTGATGATGTTGGGATCAATGCTTTTGCCGCTGGCCTGACGCCGCAGGACGCGGTGATCGGGATAACCCGTGGAGCGATCTGCCAGCTCAATCGCGATGAATTGCAGGGTGTGATTGCCCATGAATTCAGCCATATCTTCCACGGCGATATGCGCCTCAATACGCGCCTGGTGTCGGTGCTGCATGGCATTCTGCTGCTGGGGCTGATTGGTGGTTTTCTGCTGCGCAGCAGCGGCCGTGGTAGCCGCTCCAGCCGCGATAACTCGGCGGCAATCGTAATCGCCATCGGCGTTACGTTGTGGGTGCTGGGCTATGCCGGAACCTTTTTCGGCAACCTGATCAAGGCTGCCGTAAGCCGCCAGCGCGAGTTTCTCGCCGACGCCTCGGCGGTGCAGTACACCCGTAACCCGGACAGCATTGCCGGCGCCTTGAAGAAGATCGGCGGCAATCTGTATGGCTCACAACTGCAGGCCGGGCATGCCGCCGAGTTCAGCCATATGTATTTTGCCGCCGGCATCAGCCAGGCCCTAGAAGGCATGCTGGCCACCCATCCACCCTTGGATCAGCGCATCCGCCGCATCACTCCAGGCTGGGATGGCCGCTACCCGCATGTGACGGAACTTGGCGCGGCAATGCCGGCTGCTGCAGCCAGCGAGGCGGCCGTCAATGTGCATAGTCTGAGCGCCTTTGCACCGGGCTTAAGCCCGGCTTCGGCGGCTGAAGCGATTGGCGCCATCGGCGATCCGCAGGCACCGCATCTGCTGGCCGCGCGCAGCACTCTGGCGCATCTGGATATTGCCCTGAGCGAGGCGGCGCATAGCTGCAATGGTGCGCAGGCATTGCTCTACGGCCTGCTGCTCGACCCGGTCGAGGTGCAAGCGTCGCAGCAGTTACAGTTGCTGCAGCCGCGCATCGCCGCGGAGGTTGCCGCGCAGCTGGAACAGTTGCGTGAGCCGCTGCGCCAGCTGGCGCCTGGGATGCGTTTGCCACTGCTGGATCTGGCCATGCCAGCGCTCAAGCAATTGGCGGCCGATCAGTTCGCGGCATTGAAGGCCAACATGGCCCTGCTGATCCGCGCCGATGGCCGGGTCGCCCTGCTGGAGTGGACGTTGCTGCGTATCGTCGAGCGCAATGTCGAAGGCGCGCGCGCACAAACCAGCCGCTACCAGCTGCAGGAACTGGCCGCTGAAACCACTGTGGTGCTGTCGCTGCTGGCCCGCGCGGGCGGTGTGGATGAGCCTGCTGCACATCAGGCTTTTAGTCATGCCGCTGGTGAGTTGTCGTTCCCGCTTGACACGTTGCTACCGGCTAGCGCCAGTGACTTATTGGCGCTTGAACCTGCGCTGCGGCGCTTGAGCCTGCTTTGGCCCTTGCAGAAGCCGCAGCTGCTCAAGGCCATGGCGCGTTGTATTGAGCATAATGGCCAGATCAATGCCGCCGAGGCCGAGCTGATGCGCGCCGTTGCCGATATTCTCGACTGCCCCATGCCGCCGTTGCTTGGCGCACGGGGTTGACCGTTTGGCGGTGCGGCTTGCCCCTGCGCCGCGTGCGGTAGATCCTAAAACCGCGTCGCGCTGTCATGCCCCGGTCATCAAACCGGGCAATCCTGAACCTGCGCAACGGACTGTGCGACTCAGTGATTCGCCAGCCAATAACAACCACCTTTGGGGCGTTCGCCCTTTCATTGC
Organism: Pseudomonas leptonychotis; assembly: GCF_004920405.1. Lineage (NCBI taxonomy): Bacteria > Pseudomonadati > Pseudomonadota > Gammaproteobacteria > Pseudomonadales > Pseudomonadaceae > Pseudomonas > Pseudomonas leptonychotis. The sequence goes on from NZ_RFLV01000001.1 coordinate 2,248,473, forward strand.
ACTGCCTCCTGACCCCGTCACGCCGTTTTTGAGCGGCAAGGAGAGAGCCATGAACCTGTTGCAACCTGTCACCGCCGGGCTGTTTGATCCCCATCTACAGCTTGAAGCCGAGCCTGATGCACTTGAGGCTGACCTGCGCAGCGCTACCATCCACGCTGACATCATCCACACCATCGCCGCCATCGACCAACTGACTGCGCACTTGCAGCAGCCACCTGAACCGCCACAGCAGCGTTAGCAGGCAGATGAGAACTACCTGCGTTGGCAATACTGCGTTAAAAACAGGCTCGGAATGCTCATTTACAGCACGTAAACTCCGCTTCCTCGCCTGTTTTTGCCTTGTCTTGCCTGCCTCGTCTACGTTCTCAACTACCTGTTAAGCAACGCCAACGTCTGGCGGCATAGTGGCCGCCATACGCCTTCTTACTGTGTGGCAAAAGCCTGCGCCAGGTCCTCGCTAAACGCCCGCTGGGCATCACTGGGATGCTGGCCGCGATGGCTGGCCAGGTGGAATTGCACCTCGAAACTCAGTGCCTCGGCCTGCATGGCGCGCAAACGGCCGCTGGTCAGCCAGGGCGCGGCAATATGTTCGGGCAAGTAACCGATGTGCTGGCCGGAGAGAATAAACGCGAGGGTGCCGTCCACCTGCTCGGTCTGCGCCGAACTGGCTGCATTCTGCAAGGGCTCGCGGGCTTGCACGAAACGGTAGGGGTGGTGCACGCGGTCGGCTTGTTGCAGGTCTTCCAGGCTGATCTGCGGGCGCTTGAACAGCGCATGCCCCTGCGCGCAAAACAGTACCTGGCGCTCGCTAAACAGCGGCTGATAATCCAGCGCGGTCTGGTTGCTGGAGAAATAGCCGATGGCCAGGTGCAACTGGTCCTGCAGCAGACGGCGTTCCAGCTCAGCCGGCATGGCGGTAAGCAGCTCGATCTGTACCGCCTGGTTGCGCCCGCGAAAGCGCCCAATCGCCTCGGCCACTTGCTCCAACACGCTGGCTGCCAGGCCCTCCGACAAACCAATGCGCAGCTCGCCTAGCAGCTTGTCGGCCATGCCCTGGGCTTCGCTTTTAAAGGTGTCGATGGCGCTGAACAGTTTGCGCGTGGCGCTTAGCACCTGCTCGCCCTTAGGCGTTAGGCGAAAGCCGCTCTTGCCGCGCTCGCACAGACGAAAACCCAGACGGGTTTCCAGTTTGGCCATCTGCGTACTGATGGTCGACTGGCCAATACCCAGCTCACCTTGAGCGGCGCTGAAACCGCCGCATTCCACCACGGTAACGAACAGTCGCAGCAACTGCAGATCAAGGTCGCGTAACTGGCTGAGCATGCTGGCTCCAAACATTGATGAATGTCGATGCCAGAGTAGAACACTTCATATTTAAGCTAAGCAAACCGCCGGGCAGGATGCACACAGCTCATCACGTTACCGAGGTCATTCAGTATGCGTCAGGCCCTTGTTCCGCTTCTGCTGTGTTGCGCCTTTGCCGCCCAGGCCGAAGAGAAAACCTTGAATATCTACAGTTGGTCCGCCTACCTGCCGGAGCAAGCCCTGCAGCGCTTCAAGGATGAGACCGGGATCAAGGTCAAATACGACATCTTCGACAGCGCCGAAGCCCTGGACAGTAAGTTGCTTACGGGCGGCAGCGGTTACGACGTGGTTTTCCCGGCCTCCAGCGGCCTGGCCCGGGCGATTCAGGCCAAGGCCGTGCAGCCGCTTGATCGCACCCAATTGCCGCACCTTGGCAATCTCGATGATGAGTTGCTGGCCAAGCTCGCCAGCGCCGACCCGGGCAACCAGTACGGCCTGCCGTATACCTGGGGCACGGTTGGCGTGGGTTTCAACCGCCAGGCGCTCGAACAACGCCTGCCGGGCGTACCGCTGAACAGCCTGGATCTGCTGTTTAAACCCGAATATGCCAGCAAGCTTAAGGATTGCGGCATCGCGGTGATCGACTCGCCGCAGGAAGTGATCAGCATTGCCCTCAACTACCTGGGCAAGGCCCCCTACAGCCGCGAGCGCGCCGACCTCGATGCGGTGGCGCAGTTACTCGCCCAGTTGCAGCCGAACCTGCGCTATGTCGGCAGCGGTCGGCATATCAATGACTTGGCCCGGGGGGAGATTTGTCTGGCACTGACCTACAACGGCGATGCCTCTATGGCGGCGGCCAACGCGCAGGAAACCCAGCAGCCGTTCGACGTGCAGTACCGCATACCACGTGAAGGCACCTTGCTGTGGTTTGACGCCATGGCGATTCCCGTTGATGCGCCGCACCCCAAGGCCGCCCACGCCTTTATCGATTACATGCTGCGTCCAGAGGCTATCGCCGAGCTGACCAACAGTGTGTTTTTCGCTAACGCCAACCAGGCCGCCACCGCCTTGGTTGACCCGGCGATCAGCGGCGATGCCGATATTTACCCCGATGAAACCGTACGAGCACGGCTGTTTGCCGAGCAATTAATGCCGTTGCGCCAGCAGCGTGAACGCACCCGTATCTGGACCACTTTCCGCAGTCAGTATTGAGTACCCGCTAATGGAAGAATTTAACGGCAACGACCAGGCATTTACCCGCGAAAGCCTCTACGGCACATCTTCGGAACCGACCTATGCCGGGGTCACCAGCTTTATGCGCCGGCGTTACAGCCGTGATCTGAAAGGTGTGGATCTGGTCGTCAGCGGCGTGCCCTTCGACACTGCCACCACCAATCGTCCCGGTACCCGTTTTGGCCCGCGGGCGATTCGCACGGCCTCGGTAACCAGCGCCTGGGAGCGGCATTATCCCTGGGAGTTCGACCCGTTCGACCACCTGGCGGTGATCGATTATGGCGACTGTAATTTCGATCACGCCCTGCCGCACAGCATTCCGGCGGCCATCGAGGCGCATGCCGAACATATCGTCCAGGCCGGTTGCGCCATGCTCACCCTGGGCGGCGACCACTTTATCAGCTACCCGCTGCTCAAGGCCCATGCGCGTAAATACGGCGCGCTGTCGCTGGTGCACTTCGATGCCCACAGCGACACCTGGCCGGATGCCGATGACAGCGAGCAGGGCGTTAATCACGGCACTATGTTCTACCACGCTGCGCGCGAAGGCTTGGTTGATCCGGCGCGCTCGGTGCAGATCGGCCTGCGCACCACCAATGACGATGTGATGGGCTTTCAGGTGCTGGATGCGCGCGAGGTGCACCGCTGCACGCCGGAGCAGATCGCTGCACAGATACGCGCGCGGGTGGGCGACAACCCGGTGTACCTGACCTTCGATATCGATTGTCTAGACCCGGCTTTTGCCCCTGGCACCGGCACGCCAGTGTGCGGCGGCCTGAGCACGCATCAGGCGTTGGAGATTCTGCGCGGCCTGCGCGGCATCAACCTGGTCGGCATGGATGTGGTCGAAGTTTCACCGCCCTACGACCACGCCGAAGTCACCGCCCTCGCTGGCGCTGCGGTGGCGATGGAGTTGGTGTGCTTGTATGCGGCGCGGCATAAGCGAGGCGAAAGTGGCAACGCAGGCCTGCGTTGCCGGCGCGGCTAACGCTGTGGCAGCAAGCGATCAGTCTGTGCAAGCAGGCTGTTCCAGAGGTCCACGGCGGTGTGCTGGCGCAGTAAAGGCGCGGCTTGGCCACACCAGAGCGCCAGTAGATCGTCCCGCTGCTGAGCCAGTGCGGCGGGTTTGAGTGCGCTGGCGAACCAGCCTTGGGCTGGATAGCCTGGCAGGGCTGCCTGTTGCTCAGTCAATTCCTCCAATAAACGATTGCGTATCCCGCGCGCCAGACGCCCGCTGAACGCCCGAGTTAACGCGGTGTGCTGGGCCTGCGGGCTGAAAAGCGTCTGGCGGTGCTGCTCGCTGGCAGCCGATTCGCGGCAGGCGAGAAACGCGGTGCCAATTTGCACGCCCTGGGCGCCGAGGCACAGGGCCGCAGCGATGCCACGACCGTCGGCGATACCACCAGCGGCAATTACTGGAATGCGCACCGCATCCACCACCTGCGGGATCAGTGCCAGGTTGCCGATCAGGCCTTCTTCGGCTGGGCGCAGAAAGGCCACCCGATGGCCGCCTGCCTCGCACCCGCTGGCCACCAGCATGTCCACCCCTGCGGCTTCCAAGGCCAGAGCTTCCGCCACTGTGGTCGCTGTGCCCAGGGTCAGAATACCGCGCGCCCGGCATTGCTCCAGCACCTCGACGGCGGGCACGCCATACACAAAGCTGAACACCGCGGGGCGTGCCTGCAACAGGGCGTCCACTTGCTCTTCATAGCTCGGCCATTTGAATGTGGGGCGATCGGGCAACGGCAGGCCCAATTCGTCGAAATAGCGACGAAACAGTTCCAGCGTGCTGCTGAACTGGCTGTCATTCAACTCGCGTTGCTCGCTGGCATGGGGTAGCCAGAGGTTGAGGGCGAAGGGTTTGGCCGTCACGGCGCGGATGGCCGCAGCGGTCTGCAGGATGCCCTCGCCGTGCAGGTGATGTGCGCCGAACGAGCCCAGCCCGCCGGCTTCGCTTACCGCGCCGGCTAAGGCTGGTGAGGACAGGCCGCCGCCGAACGGCCCTTGGACAATCGGTGCTAGCAATTGCAGACGTCGGGAAACTTCAGTATTGCGCCACATGCTGGGCTCCTCGCGGTTCAGGGTTGCAGGTCTTCAGCGGCTAATGCAGCGCGCACTGCCGGGCGTTCGCCGATGCCGGCGAGGTAGCGTTGCAGCGGCATCAGGGCGGACAGGTCCAGGCCGACCAAGCTGCTCCAGCGCGCCACAGTAAATAGGTAAGCGTCGGCCAGGGTGAAACGATCATTGCACAGGTAGGCGCGCTGCCCCAGATGCTCGCTCAGCCAACTGAATTTCTTCAGCAACGCTGCGGTAAACAGTGCTTTGGCGGAGGCATCCAGGGCTGGATTGAACAGGGGGGCGAAGGATTTGTGCAGCTCACTGCTGATATAGGCTTGCCACTCCAGTACCCGGTAGCGCGCCATTGCACCGGTTGGCGGCAGCAGGTCTGCGCGTCCCGCCAGCTCGCAAAGGTACTGCGCAATCACCGGGCCCTCGCTGAGCAGTTGGCCATCGTCCAGTTGCAGCAACGGCACATAGCCTTTGGGGTTTAACCGGTGAAAGTCCTCGCCAGCGGCGGTGCGATGGCTGGCGAGATCGACTCGCTCCAGGGTGCAGGGCAGGTCGGTTTCGTGCAGCAGAATATGGGCGACCAAAGAGCAGGTGCTAGGGCTGTAGAAGAGTTTCATGCAATGACTCCGCAAAGGTGGATAAGGCAGCGGATTCAGGTTATTGATGATCAATAGCTGAATAAATAGCATCAATGGCATTTCACTTGATACAGGATGTAATTAATCATGCGGCGGCAATTGGGTGGGGTGCTGCTTGGCAGCATGGAGTTGTTTTGTTTGGTTGCCGAGCACGGCAGCTTTACTGCCGCAGCCCACGTGGCCGGGGTGACGCCGGCGGCGGTTAGTCGCTCGGTGGCGCGTTTGGAGGCGCGTCTTGGGGTGCGCCTGTTTACCCGAACCACGCGGCAAGTACGGTTGACCGAGGCCGGGCGGGTTTACTTCGAGCAGTGCAGTCAGGCGCTGGGTCAGCTCGTCGAGGCTGAGCGCACCTTGAGCGGCCAGCAGAGCGAACCGGCCGGGTTATTGCGTATCAGCCTGCCCACCACCTATGGGCATTACCGTGTATTACCACTGCTGCCGGCATTTCGCGCCCGTTACCCGCAGGTGCGTATCGAAGTGGAGTTGAGCAATCGCAATATCGACTTTTCCAACGAAGGGTTCGATTTGGCCATTCGTGCCCGTCCACCAGCCGACTCCAGCCTGATCGCCCGGTCCCTGGAAGAAACGCCACTGTTGGTGGTGGCGAGCCCCGGTTATTTACGCCAGGCGGGCACCCCCGTGACCCTGGCAGACTTGGCCGAGCATCAATGCATCCAGTTTCTCTTGCCGCGCAACGGTCGAGCCGTGCCCTGGTTGTTCCGCGAGCAGGGTCATGATCTGGAGTTGGCCACCACGGGCGACTATTGCTGCGCGCAAGATGTGCTGGCGGGCACCACGTTGGCCCGTAGTGGGGCCGGATTATTCCAAGCGCTGGGTTTTATCGTCGAAGACGATCTGCGTGAGGGGCGGTTGGTGGAAGTACTGCAGGGTTACGCAGGGCGCAATCGCCCATTCTCGCTGCTGTATCCCAGTGGCCGCCATTTGCCGCAGCGGGTGCGGGTCTTTGTCGACTTTCTGCTGCAGGCCGTGAGGCCGGAGTAAGCCAGTTGTTCGAGCAAAAAAAACGGGCCTATAGGCCCGTAAACTCACACTCAATCGTTAGTCGGCGGCCAGCTGCTCGCACAGGCCGATGCGCGCTGGCTGGAACAGCCGTGCATCCATCAGTTTCGGTGCGCGCACGATGGGGGCGAAGTCCATGCGTGCGAGGATGTCGCGTTCGATGTCCACGCCAGGGGCTACCTCGACCAGCTCTAAGCCATCCAAGGTCAGGCGCAATACGCAGCGCTCGGTGACATAGAGCACTGGCTGCCCGCGTTCAGCCGCCAGCCGGCCGGCAAAGGTGCGGTGCTCCACCTCAGCGACAAACTTGCGCAGCTCGCCGTCCTTGACGATACGCAGCTGACCGTCCTCGATACGGATGTCTTGTGGCCCTGCGCTGAAGGTGCCGACGAACACCACCTGCTTGGCGTTCTGGCTGATGTTGATAAAGCCACCGGCACCCGCCAGCCGTGAGCCAAACTTGGACACGTTGAGGTTGCCGGCGGCGTCAGCCTGGGCCAAGCCGAGGAAGGCAATGTCCAGGCCGCCGCCGTCGTAGAAGTCGAATTGATAGGGCTGGTCGAGCAGCGCGCTGTAGTTGCTGGCCGCGCCAAAATCCAGCCCCGAGGCGGGGATGCCGCCAATTACGCCGGGTTCGGCGGTCAGCGCCAGGCGCTCGATTACACCTTCCTCGGCCGCCACTGACGCTACGCCTTCGGGCATGCCGATACCGAGGTTGACCACTGCGCCCGCTTTGAGCTCCAGTGCCGCACGACGAGCGATGAGCTTGCGCACATCCAGCGGCATCGGCGCCAGGCTGTCCACCGGGATGCGGGCCTCGCCAGCAAACGCTGGGTTGTAGGCGGTGGCGAAGGTCTGCTGGTGATTGGCTGGCTCGGCTACCACCACGCAGTCCACTAGGATGCCGGGGATCTTCACCTCACGCGCATTCACTTCACCGCGCTCGACGATGCGTTCAACCTGGGCGATTACCAAGCCGCCGCTGTTGTGCGCAGCCATGGCGATGGCCAGGCTCTCGATGGTCAGCGCCTCGCGCTCGAAGCTCAGATTGCCGTCGGCATCGCTGCTGGTGGCGCGCACGATGCCGACATGCACGGGGAAAGTTGGGTAGAACAGGTAATCCTCGCCATCGATGGGCATCAACCGCACCAGCTCGGTGGTGGTGCGTTCGTTGAGCTTACCGCCGCCGTGGCGCGGGTCGACGTAGGTGCCCAGGCCAACCCGCGACAGCTGCCCCGGTTTGCCCGCGGCGATGTCACGAAACAGCTGGGAGATTACGCCTTGTGGCAGGTTGTAGGCCTCGATGCGATTTTCCACCGCCAGCTTCTGCAAGCCAGGCACCAGGCCCCAGTGGCCACCAATGACTCGACGTACCAGGCCCTCATGCGCCAGGTGGTTAAGGCCGCGGCCCTTACCGTCGCCTTGGCCGGCGGCATACACCAGGGTCAGGTCGCGCGGTGCCTGTTCGTCCATGAAGCGTTGCTCCAGGGCGATGGCGATTTCCTCGGCGAAACCAATACCGACGAAACCGCCAGTGGCCAGGTTGGCGTTGTCCGGGATGCGCGCCACAGCGGCGGCGGCGGTCATGATCTTGCTCATGGCGGGTACTCGAAACAAAAGGGGATCTCGACCGTAGGAGCGGGCCACGCCCGCGATGGGGGCGCGGCCATGGGTCGCTCCTACGGGGGTATCAATCAGAAGCTGCCGAACAGTGTGCCCAGCGTAATCACCACGGCCAGGGCCACCATCGGGAACGCCACGGTGTTAACGAAGATAAATTTGTACGACTCACGGTGGGTGAGCTTGCAGATCGCCAGCAACGAAATCACCGCGCCGTTGTGCGGCAGGGTGTCCATGCAGCCCGAGGCCATGGCCGCAACGCGGTGTAGCAGCTCAGGGCTGATACCGGCGGCGTTGGCCAAGGTCAGGTACTGCTCGCCGAGGGTTTTCAGGGCGATGGACATGCCGCCAGACGCCGAACCGGTGATGCCCGCGAGGATATTCACAGCAACCGCCTCGGAGATCAGCGGGTTGCTGGAGACGCCTAACACCAAGTCGCGGATGATCACAAAGCCCGCCAAGGACGCGATCACCGTGCCGTAACCCACTTCGGCGGCAGTGTTGAGGATCGGCAGCATGGAGCCGAACGCACCGTCGTTGACGCTCTTCTTCAGGTCCATCCAGCGCTGCCAGTGCAAGCCGATCAGCAGCACGATGGCAATGCCGAGGGCGACGATGATCGACCAGATACCGATCAGCGACTTGGCGTCCTGTAGGCCACCGAACTCCGGTTTGGCCAGGTAGCTGGTGTCGAGGTTGGGCAGAATCTGCTTGGCCATTAGGAAGTTCAGGCCAATCACCACGAAGATCGGCAACAGCGCGAGCCAGAAGCCTGGGATGTTGCGCTTGCTCTCGACGACTGGGTCGTCGCGGTGTTCGCCATAGCCTTCTCCGGCAGCCATCAATTTGCGCGACTGCGCAGTGAGCCACCAGGTGCCGAGGCCGAACATGATCAGCCCGGCAATCACGCCCAGGCCCGGCGCAGCAAAGGCGTCGGTACCGAAGAATGGGTTAGGAATGGCGTTTTGAATCGCTGGGGTGCCGGGCAGGGCGGTCATGGTGAAAGTGAACGAGCCGAGCGCGATAGCACCAGGGATCAGGCGTTTGGGAATGCCCGCTTCACGGAACAGTGCGGCACCGATTGGGTACACCGCGAAGGCCACCACAAACAGCGATACACCGCCGTAAGTGAGAATGCCGCACGCCAGCACAATGGCCAGAATCGCTCGCTCGCGGCCCACCTTGGCGACGATGCCGTGGGCGATGGCGTGGGCTGAACCGGAGTCGTCCATCAGCTTGCCGAACAACGCACCGAGCAAGAACAGTGGGAAGAACTGGATTACATAGCCGCCCATGGCCTTCATAAACACTTGCGTGTAGGTGGGCAACAGCAGGCCAATGTCGCCGGCAAACAGCAGGGCTAACAAGGCCAGCAGTGGGGCGAGAATCAGAACGTTGATGCCGCGATAGGCGAGGTACATCAACAAAGCGAGGGAAATCAGAATACCGAGGGTACCCATGGTTAGTTCCTTTTGTTGTTGTTTTAAGCACCGCTCTGTGGCGACGCTGATGAGCTTGCTCGTGAAATCAGGCAGCGAGGCAAAGCGTTGAGCAGACTAGAGCGAAAGCTGTGCCAGACGGCTCTACGACTTTGGTCTAGGTGGCTGAAAGGCTAGTGGTTGATGGGGTGCGGGCTTTCAGGGAGAGGCGGAGAGGTTGTTGGGGGAGAAGGAGGTGTCTTTATTTTTGGAATTAATCCAGAGGTCTGGATAGATAGCGTCGCATAAATTCCATAAATTTGGATTTATGTCGGTGTGCTGTACCTATCGTGGGAGGGGCTTTAGCCGCGACAAGAGCGGTTAAGCGCTCGCCGCTAAAGCGCCGCCCACCCCCTTGCATGGCTTGCGCTTATAGCGCCGTAGGGTGGAAATCGCTGTTCATTTCCACCGATGCGTTCACTGGGACAACCTAGGGTGGATCGATGACGCGTGATCCACCCTACGACTCAAATAACATCGCGGGCATGGGTTAGGCACCCCTCGTCTCTCCTACAGCCCGTAGCCCGGATGAAACCCGGGAAATGCTCGTCTACGCGGTACTCCCCGGATTACATCCGGGCTACGAATCGAGTCTGGCTTAGTCGTGCTTACCCAGCCCATGCAGGGCTAATTTGGCATACAGCCCGGCGCGGGAAATGCCTAGGCGCTCGGCTGCGTGTTGGCGATTGCCGGCCGTGGCTTGCAGGGCCTCGATCAATGCCTGGCGTTCGACCTGCGCCAGCTGTTCTGCCAGCGGTTGGCTCACCCCAGCGGCTGGCTGTGGTGCAAGGCTGTGCGCCGCTGGCGTCACCGGGTCGACCAGCAATGCCCGTACAGTTTGCATATCCAGGCGCCCATCGACATCCAATTGCGCGCGCTCCAGCAGGTTGCGTAGCTCGCGTACATTGCCACGCCAGGGCTGCGCGCTAAGCAGGGTGAGTGCGTCGTCGCTCACTTCCAGTGGGGCTTGCGCGGAGCGATTGGCGATATCGTCGAGCAGGTGTTCCAGCAGCGCTGGAATGTCCTCACGGCGTTCACGCAGCGGTGGCACGCGCAGGGCCAGGACGTTGAGCCGATAGTACAGGTCGTCACGGAACTGCCCGGCAGCGACCTTGGCTTCCAGGTCGATATGCGTGGCGGCGATCACCCGCACATTCAGCGGTTTGACCTGGTTGGAGCCGAGCGGCTCGACTTCCTGTTCCTGCAGCACGCGCAGCAGTTTGGCTTGCAGTGGCAAGGGCAGGTCGCCGATTTCATCGAGAAACAGTGTGCCGCCATTGGCCACCTCGAACTTGCCGATGCGCGCCTTGCGGTCGGCGCCGGTAAAGGCGCCGGGCGCGGTGCCGAACAGCTCAGCCTCAACCAGGGTTTCCGGAATGGCCGCGACGTTGACCGCAACAAACGGCCCGTTAGCCCGTGGCGACAGGTTGTGGATGCCCTGGGCCAGCAGTTCTTTGCCGGTGCCGGTTTCGCCACGTAGCAGCACGGTGGCGTCCAGTTGCGCCGCTCGGCGGGCTTGGCGTTTCACTTCACTGGCCGCAGGGCTGCTGCCGATAAATCCGGCAATGGTGTAACGCGCCCGGCGCGCCTTGGCCAGCTCATGCTGGGTCGCGACCAGCTGGCTTTGCAGAGTATTGAACTTGGCCATCAGTGGCTTCAGATGGCGCGCGCGGTCGAACAGTACAAAGCCCAGCGCGCCGACCAGGGTGCCGTCCTCATCGCGCAGCGGAATACGCGTGACCACGAAGTGCTCGCTGCCGAAGGCCATCAGGTCGAGCATGCTCGGTTGACCGCTTTCCACCACCTCGCGCAGTTTGCTCGCGGGGAGCACCTGCTCGATCTCCTTGCCGAGCACGCTGCGCGGGTCGTTGATGCCAACCTTCTCGGCGTACTTGTCGTTAATCCAGACAATCCGTGCCTGGCGATTAACCGCAATGGTGCCCTCACATTGCGCGTTGAGGTGGTCGAACAGCAGGGGCATAGCCACCGCGCGAAAACGCTCGGGGGAAACACCGATAATCAGGCCGTGTTGGTCGAGGTCGTCGCGGGCAATGGCCATGGGTGCAGTTCATTCAGAATCAGGTGCGGCCGATTATGGGTGGCGCTGTGCGCAGCGGGCAACCAGCGGCGATTCCACCCCGGTAATCCTGCCCACCTGCTGCGTTGTGATTTTGCTCATGGTCTGCGGGTACGGCCAGCATCTACACATCAGTGGGTACTGGTTCAGTGCGGATTATTTTCCAACGGGTACGCGGCATGCTTCGCTCAGGTGCATTGGCTTGCTGGCGCAGGTAATGGCACGTAGTAATCTGATCGCCAGCTTGGCTACGCGCTTCAGCTTGATCAGGTTGTATGTCTGGCCAATCGGTTAGGTTTTCAGGCACAGTGCGGCATCACTCCGTCACCTGCGCAGGGCCGCGCTATGTCTTTCCGACCGAACAGCAAAACAGGTAATGACGGCATTGCTGACCTCGCAGATATGCAGGACGTCGGCCAGCGCTCGCTGGTGCGGATGATCTTTGCGTCCACCGGGCTGACCCTTGGAGTGTTCTGCGCCCTGCAATTTATGGCCGGGAATTACCTACTCGCCAGTTTCGAACTGGTTGCAACGGTGGTGGTGCTGTGGGGTGCCTGGCGCATCCCTCGGGTACGCAACCTGTTGCCCTGGATCTACCTCTACCTGCTGCCTACCTTTAGCTTTCTGGTGTACATCATCATTGTCCCCCAGGCATCCAAAACGGCTTTTGTCTGGCTTTACAGCATCCCGGTACTTTCTTATCTGTTGCTTGGGCGCAGGCGCGGCAGTCAACTGGCGCTACCGTTTGTCGTTGGTGCTTGTCTGCTTTATCTGCAGACCTATTCAATTCCGGTGGATACCAGAGGGTTGATCGATCTGGGTAACGCGGTTTTCTGCGGGTTGCTGATCATTGTTTTTGTGCATTTTTATGAAACCCGCCGCGCCTCTGCTTATCAACAACTTGAACGCATGGCCCGTACGGACGCACTGACAGGCGTAGCCAGCCGCGGCAGCTTCCAACAAAGCCTGGAACAGAGTATCCGTGAGGCCGAACGCAGCCATGCCAAATTGGTGCTGGTGATTCTGGATGTCGATCACTTCAAAATGGTGAATGACCAGTATGGCCACGAAGCCGGCGACCAGGCGTTACGGCATATATGCAACAGCTTGAGCCAGCGATTACGCATTACCGACACCCTGGGTCGCTTGGGTGGTGAGGAGTTCGGCCTGCTGCTGCGCAACACCGACGGCGAGGGTGCCGAGCCGCTAGTGGAGGTCTTGCGCGCGCAATTGTGCAGTCAGCCGATGCTTTATGGCTCGCAACCGATCCGTTTGTCAGCCACCTTCGGTTTGGCCGAGTGGCCCACCGATGGACGCACCGCCGAGCAGCTTTACCGCTGTGCGGATCAGCACTTGTATCGCGGTAAAGCGCTAGGCCGTAATCGGCTGGTTGGCCGCAGCATGTCTGAGGTTAGGGTTAGCGACTATTAGGTAGGCGTGATCCGGCATCGATCACGCACGTCTGCTGCGGTGTTAACACTCACGGGCTCCCCCTAACGCATCGATAAGCCAGCAACGCGTGTCGCCGTAATGCTCGGCATTGCTAAATGTGCACGCCATTGAAGTGCATCACCGCGATCTACAACTACCCGAACCCCTGATCGTGCAGGGCTGGAGATCACCCTCTGGCTGCCGCGAACTCAGGGCTGGCGTGTAGCCAAAATAAGGCAGAAAAAAGCCGCGCAGTGCGCGGCTTTGGAGTTGGTGGGCCCACACGGACTCGAACCGTGGACCAAAGGATTATGAGTTGCCTAGAAACGCTGCAAACCCAGTGAAATCGTGCGTAGCTTAGCGCAGGTACAGTTAGCTGAAAGTAGCGTGGTTACTGGTGTTGAGCGTAATTTGGCGAAATGGGTAGAAGCTGGGCACTGTACCGTCAACGTACCGCTTTCTCGTACTGTGAAGCGGCCAAGCATGAGCCGCTTCCTGAGTTTGGATGAGTAACGTCTTATGAGTCTCACCAGGATAAACCTAAATTTAAGAGAGCTCTTCCGCTAGGCGGAATAACGCAATAGAGGGGCTTCCCTGCTCGAAATAATCAATCACGCTTTTGTACTCATCACTAACTTTGAATTGCCGCATAGTCGGTTTTTTAGGGTCTTTATAGTTTTTTAATACACCCTTCTCGAGCAGGTGGGGCAGGAAGTTCACCGCAGATAGTTTCTTTCTTACTTCCTCTTGTTTTCTTGGGTAGAAATTACCTCGCTGGTAGAATAGTTTAAATACCTTTTCTAGTTCTGTAAGTACGGCCTCTTTATTCTCTGCGGCTTCTTCCTCTTTTTCTGTTAAAAGATGCTGTATCTGCGTGAGGTCGCAGGTGCTAGAGAAAAGGCTGTTATGTAGTTTTATTGTTACGCCGCTTCTAGGGTTTATGTCTTTAAATTGCGAGTTCTCAAATTTTGTACCCTCGTTCATTTGGCACTCCCAGAAATATTCATAATTGTCGAAAGTGCAATCTCGCAAAACTCTGTCTTTGAAGTCGAATGTGGGTTTTATAGATGAGTTGCCAAATATGTCTATTAGGGAAATGCCTACTAATTCGTTGCTTTTCAAGAATAGTTTTTCAATTAGCTCTGTTCTGGTGTGAGTGCTTGATTGGCTGTTGTCTGATTTTTGGAGTAGGCAAAGTAGCAAAGAAACAATCGATGATATTAAAGTATTGGGATTTTCATAGCTTGCTGCAGACTCTATTACTTCAATGCAAAACAATACAAGGTCGTCGTGCATTTCTATTCTTTCGCATACCGACTCAGTGAAGCTGCTGTCATATTTTAAATAGCCAGATATAACTCTGGCTGTTTGCTCGTCAAGTGCTGTTATATCTCTCTGCTTGAAAAAATAAACGAGGTGGAGTGCGGCAAAGTAGACATCAAATACATCGTATCTGAAATGAATTCCGTTATCAGAGCACACAAGTAGGGTGTGGCCTTTAATCTTTTCTATTAGTGCGTTGTCAGGGGCGGTGACGATTTTTTGAAGTTCCTGCTTTATATCGTAAAGATCTACGCCGTTGTCTTTGCTTATGGCTATTCGAATGAAAAGCTCAATCTGCTGGTCGACTGTTAGTCCTCCGAGTTTTATTATCTCTCGGTCGCACACTTGCGCTATTAAGAAATCAACATGATTTTCGGTTGATAAATATCGGCTTGCGAATTGTTTTTTTAAATTGATGTCTTCAGTTCTAGAATTTATTAGGTATCCAATCATGTCTAGAAGAAAAGGAATATAGAAGAGCTCAGTGGTGCCTTGTTTTGTTCTGGTTTCAATTGCTAGTTTGTCAGCTATAAGCATGGCATTGGTAATGCGCTTCTTATCACCTTTTAGTTTTTGATTAAAAAAATCTTGTGCTAAGTCGGCGTTGAAGGCTTTGAGTACTATTTCAGGGAGAAGTATTTTTTTGCCGACTTCATTCCAGAAGTGGTCCCTGCATGTAATTAATACTTTCGTTTTGTGCAGGTCTGAAGAGTATTCTTGGAAAATTGAGGTTATAAAGGCTTGTACATCGAAGCGATTCCCAAGCTTTGCTATTACCTCATCTATGCCGTCTAGGACAACAGTTAGGCTTCCGTTATCTATAGATAACTTAAGAAGATCCTTGTTGAATCTAGATGAGTCGTTGCCATCCACGTCCATCTGTGCCCTGTAAAAATCAAATACGTCACTGATTTTTGAATTTCTAGATAGCTCGTTAATTATCTCTTTAGAATCAATAAAAAGAAGACCTTGGTCATTTTCTTCGGTATATATTTGATCTAGAAATTGTTTGGCGAGTGTGGTTTTCCCTATTCCACCGTGCCCGCTAACAATAAATAAAGGCTCATTCTCTGTGTTGTACCATTCTTTAAGCTTTTCAAGTGCAGGGAGATCGCGTTCTTCCTCTAAATCATATAGGCCATTCACATAAATTGGTAAGTTAAACTTTTCATATGGCAGCATGCAGTCTTTGTACAAGAAATTACATCCGAATTCGTCTACGAAATAGACAAACTTTGTACCGAATAATCTTGATATATTTTCTTTTCGCTTTCCAATGTCTTTTAAATTTGGTCTGTCAATCAAGATAATTGATGATTCCGGTTTTGAAATGTAGTTTTTGCTTTTTATCTCACCGACTGTCTTTCCTTGATTTGAACTGTCGTGTATGTAGATAAATTCTTTCCCGCCATCAAATCCATCTGTTAACTTGTAAACTTCGTAAATGATACTGTCTTTCCAGTTTTTTACTCGCACTGGATATTTCTCTACCAGGGAAAGGCTAGAGTTTTTGTCCATGAATAGTTGGACTGTTTTCTCAATGCTTCTTTCTGTTTGTTGCTCTTCTGGTTCGGGTTGAGTGAATCTTGCAAAAAAATCAGATCGTCTAAGTGATTCAAATTCTTCTTTAAGATTCTGGTACTCGGATGGAGTTGCTGTTCTTACCTCATCCGTTTTCTGCCCTTTTCGTATTAGTACTCCGCCCTCATCAATGTGCCTTGTTTTTGTTTTTAGCCCGGTTTTTAGTTCGGTTATATATCCCTTCACGGGTAGTTCGATTATAAGTAGTGTGCAGCCTTCGTGAACTGTGGTTTCAATGTTTATATCGGTTAAGGAGGGGGTTGTATATTTTTCCAGTCGACGAATTAGGTCTTTTTTGAAGGCTGTGAGGTTTTGTAGTTGCTTTATTTTTGAAATTCCAATATTAAAAGGTTTTCTTTCTGTCTCTGAATAGCCAATAACTAGGTGGCGATTTCTGCCTGTATGGCCTAGGTATCCGTTAGATAGCGAAATGATGTCTTTTATTAACTCTCCCCACAGGTCGGCCATATCTGTGGCGGGGGTAGTATCATCCCAGTACCATTGTCTTTTGAACTCGAGGGTAGGAGACTCTTGCTCAGTAATTAATTCAATGATGCTCGCTTTCATTGTTAAGGCCTGTGAGTTAATTTGATATTGGCTTTCTTAGTTTTTAATTATTCTTCGTCGAAGTAGTCGCTATCCAGCTTGGGCAACCTCAGTAGGCGTGAAGTCACACCTACCTCGTGATCCATCATCAGGTTGACCAGTCGGTTGCCATCCACCAGAACCATGCCTTCCACCGAGCGGGAAAAGTCGACTGCCTGTGAGGTGAAGCCTGAGGTGGTAATAAACACGCCACGCTTGGCTTTCTGCCCTGCAAGAGCTCCATAGAAGGCCTGCAGCTCTGGCCTGCCAACTGTTCCCTGCCAGCGTTTGGCCTGGACGTAGACTTTTTCCAAGCCGAGCTTGTCTAGCGAGATCACCCCGTCGATCCCACCGTCGCCGCTGCCGCCGACGCGCTGCAGATCGTTGCGGCTAGCGCCGTAGCCAAGGCTGTGCAGCACATCCAGCACGATGACTTCAAAGCGGTTGGGGCTGACTTGCAGGAGGTTATCCAGCAGGTCTGCAGCCGTTGCTTCGCGCAGTTCACGCAAAGCCTGCTCCAGACGATCATCAGGGCTAACAGTGGCTGAGATGAGCGCCGCTGTAGGCTGCTCTTGCCCATCGAGTGGGACAGCATCTGTCGGGGTCTTGAGTTTTACATTCATAAAGCCAATGGCGAGCTGTTCGATCTTATTCGCAGTCAGAGGGGCGGGGTGCTGGACGGCATAGGTAATGCCAGCGTCAGTCAGCTTCCAATACCCACGCTTGGCGCTGCTGGACAGGCCGGCGCGCTTGAGGCGGTCATGGGCCCAGCCTGCACGGTTCTTGTACGTGGCCTGGCCGCTGGCAATTAGCTCTTGGCGCTGTGCTTCCGACAGGTTCAGCGCATCAGCAGCTGCTTCATGGGCGTCACGTGCTGTCGCGCCTTCGGGCGTGGCGGCCAGGTAGCGCAGGATCGGCTCAATAAACTGGTCGTAGGTAGGGACGGGCATTGCGACTCCAGGCGCAGGATTGATGTTAGGGCCGCGTGCTAAAGGCTCTGCATGGTTTTGCATTTGGGGAAGGTTGAGCAGCCCCAGAATTGTTGGCCGACATTGGCCCTGTTTTACGGATGCGAATAACCAGGGCGCTGCCGCATTTCGGGCATTGCCGCTCGGCTGCCGGATCGCTACGGCGTTTAAGGTTTTGTACATGCTCGCGGTGGGTGGCGAGCGTCGGGGCGCGGCGGCCGGTTTGCAGGGCGTGCAGCATGGCGTCGACTTCAGCCTCGCTAAACACTAGCTGCTGGAATGACTTGATATAGCGGATAAAGCCGATGCCCTGCGTCACGTTGGCCGGCACTTCGGTTTTGAAGGTGCTGCCGCCAACGAAGGTAATGACCGAGTGCAGGTGCTCGGGATTAACGCCAAGGGTGGCTTCCAGGGCTTTGAGGTGTTTGTAGTTCTGGCGTAGCGGGTTCTGGAATTTGAAGGTGCGCTTGTAGAGCTTTTGCGTCCACTGCGCTTGGTTCTCACTGCCGAAGATCCAGCCGCTCATGCTCTTCGTTTCCAGCACGAAGATGCCGTAGGGCGAGAGGAATACATGGTCGATCTGCGTGGTGCCGTCTGGCGTGTTTAGCGTGACGTTGTGCAGGCGGCGGTAGGTCTGTTTATCCAGCTGGAAGTGAGCAAACAGCTGCACCAGAAGCTCGCCGATATAGCCTTTGGCCCAAGGCGACTTGAACAGCGTGATCAGCAGCATGAGTGGAATAAACCAGCTCAACATGCCCCAGACCTGCGCGATGACGGGGGTGAAGTCCATTTCCCAACCTTCCAGTAATCCAGGGTTAACCGGATAGTACCGAAAGTAGGCGCAGGTAAACGAACGTTTATTTAAGTTGTGCTAGAGCTGTTTCGATGTCCCGCCATTCTGGCCTTAGCCTGTAGCGCAGATAGGCGATGAAGGCTTTGTCGCGCAGGCGCCTGAGTGAAGAAGACCTTCGCGCTTCATGGATGCGGTCGATAGTCTCGGCAAGCCAAGCGGGGTCGAACGCTGTCCAGATGGGAGGAATGGCTGCCTGCAGGTTTGAGTAGCACGCAGGTGCGACGTCCACGAAGAAGGCAGCCTCGATGACTGAGCGCTCATAGCCGCCAAGACTTTTGGCGACCTGGGCATAGTCGACGACGTTGTCTACGAATACGTCTGACAGCGCTGCCCAAAGCCTGACCTGTTCCTGTCTTGTCAAAATACTTCTCGCTGTGAGAGTTCTTCGAGTTCGTTATCCCGCGCGACTGCAGCCAAGCTATTCCGCTTAGGGTGCACGCCTGCCTGTTTAGGTTGCCTGGCTGTCTTACCCGCTCACGGCATAATTAACGTGGTAACGGGTGCTGCGCCCACCGCCCGGCAGCCGCACGATGTAGCCCTTTTCCAGCAGGTCGCCTAGATGACGGGTAGCGGTGGCTTTAGACACCTTGGCGACGGCTTGATATTGGGCAGCGCTGATACCGTTCTCAAAACCGTTATCACCGCCATCGAGCAGGCGATTAAGCACTTTGATTTGTTCGGCTGACAGGGCATGGCTGCGGTGCGTGTGCCAGAAGCGCGCCTTAGCCAACACGCGGTCGATGCGGGCAAGTGCCTGTTCCAGGCTGTTGAGTAATGTGCCGAGAAACCACTGCAGCCAGGCGGTGACATCCAGCATGCCTTTCTGGCTGGACTCGAGGATGCGGTAATAGCCGGCGCGGTCGTCGAGGATGCTGGCGGACATGGCGTAAAAGCGGATGGCCTGCTGTTCGCCCTGGGCTAATGCCAAGTCGGTGATGGCGCGAGTAAGGCGGCCGTTACCGTCATCGAAAGGGTGCAGGGTGACGAACCAGAAATGGGCTATGCCAGCGCGCAGCAATGGATCAAGGCTGGCATCGCTGCGGCTGTTCTCGAACCAGGTGAGGAAGTCGGCCAGTTGCTTTTCCAGCCCGTCGCGTGGCGGGGCTTCAAAGTGCACGATGGGGCGGTCAACTCGGCCGGAAACAACCTGCATGGGCTCTTCGCCGCGCAATGTACCGATGCGTAGCGGGCGGGCCAAAAGGTTGTCGTCGCTGGGGAACAGCCAGCGGTGCCAGCCATATAGCCGCTCCAGATCTAACGGTTGTTGGTGCACGCGAGTGGCATCGAGTAAAAGTTCTGCCAGCCCCTCGGAACGTGAAGTGGTGCGACCTTCCTCGTTCAATCCCAAGCGCCGAGCCAGAGAGGAACGCACCGAGCCGACATTCAGTTGCTCACCCTCGATGGCAGATGAGGTGACGATGTTCTGCAGCATGGCATCCAGGCTGCTCTGCACCTCAGTGTCACTACCAACAGCGCCGAGCATGCCGAGCAAGCGCCCCTGTGTCTGTGCACAGGCACGCAGCAGCGGGGCAAGCGGCTCGGCTTGCCAGCTGAAGTGCGGCCAGTTGGGCTGCTGCCAGATCCAGAAGGGTTCATTCATGGGGCTTGCTCACGGTGAGCCGATTAGCGGCTCTATTCGGCTCATTAGATGAGCCGATAATGCCGGCTATTCGGCTCACTGTCTAATCTTCAGCGGGGTTGCTTGGTTGAGGTGCTGATTTTTCAGGCGCGCGTTGAGCTGACGTGAACGTCAAGAATCATGCTCAGTCTCTCCCCGAACGTTGCTCGCTCAGTAAGTATTCAATTGCTCTTTAGTGGCCGGTCTTACAGTCAGCTCGTCGGCGGGCTGCAGGCGGAGCCAGCCCAGTACTCGTGACTGCTCGAGATACCAGTGGCCTTCTCGTTGGGTAAGCCCCAGGTCTTCTCTGGAGCTGCCAAAGGGGCCAGGGTTTTGCTGGGCGATTTGCAGGGTTTCGGTGCCTACGCTGGCGATAATCGCGACGTGACCGAAGCGGTTGAGTAGTGAGGGGGCGAATACCAGCAAGTCTTCTGCTTGCGGTTGCTCGGCGCTGCCGTTGCGAAACTGCAGCATCGCCCGTTTGGCGTTCAAACTGCCGTCGCTGAGGGTTGGATCGAAGAAGTCTTTGGCGTGCCCGTAGGTGTCCGGCATGCGGTGGCCATGGCGTTCGAAGTAGTAGCGTTTGACGAACTCCACGCACTGATAGCGCAGGCCTAGGTTGTAACCGTCCTGGCTCAGGTTACGGCCCTGCACCGTATTGACCCCGCCGTTGTAGTAAATCGCCACGCCATTCAGCTCATCAAGTTGTTCGCCCACGGCATGCTGGCTGTTGGGGTTGATACGGGTAACGGCTGCATAAGTCGCCAGAGCGATCAAAGGCAGCAGCACACAGCTAGCGAGGAGGGTGATTCGACGTTTGTTCATCGTGAGGGCTTTATAAGTTGGAGGGCGCGGCTGTGGTTTTTTGGCTGGATCGTTAGCGCGGCGCAGAGCGGCATTAATCCGTGTTTGGGTCTGCTGCCGTTGAGTGCCCGTTATCGCTGGCATCGAGCCTGTAAAGCCTTTCTATATCTTGCCCCGCGCATTGGGTGCCATAGGTACGGCCATAGACCAGTACGTCGTAGCGTCCGGCCTTGGTGGGAATACCCTGAATCACGCCATGCTTTTCTCTTTCGATATGGGTTAACTCCAAGCCATTGGGCAGTGGCGTGTCTGGAGCTACCAGCAACTGGCTTATGGGGGTACTGGCGTTGATCACATCTATACGTATGCGATAGGGGACTCCCACGACTGCAGCAGGAAGCTCATTGGGCAGAAGTTCCGGCGCAGGCCTTATGGCGCAGCCGACCACGACATTACCGAACATGAGGACTTCACAGCCTGTTAGCTGAATGGCCATACAGAGAGTGAGCAGCGTATTTCGCAGCATGGTTGCGTTGTTCTTTACGGAGGAGGTGGTTAGCGCGATTTGCGTTCGAGTTCTGCTATTTCGGCAAAGGCTTTTCGATGCTCGGCTTGCGAGGCGTAGTCGCCGCTGATTTCCTTGGCATCTTTTCCGGTTAGGTCATTGCCAGTCAGCGCATCGCGCGCGAACAGGATGGCAAACTTCCGACCGTCCAATTCCAAGTAGAGGTAGTAGTAGTCTTCGGGCTTGTTGGGCTCGGCGAAGGCGCTGTAGGTATAGCGGATGCGATAGCTGAGATCGGGCGGGTTCAGTATCAGTGCCTGGGTATCTGTGTCTTCAAGGTAGCTGCTGTCGAAGGCTTCGGCCGCGGCATAGGGAAGCTCGGCCAATTGCTCGGGTTTAAACTGCCTGAGCTGGCTGCGTAGCATGGTGACATTGCTGGCTCCGCCGTCGGCCTCAATGTTGCGTGGTTTGTACATGCCACTAACAAACCACTGGCTGGCATCGAACATCTCTTCGACTTCGAAACCGCCGTAATACATCATGATTTTTTTAGGCATTTGGCTTTCCTTGGCATTCAGATAAAGCCCGGTCGCCAAGCTGGCGACCAGGGCAATGCTACATAGCAATAGCTTGTTCAAGCGCCTCATAGTGGCTTGTATTCCCGCAGGGTGGCCGGCACCCCAGTGGGCGAGTCGCCTGCACGCACAGGGCGAACCGCCCCCTCAGCGTCCAGTGGGTAACCTATGGTTCGATCATTTCCATCGCGACTATTGGCATGGCGTACTAGGGCCTCATCCTGCGCGCTGGCAGTTCTGATCGGTGTCTGCGGCGCGGTTTCGTTAGGTAGTTGGGCGTTTGCGTCTTTACTGGTCTGTCGGTGCGCGGCTAGACGCCTCTGATAGTCGCTGAGTCGGCGTCTGTATGCCTTCATTGCTTGTGCGTCGGCTTTGGTTTTCTCCTGGGCATTGGCTAATCCTGCACGATCACTAGCATTGCCATAGGTCTGGTCATAATTGCTGCGCCGTGGGAATGCCCAAACAGAGGTCTGAGCGGTGTTGGCGATCAACTGCGCCAGGCTTTTCTCGTACAGCGGGTCTTCGTCCTCGCTGACGTGTACGTCGGCATGAATACCAAGGCCGGTACGGCAGGCGTAGGAGTGAATCTTGGCGCTTAGGTCGAACGCTTCAGGCTTGAGCATCTGAGCTTGAGCATCGCGCATGCGGTAGCTGTCGGCCTTATCCAGCTCATAACCAAACTCGATGGTGCCAACCAGGCCGTGGGAGAAAAAGTCGAGCTGCTTGATCTCGCGCTTCTTGCTGATGCGCAGGTTGATAAAGTCGAGTAGTTGGGCGATGGAGTCCAGTTCTCGGTACTTAGCGCCATAGCGCGTTTCAACCACGTCCTTTACGGCATCGAGCAGGGGGCGTTCGTAGTCTTCTGTGAAAATCAGAAAAATTCGTTGGGTTGCATCGTTAGCACTTGCGGGCGGATAGAGGCGAGTTTGCCGGATGCCCTGATTGATAAAGCGCATCTTGTTGCCTTTCTGCCCCCGAAGTTTTTCCATCAGGGTCATATGCGAGGCACCGACCACAGTAATGAAGTCGCGCTGTAGAGAAACAGGGATCTGTTGAATCGCGTGCTGGGAGCTGGTCTTGCCCTGGTGAGGTGCTGTCATTGCATCTGTCCTTAGAAGCTAATGCCTTTTTGCTTGAGGTGGTTAGCGGCATCCCGACCCCAGCGAACGACCACAGATTGTGGGTCTTTGGTAAATACCCGCTCGGTATTGCCGTAGCCATTGGTGTAACCCACAAAGCGCTGGCCATCGTCGCACTCCACGCAGTAGAGCGCGTCCTCGACTGGCTGGCCGCTATTGCTGTCTATCAACTGGTACTGCTCGCTGTGCCTGGGCAGGATCTCTGGTGCGCTGAACGGCGCGCTGCCCGATTGAGTGCCGACCAGTACGTCGCCTGAGCCAGTGATGATGACCCCGCCATGGGCGGTGGCACTGCCCAGAAAGGCAATGGGCTTGCCATTGACCAAGATGCTGCCGATGCCTTCGGTGACCGCATCGCCACAGGCCGTACTGTCACCGACCCGCAGGGTGGGAAGGTTGTTGATCAGTACATCCGGCGAACCATTGGTGGTCGGGTTGGTGCCATGCCCAGGAATGGGGCACGCATTTAAATCGCTAAGGCGGGAGGCGGGTTTTGCCATGGCAGTCGTCCTTGTGCCGAATCATCAAGCATTCTGAGCTCCATGGGATTTTTCCGTTGTGGCTAAGTTCACCTTTCGCGGCTTAAACATTCTGCGTGCGGCAAGCGCGGCCTATCGACAGGCCTGCCACTCGTTCAGCGGAGGGAGGTGTTTCGGCGCGCATGGGCCACAGGTCAGCAATATGCGCACGCAATAGTTGCCCGGAAACTGCATTCGCCAATGACCGACCGCTACTTTAGTTGGACGCATCTTTCCCTGCTCCCAAACGGCACCGTACTGGATTTTCGCTTTCGAACTGTAGGGCTGGTCTAGCTGCTTTTCCTGCAGACATGAAAAAGCCGCGCAGTGCGCGGCTTTGGAGTTGGTGGGCCCACACGGACTCGAACCGTGGACCAAAGGATTATGAGTCCTCTGCTCTAACCAACTGAGCTATGGGCCCTCAGAAGCGGGCGGATTATACCGGTGCCTTCTCGGCAGCGCCAACCGAATGGCGTGGTGAGAGGAAGTTTTGTGCAAAGGCCTCTGCATGGATCGCACGGCTGATCACGAAGCCTTGGATCTGTTCGCAGCCTTCGGCGGCAAGGAACAGTTCCTGCGCCTTGGTCTCTACCCCTTCGGCAATCACCGTCAATTGCATGCTGCGGCCCAGGGCGATGATGGCGCGCACGATGGCAACGTCGTTAGTGTCATTAGGTAGGCCGTGGACGAAGGATTGGTCAATTTTTAAGGTGTCGACCGGCAGACGCTTGAGGTAGCTGAGTGAGGAGTAGCCGGTGCCGAAATCATCAATGGCCAGTTGAATGCCCAGGCTCTTGAGCTGATGCAGCAGGCTTAATGCTTCTTCAGCCTGGTTCATGATGAAACTCTCGGTGATTTCCAGCTGCAGCAGTTCAGGGGGCAGGCCGTTGTCCTCCAGTAGGCTGGAGATACGCACTAGCAGGTGCGGCTGGCGCAACTGCACGCCGGTTAGATTGACGGACAGTGGGCCAAATGGTGCGTGCTGTTGTTGCCATTGCTGCATTTGCCAGCAGGCCTGGCGCAGCACCCAATCGCCGAGCGGGATAATCAGTCCTGTTTCTTCGGCCAGGGGAATAAAACGATCGGGTGGGATTTCGCCGAACACCGGGTGATTCCAGCGCACCAGGGCTTCGGCGCCGATCAGGCGGTTGCTGCTTAGGCAGCGTTTAGGTTGGTAGTAGAGCTGCAGTTCTTCCTGCTCGATGGCGCGGCGCAACTCACGCTCCAGGGCCATGCGCTCGGTGGCCTGGAAGGTTAGGTCGCGTGTATAGCGCTCCACGCGGTTGCGCCCGCGTGCTTTGGCGCGATACATGGCTGCATCGGCATTCTTCACGAGGGTCGCGACGTCCTTGCCATCATCCGGGTAGCAGCTGATACCGATGCTGGCGCTAATAAACAGCTCTTGCTCGTCGAATCGGAACGGCAGGTTGAAGCAGTCGAGTAGCTTGTGCGCCACTAACTCAGCGTCGCTTTTGTGTTGTAAGCCAGGCAGCAGGATGATGAATTCGTCGCCGCCTAGGCGCGCCAGGGTGTCAATGTCACGTAAGAGCGCTTTTAGTCGCTCGGCAATGCTCTTGAGTAACTGGTCGCCGACTGGATGACCGAGGCTGTCGTTGATGTGTTTGAAGCGGTCCAGGTCGATAAACAGCACGGCCCCTAAGCCTTGATCGATTAGTGCGTCGTCGATGGCCGTGAGCAAGCGGGCTTCGAATAGCATGCGGTTAGGCAGGCCTGTGAGGGGGTCGTGATGGGCTTGGTGATCAAGTCGTGCCTGGGCGTGCTTGAGCGAGCTGATGTCGGCGAAGACCCCGACAAAGTGGGTGATCTGCTCTTCGCTATCGCGAACGGCACTGATAGTCAGCCACTCAGGGTAGAGCTCGCCGTTCTTGCGTTTGTTCCAAATCTCACCTTGCCAGTGGCCCGACGCGCTGAGGTTGTGCCACATGGCGGCGTAGAACGCACTGTCGTGGTTGCCGGATGCGAGCAACCGTGGCGACTGGCCAAGGGCTTCGGTTTCGCTGTAGCCGGTGATGCTGGTGAAGGCGCGGTTAACCGCGGTGATGCGCTGTTGCAGGTCGGTAATCATGACGCCTTCGGCTGTGCTCTCGAAAACGGTCGCGGCTTGCAGTAGATGTTCCTGCATCTGTTCGCGTTCGGTGACGTCGCGGGCGATGGTCAGCATGCAGGTATCGCCTTCGATGGGGATCGGCTGCACCGCCATTTCACAGGTGCGCAGCGAACCATTACGGGTGCGAATAAGGGCGCGAAAGTCCCGTACAGAGCCGTGCTGTTGTACCTGTTCGAGCATGCGGGTGCGGTCTTCCGGGTTGGCCCAGATGCCTAGCTGCAGGGTCGAACTGTCGGTTGCCTCATTGATGCTGTAGCCGGTGATGCGGCTGAAGCCTTCGTTGACGTCCAGGAGTTGGCCGTCGCTTAAGCGAGTGATCAGCAGTCCATCCGGAGAGGCGTGGAAGGCTTTGGCGAATTTATCTTCGGACAATTTCAGGCGCTGCTGAGTGTCTTTCAGTTCACTGATGTCGCGCACGGCTACGACCAGGGTGCTGGCGCCATCGAGGATGACCTTCTGCGCGGAAATCAGTGCTGTGAATTGGCGGCCATCGCGGCGCCGGAACGAGCCTTCAATGTTGTGTGCGTTACCTTTGCGCAGCACTTCAAGAATGCGTGGGCCGGTGCCCTGATCGTTCCACAGGTCTAACTCTGAACTGGTGTGGCCGATAGCCTCTGCGGCGCTGATGCCGAATTGTTGTTCGAAGGTTTGGTTGACCGCCAGCAGCTTGCCATCGTTCAGGTTGAGCAGGGCGATGATGTCGGGGCAGCTGTGGAATACCGAAGAAAACTTCTGTTCTGACAGGGCGAGGGCCTGCTCGGTCTGCTTGGTTTCGGTGATATCGATCAGCAGGCCACGCAGCATCTGGCTGCCATTTTGCGGTGACAGCGTGACGATGTCGCGTACCCAGACTTCACGGCCGTCGGCGGCCAGCATGCGGTAGTCCAGACTGTGGTCGCGTCCGGCCTGCGTTTCAGTGCGGCAATAGTCGAGGGTGCGGTGCGCGTCATCGGGGTGCAGGATGCGTTCGATAAAGCCAGGCTGGAGCCAATCTTGAGCGGGGTAGCCGAGCAGCCTTTCTGCCTGGGGGGCGACATAGGTGAAGCGAAAGTCACTCGGGTCCATTTGCCAGGCGATTGCATTCAAGCTTTCGACCAGGCCGCGGTAATGCTGCTCGCTATTGCGCAGCTCGTCTTCCAGCATGGTGCGCCTGCGCATCTCGCTGCGTAGGCGATGGTTGATGCGCAGAATACTGAAGATGATCAACAGTGCTGCCAGCAGCCCCGGTAGACCAAATAGCAGCAGGCTGCGCCAGAACGGGCGTTGGTCAATCGGCTCGCCAACCCAGCGTTGCTGAATGTCGGCGATCTCACTTGGGGTGAGCTCACTCAACACCTTGTCGAGAATGCCGGCCAAGACCGTTTGATCCTTGGGAACCGCCATGGCCAGTTGGTAGCGGTACGGCGTTTGGCCGCTGATGATAATGCCGTCGAGTTTGAGCTGGCGCAGGTGCCAGACGCTGGAGGCGAGGTCGCCGACCATGGCGTCGGCTTGACCGGACGCTAGGGCTTGCAAGGCTGCAGCCACGCTGGGGCGTGGCCAGAGGCGCAGCTCAGGGTGCTTGTCGCGAAGCAGTTCGTGGGTGGCGTAACTGTCGACTACAGCCACTTTTAGCCCCTGCAGCTCGCCTAGCTTGCGTGGTTGCGGGCCTTGTTCCTGGGTCAGGATGACAATCGGAAAATCGAGGTAGGGGCGGGTGAACGTCAGGTACTGCTCGCGCTCTGGGGTGGCCATCAGGCTAGGCAGTAGGTGTACTTTGCCGGTTCTGGCGTCGGCCAGTACTTCGCTCCAGTTTTGCGCCGGTGCCGGGCGTAAGTTGATCGATAGGCGCTGCTCTATCACCCGCACATAGTCGGCAGCGAGCCCCTGATACTGGTCCTCGTTGTCGATAAACTCATAGGGTGGCCAGTCTTGATCAACGCCCAGGCTGAGTTCGGGGTGGGCAGCAAGCCACGCCTGCTCTTCTGCAGTCAGCTCCAAGCCGACTGCAGGCAGGGACCAACAAGCCAGACACAACAGGAGGGTGGCCAAAACACGCGGCATGGTCGGGCTCGTTTATGGGCAATAGGAAAAGTGTAGACCTGTGCAGCAGGCCTTGGTAGTTGCCCATAATGCAAAACCCCCGGCAGGGCCGGGGGTTTTGGTATCACTCGTCGAGGAAAGAGCGTAGATGCTCGCTTCTCGTCGGATGGCGTAGCTTGCGCAACGCCTTGGCTTCGATCTGACGAATCCGCTCGCGGGTTACATCAAACTGTTTACCGACTTCCTCAAGGGTGTGGTCGGTATTCATGTCGATGCCGAAGCGCATGCGCAGGACCTTGGCTTCACGTGCAGTGAGGCCGGAGAGAACTTCGCGTGTCGCTTCTTTGAGGCTCTCAACGGTGGCGACATCGATTGGCGACTGCATGGTCGAGTCTTCGATAAAGTCGCCCAGATGCGAGTCTTCGTCATCACCGATCGGGGTTTCCATGGAGATCGGCTCTTTAGCGATCTTCAATACCTTGCGGATTTTATCCTCAGGCATCTCCATGCGTTCGCCCAGCTCTTCCGGGGTCGGTTCGCGACCCATTTCTTGCAACATCTGCCGAGAAATACGGTTGAGCTTGTTGATTGTCTCGATCATGTGCACCGGAATACGGATGGTGCGGGCCTGGTCGGCAATCGAGCGAGTGATCGCCTGACGGATCCACCAGGTGGCATAAGTCGAGAACTTGTAGCCGCGACGATATTCGAACTTGTCCACCGCTTTCATCAGGCCGATGTTGCCTTCCTGAATCAGGTCGAGGAACTGCAGGCCGCGGTTGGTGTACTTCTTGGCGATCGAGATCACCAAACGCAAGTTCGCTTCAACCATCTCTTTCTTCGCGCGGCGGGCCTTGGCCTCGCCGATCGACATGCGACGGTTGATGTCCTTGATTTCCGCCAGGGTCAGCTCGCATTCGGCTTCCAGGGCAGACAGCTTTTGCTGGCAACGCTGGATGTCGGTTTGCAGCGTACCGATGGCTTCGGCGTACTTGGCTTTGCCTTTAGCGAGGCCTGCGGCCCACTCGGCGTTGATTTCATTGCCAGGGAACAGCTTAAGGAAATCGGCGCGCGGCATGCGGGCATCACGCACGCACAGTTGCATGATGGCGCGTTCCTGAGCGCGCAGGCGCTCCAGTGAGCTGCGCACACGAACAACCAGAGCGTCGTACTGCTTTGGCACCAGCTTGATCGGCATGAACAGAACGGCCATTTCTTTCAGCGCGGCGATGCCTTGCTTACTGCTACGGCCATGCTTTTTCAGGGCTTTCTTAGCCAGCTCAAGGGCATCGCCAATCGCGGTGAAGCGGCGCAATGCCTCTTCAGGGTCCGGACCGCCGTCGCCTTCTTCTTCCTCGTCGTCGCTGTCGTCGCTGTCGTCGTCGCTGTCATCGGCGGCGGCATCGCCGTCTTTGGCAGGAACAGGCGCAGCCGCTTCAGCGGGTACGATGCCGTCATCCGGATCGATATAGCCGTTGAGGACTTCGACCAGGCGGCCACCGTCGGTGGTAACGCGGTTGTACTCGGCCAGAATGCTGTCGACAGTACCGGGGAAATGAGCGATAGCGCCCATTACTTCACGGATGCCTTCCTCAATGCGTTTGGCGATTTCGATCTCGCCTTCGCGGGTAAGCAATTCTACGGTGCCCATTTCACGCATATACATGCGCACTGGGTCCGTTGTGCGGCCGATATCGGTCTCAACCGCTGCCAGCGCTGCGGCCGCTTCTTCAGCGGCTGCCTCGTCGGTATCGGCGTCGGCCAACATAAGGGCGTCCGCATCCGGAGCGCTCTCGTGTACGGGAATCCCCATGTCGTTAATCATGCGGATGATGTCTTCCACCTGTTCCGGATCAGAAATATCTTCCGGCAGGTGGTCGTTGACCTCTGCGTAAGTCAGATACTTCTGCTCACGACCCAGGGTGATCAACTCTTTGATACGAGACTGCTGTTGCGCTTTTACGGACATAACACCCTATCCACTGAAGGTCTGGCGGGCAAAAACAAGCCGCGGATTATACCCGAGTAATACCCCTAAGCGCCAGTTGGACTCGGGATTACCGGTGATGCATTACGGCTCAGCAAGCTACGCAGCTGATCTTTCTCTTCTGCGCTCAACTCACTTTGACGGGCTTTGCGCAGCAAATGTTCCAAGCTGCGCTCGCGTTGGCGGGCTACTAGACTAGTTATAGTGTCGAAAAACTGTTGTTCAAGGTTGTCGGCCGAAATCAGCCATTCCTTTTCTGCCAGGGCGCGCAATAAACGGCCCTGCTCGGTACCGTGCCAGCGTGCAATCAGCTGCAGCGAGCGTAGGTTAGGGTTTTTCTGCAGTGCCCCAAGTAGGGCGACCAGCAGTTGCGCATAGGTGTCGTCTTCGCCGGCGAAATGGCTGACGTCTTCGACCTTTTGCGCTAATTGCGGATGATGCAGCAGGGTGCGCAGAGCGCTCAAGTGCGGTGATTCCACGCTCACCGCAGTTCGTGGTGCGCGTGGCGCGAATTCACCTTGACCTTTTTTGTTCCATTTGCCGCCGCCTTTTTTCCAGCTGCCCTTGCCGTTGTTGGGCTCGAAGTGTGTGGTGGGGCTGGGATTTTCGTACTCGTTGCGGCTGGGCTCGACATCGTAATAGGCGCTGTCGGGGATAGCTGCGTAATCCGGGTAATCGCTGGGTGGGGCGTTGTTGTGGCTTGGCTGGCTGCTGCGCGCGGCTGGCGCCGTTTGCTGCATGGCCTCGCCGGAAAGGCCGGTGATTTCGCTCAGGCGCTGGCGCATCAGCGCGCGCAAGTTGTTGCCGGGAATTTTGTCGATCAGCGGCACGGCCAGTGTCATCAGGTGCGCCTTGCCTTCCAGTGAGCGTGGGTCGGCTTCCTCGCTGAGCTGTTGGAAGAAATAGTCGGCCAGGGGCTGGGCGTGCTGGTTGATGCGGGCGCGGAAAGCGTCGGTGCCTTCACTGCGCACTAAGGTGTCTGGGTCTTCGCCGTCGGGTAGAAACAAGAAGCGTGCGCGGCGACCATCCTGCAGGCTCGATAAAGTCGACTCCAGTGCGCGCCAGGCGGCGTTGCGGCCGGCGGCATCGCCGTCGAAGCAAAACAACACGCTGGGTACGACGCGGAACAGGCGCTTGAGGTGTTCTTCGCTGGTGGCGGTGCCAAGTGTGGCGACGGCATTGCGTAGGCCTTGTTGGGCCAGTGCGATGACGTCCATGTAGCCTTCAACCACCATGATTTCGTCGAGATCGCGGTTATGCTTGCGCGCTTCGAACAGGCCATAGAGTTCCTGGCCCTTGTGAAATACCGGGGTTTCTGGGGAGTTCAGGTATTTGGGTTTCTCGTCGCCCAGCACGCGACCGCCAAAGGCGATTACCCGGCCGCGACTGTCGCGAATAGGAAACATAATGCGATCGCGAAAGCGGTCGTAGCGCTTGCCGCTTTCGGCGTTTTCCACCAGCAGGCCCGCGTCGATCATGGCCTTTTGTTGCAGGCTGTCGCTGGCTAGGTGTTTGTGCAGGTTGTCCCAGCCGGGCGGGGCGAAGCCCATGCCGAAGTCGCGGGCAATCTCGCCGGAGAGGCCGCGGCCTTTTAGGTAGTCAATCGCGGCTTTACGTTGCGGGTGGTTTTTCAGTGCCTGTTTGTAGAATTCGGCAGCGGCCGTTAGCAGCGGGTAAAGCGGCGAGTCGGTGGGTTGGCGCGGCTTGTTGTTGCGTCCGCCTTCCTCGCGGGGTACTTCCATGCCGGCGCGCTTGGCCAGGTCCTCGATGGCTTGGGGGAAATCAAGCTGATCGTGATCCATGACAAACCCCAGGGCGTTGCCGCCGGCCCCGCAGCCAAAGCAGTAATAAAACTGTTTGTCCGGGCTGACGCTGAACGAGGGGGTTTTTTCTTTATGGAAGGGGCAGCAGGCGGTGTAGTTCTTGCCGGCTTTTTTCAGTTGGATGCGCGAAGCCACCACGTCGACGATATCGGTGCGGTTGAGCAGATCATCGATAAAAGACTGTGGGATCAGGCCGGCCATAGGCGCTCAGAATATTGTCATGCGTGAGAGCAAAGCAATTGTTGGGCAAAAACTAAAAGACTCCGAACATCACCCTGAGGTGCGCGGAGTCTAAAAGTGAAACCCAGGCGAGGCCGGGTGTCAGGCGTTGCTTGTAGTTAAGCGTGCAGGCCGAAGCCGCAGTGCTTAGTACAGGCGTACGCTGCGGCGCTGCTCGCGCTGCACTTTCTTGGCGTGACGTTTAACAGCTGCTGCTGCTTTGCGCTTACGCTCTGAAGTCGGTTTTTCGTAGAATTCACGGCTGCGAACTTCAGCCAGAACACCGGCTTTTTCACAGGAGCGCTTGAAACGGCGCAGGGCTACGTCGAACGGTTCGTTCTCTTTAACTTTTACGGCTGGCATCCAGGGCTTACCTTCTCTCATTACCGGGGGGTAACGTTGCTCCTGGCAAATGACGCTGGAGAACGTAGGTTTTTAAGGGTTGCGGATGTTACCGTCTCATCAAGAGGAATGCAAAGCCTCTGATCGAAAAGCGCTGGCCGGCTCGCGGCAGCGACCATTATCATGCGCGCCTTCGAAGCCGTACACACTACTACAAGGCACTGCCCATGCTGGTTCTGGGATTGGAAACCTCCTGCGATGAAACCGGTGTCGCGCTCTACGACAGTGAGCGCGGCCTGCTGGCTGATGCGCTGTTTAGTCAGATTGATTTACACCGAGTTTATGGCGGCGTGGTGCCAGAGTTGGCCTCGCGCGATCACGTCAAACGCATGCTGCCGTTGATTCGCCAGGTGCTCGACGAGGCTGGTAAGCATAAAACTGACATCGATGCGATCGCGTATACCGCCGGCCCCGGGCTGGTTGGCGCATTGCTGGTTGGGGCCTCTTGTGCTCAAGCCATGGCCTTTGCCTGGGGCATTCCGGCGCTCGGTGTGCACCATATGGAAGGCCATCTTTTAGCCCCGATGCTTGAAGAGCAACCACCGGCTTTTCCGTTCGTCGCTTTGTTGGTGTCTGGCGGTCATACCCAGCTGGTTCGCGTAGATGGCATTGGCCAATATCAACTGCTTGGCGAGTCCCTTGACGATGCGGCCGGTGAGGCTTTTGACAAGACCGCCAAGCTGATGGGGCTGCAATATCCAGGCGGCCCGGAGATTGCCAAGTTGGCCCTGAGCGGTACACCCGGGCGCTTCAAGTTCCCACGGCCGATGACTGATCGCCCTGGCCTGGAGTTTAGCTTCAGCGGGCTGAAGACCTTTACCCTCAATACGTGGCAGAAGTGTCAGGCCGAAGGCGATAACAGCGAACAAACCCGTTGCGACATCGCCTTGGCATTTCAGCAGGCGGTGGTCGATACCCTCACCATCAAATGCAAGCGCGCGCTCAAACAAACCGGGCTGAATAATCTGGTGATTGCGGGAGGGGTGAGTGCCAACCAAGCGCTGCGTCAGTCGCTTGAGAAGATGCTCGGTGAGCTGAAGGGTGAGGTGTTCTACGCCCGCCCAGCATTCTGTACCGATAACGGTGCGATGATTGCGTATGCCGGTTGCCAGCGTTTGCTGGCGGGGCAGCATGAGGATTTGAGCATTCAGGTGCAGGCGCGTTGGCCGATGGAGCAACTGCCCGCGCTGTAAGCGCAGCGTTGATGAGCCGGGCTCAGTGGGTGGATTTAAAAATGCCGTTCACGGCCGGCGTATAGATCGCGTAGATTGCCGCGATGTCGCCAAACGATCAGCCCGGTTAGTGCGCATACGGGCAGCAGGGCGGCGGGTTGTTGCCAGGCCAGCAGTGGTAGGGTCAGCGGCGTGGCGATCAGCGCGGCCAGTGAGCTAGTGCGGGTCAGAATGAAGGTCAGCAGCCAGGCAGCAACGGCCAGTAACGCGGCTGGTGGGTACAGGCCCAGGAGCATGCCGGCAGCTGTAGCGACGCCCTTGCCACCATGGAAGTTGAAGTACAGCGGGTACATGTGGCCGATAACAGCGGCTAAACCGATCCAAGCTTGCTGGTGCAAGCTGAAGCCGAGCAGGCTCGCGATGACTACAGGCAAGAGGCCTTTGAGCAGGTCACCGATCAGCGTCAGAATAGCCAGGCGCTTGCCGGCCAGCCTGAACATGTTGGTGGCGCCGGGGTTGCCTGAGCCACTGGCGCGCGGATCTGGCCCGCCGCTAAGACGGCTGAGCAAAATGGCGAAGGACAATGAGCCAAGCAGGTAGGCAAGGGTTGCCAACAGCCAAAACATGGTATCCATTCCAGGGCGAGGGAGTCCTGATTCTAACTAGGTGCGACAGTCTTGTCGTGCCACGGAGAGCGTGCTTGGACACAGTTTTTATCGAAGGTCTGGAAGTCGATACCGTCATCGGCGCCTACGACTGGGAGCGCAGCATTCGTCAGTGTTTGCGGCTGGACCTTTACTTGGGCTGGGATAACCGCCCCGCTGCAGTGAACGATGACCTGGATAAGGCGCTTGATTACGCCAAGGTGTCGCAGCGTATTCAGGCTTTTGCCAGCGAGTCGCAGTTCATCTTGGTAGAAACCTTCGCTGAGCGTTTGGTGCAGCTGTTGATGGATGAGTTCCAGGTCCCTTGGGTGCGCCTCAAGCTGACCAAGCCAGGCGCGGTGCCTGCTGCCAGCGGCGGTGTCGGGGTGGAGATCGAGCGCGGATGTCGCTAACTCCCGTTCTGTTGGGGCTGGGCAGTAATGTCGAGCGCGAAGCTCACCTGTGCGCCGGCCTCGATGCGCTCGCTGACCTACTCAGTGATATGCGCTGCTCGCCTGTATTTGAAAGCCAGGCAGTTGGCATCAAGAGTGGGCCATTCTTCAACTTGGTGGTGGCCGGTTACAGCGCGCTGCCATTGGCTGAGCTGGATCGCCGCCTGAAATTTATCGAAGCCGATAACGGCCGCTATGCGCCCGAGCGCAAAGGCCTGCCGCTGGATATCGATGTGTTGTTGTATGGCGATTTAGTCGGCAATTTCGATGGCCTGATTCTGCCGCGCGCCGAAATCCTCAAAAATGCCTTTGTGCTTTGGCCACTGGCTTTGTTGGTGCCGAGCTTGCTGCACCCGGCGCAGCAGCGCAGCTTTGCTGAACTATGGAAGGCGGCGCAGATTGACCAGCAGCTGTGGCCGGTGGCGTTCAGCTGGCGTGATCAACCGCTAACGCCGGCGCCGTTGCTTCAGGCGTATCCGGCGACATAGTCCTGCGGGGGCTAACGAGGTTGCGCTGCGGTATTTGCTTTATAAGTGCTAAGTGCATTCAGCCGCTCGCGATTTAACGCCTCGCCCAAGTCTGCCCCTTTGAGCCCCTGTGCGAGCAAGGGATGCACCGCGACTGCTCGCGCCGCCTGCATGGCCGCGCGCAGGTAACCTGCTTGTGGGTAGTCGCGTTGTTCCAGGCCGAGGCGGCCGCGGGCGTCCATTTCACAGGCGGCAATAAACTCTTCAAAGCGCTGTGGGCGACGGAACACGTCGAAACCTTGCAGCAGCTTGAGCAGGGTCGAGGCTTTGAGTTCCATGGCGCGGTGACCGTGAGTGTGGAATTCGCCAACCTGTAGCGCCAGTTCCTGGCAATCCTTGGGCGCTTTACAGCGCTGGTTGATCGCGCGAATCAGTTTCAAACCTTTGTGTTCATGGGCGATATGTCGCGGCCACTCGGCCTCGGGCGTTAGGCCTTTGCCGACATCGTGCAGCAGGCAGGCCCAGCGCACGGTAAGCGGTTGCTGGTGTTCGGCGCATTGGCGCAGCACGCTGAGGACATGTGCGCCGGTGTCGATTTCCGGATGATGAGCCGGAGGCTGTGGGATGCCGAACAGTGCGTCGACCTCCGGCAATAGCACCTGTAATGCGCCGCAGTCGCGCAGTACCTGGATGAACACATCTGGGCGCGGCTCCATCAGAGCGCGGGAGATTTCCTTCCAGCTGCGCTCGGGTGTCAGCGCGGTCAGCTCGCCGGACTCACTCAGCTCGTGCATCAGCGCCATGGTTTCTGCTGCGACGCTAAAGCCAAGCGGTGCATAGCGTGCGGCAAAGCGCGCAACACGCAAGACCCGGAGCGGATCTTCGGCGAAAGCCGGGGAAACGTGGCGCAGCAGTTTGGCGTCGAGGTCGCGCTGGCCGCCGTAGGGGTCGATCAGCTTGCCTTGGCCGTCTTCGGCTATGGCATTGACGGTCAGGTCGCGGCGAATCAGGTCGTCTTCCAAGGTGACGTCAGGGCTGGCGAAGAAGGTGAAACCGCCATAACCGTGCCCACTTTTACGCTCAGTGCGGGCCAGTGCGTACTCTTCGCCCGTCTGCGGATGCAAGAAAACCGGGAAGTCCGCACCCACCGGACGGTAGCCCAGTTCGAGCATCTGCTCGGCACTGGCGCCGACCACCACCCAGTCGATCTCGCTAATGCTTCTGTTTAACAGGCGATCACGTACTGCGCCGCCCACTTTGTAAATCTGCATGCCGAATCCTCCGTTGGCTAAAGCATAACGGCTGGGAGGTGCGGCTGTCTGGTTGGTGCCTTCGCCGGAATAGCATCCGTGCGAGGGTTTATGGCGCCGCCTGCAATAGATTCCCGCTGTATTAACAGCGAACGCAGGTGCGTGTCATCGCGAGCGCGCCACCGATCAGATAGGCGGAATCATCAGGTCGAGGCGCGGGTAGTCGCTACCTTGTTCAGTTTCATGCTTGGGGGGCACGTGTTGGGTGCCGATCAACTGGTCACCTTGGTACAGCTCCAAGTGGATATTGAAGCCCCACAGGCGGTGCAGGTGTTTGAGCACCTCCTCGGTCGAGCTGCCCAGCGGTTTGCGATCGTGCTGCTGGTGACGCAGGGTTAGGGAGCGGTCACCGCGGCGGTCGATGCTCCAGATCTGCACATTGGGCTCGCGGTTGCCCAGGTTGTATTGCGCTGCCAGGGTTTCGCGGATGGCCTGGTAGCCAGGCTCATCGTGGATAGCCGGTACGTAGAGTTCGTCTTTTTGGTCGTCATCGAGAATGCTGAACAGCTTGAGGTCACGGATCACCTTGGGCGACAGGTACTGCAGGATAAAGCTCTCGTCCTTGAAGCTGCTCATGGCGAATTTCAGGGTGCTCAACCAGTCGCTGCCGGCGATCTCCGGGAACCAGCGGCGATCTTCTTCGGTAGGTTCTTCGCAGATACGGCGAATGTCGCGGTACATGGCAAAGCCCAGGGCGTAGGGGTTGATGCCGCTGTAGTAGGGGCTGTCGAACGGCGGCTGGTAGACCACGCTGGTGTGCGATTGCAGGAACTCGATCATAAAGCCTTCGGTGACCAGGCCTTCGTCGTAGAGGTCGTTCATCAGGGTGTAATGCCAGAAGGTCGCCCAGCCTTCGTTCATCACCTGGGTCTGGCGCTGCGGGTAGAAGTACTGGGCGATCTTGCGCACGATGCGGATGATCTCGCGCTGCCAGGGCTCCAGCAGCGGGGCGTGTTTTTCCAGGAAGTAGAGGATGTTCTCTTGTGGTTCGGCGGGAAAGCGCGTGCTGTCCTTGTCGCCGCCCTTGCTGGCGTTTTTCGGGATGGTGCGCCACAGGTCGTTGATCTGCTTTTGCAGGTGTTCTTCGCGATCCTTCATGCGCCGGCGTTCTTCCTCGGCGGAGATCGGGTAGGGGCGCTTGTAGCGGTCGACGCCGTAGTTCATCAGGGCGTGGCAGGAGTCGAGCAAATCTTCCACCGCGTCGATGCCGTGGCGCTCTTCGCATTGCATGATGTACTGCTTGGCGAACACCAGGTAATCGATGATCGAGCTGGCATCGGTCCAGGTGCGGAACAGGTAGTTACCCTTGAAGAAGCTGTTGTGGCCATAGCAGGCATGGGCAATCACCAATGCCTGCATGCAGATGGTGTTTTCTTCCATCAGGTAGGCGATGCAGGGATCGGAGTTGATCACGATCTCGTAGGCCAGGCCCATCTGCCCGCGTGAATAGCCTTTCTCGGTGGCGAGGAAGTGCTTGCCGTAGGACCAGTGGTGATAGCCCAGTGGCATGCCGACCGAGGCGTAGGCGTCCATCATCTGCTCGGCGGTGATTACTTCGATCTGGTTGGGGTAGGTGTCCAGCGCATAGCGCTCGGCAATCCGGCTGATCTCTCGGTCGTATTGGCGGATCAGTTCAAAGGTCCACTCCGAACCGGTGGAAATAGGTTGGCGGCGCTTGCTCTTGTCGGTGCTGGTCATGATGTCAGCCTCCGCTGGAACAGGTCGCGGAATACCGGGTAGATGTCACCGGCCGACACCAGTTGCTGCTGGGCGAAGGTGTCGGCGAAGGCCGCGCTGACCTGTTCGTATTCAAACCACAGTGCTTGGTGCTCGCGTGGGGTGATTTCGACGTAGGTGAAGTACTGCACGAACGGCATGATCTGGTTGATCAATATATCCCGACATACCGGCGAGTCGTCATTCCAGTTGTCGCCGTCCGAGGCCTGGGCGGCGTAGATATTCCATTCGTTGATGGGGTAACGCTCGCTCATGACCTCATGCATCAGCTTGAGTGCGCTGGAAACGATGGTGCCGCCGGTCTCGCGAGAATAGAAAAACTCCTCTTCATCGACCTCTTTGGCGCTGGTGTGGTGGCGGATAAACACCACATCAATCTTGTCGTAGTTGCGCTTGAGGAACAGGTACAAAAGGATAAAGAAGCGTTTGGCGATGTCCTTGGTCGACTGGGTCATGGAGCCGGAGACGTCCATCAGGCAGAACATCACGGCCTTGGAGCTGGGGTTGGGCTGCTTCACCAGTAGGTTGTATTTGAGGTCGAAGGTGTCGAGAAAGGGTACGCGCTTGATCCGTGCACGCAGCTTGCTGACCTCTTCTTCCAGCGCCTGAATATCGCCCAGGTTGTCCGGTTGCTCCTGCTTCAGGCGCTCAAGCTCGGCTTGGATATCTTTGAGCTTGTGCCGGCTGCTGCCGGACAGAGCAATGCGCCGGGCGTGGGCCGAACGCAGAGTGCGAACGATATTGATGCGTGACGGGTTGCCTTCGTTGCTGATGCCCGCTCGCACGCTTTTAAAGGTGTCGCTGCCGGTCAGGTGGCGTTTTATCAGGTTGGGCAGCTCGAGGTCCTCGAACATAAAGTCGAGAAACTCCTCCTGAGTGATCTGGAAGACGAACTCATCGATGCCTTCGCCCGAGTTACTCGCCTTGCCAGCACCTTGGCCGCCACCACCTTGCGGGCGGGCAATTTTTTCGCCGGTAGTGAATTCGCGGTTGCCGGGGTGCACGGTGGTCTGCCGGCCGCCGCGGCCATGATGTAACACCGGTTCATCGATGTCTCGGCCTGGAATACTGATCTGTTCGCCGTGCTCCATGTCGGTGATGGAGCGGCGGCCGACCGCTTCCTCAACGGCCTTTTTGATGTGGTCGCGGTAGCGCCGCAGGAAACGCTGGCGGTTTACCGTGCTTTTGTTTTTGCCATTCAGGCGTCGGTCGATCACATGGCTCATCACTGCCCTCCGTGCGCTGCAGGTAGCAGGCGCGGATACGGCAGAGCTTGTAATACCCGCTCTGCACGAATCCGCAGCCTGTCACGTCAGGCCGTTTTATTGCGATTTGCGAACCCGCAGATACCACTCAGAGAGCAGGCGTACCTGTTTGTCGGTGTATCCGCGTTCAACCATGCGCGTGACGAAGTCGTTGTGCTTCTGTTGATCCTCTTTGCTCGCTTTGGCGTTGAAGCTGATGACCGGCAGCAGGTCTTCGGTGTTGGAGAACATCTTCTTCTCGATCACCACGCGCAATTTTTCGTAGCTGAGCCAGGTGGGATTTTTGCCATTGTTGTTGGCGCGGGCGCGCAGCACGAAGTTGACGATCTCGTTACGGAAATCCTTGGGGTTGCTGATGCCAGCCGGTTTCTCGATCTTCTCCAGCTCTTCGTTGAGGGCCACGCGGTTGAGGATTTCGCCGGTTTCCGGGTCGCGGTATTCCTGGTCCTGAATCCAGAAATCGGCGTACAGCACATAGCGATCGAAGATGTTCTGCCCGTACTCGCTGTAGGACTCCAGGTAGGCAGTCTGGATTTCCTTGCCAATAAACTCGATATAGCGCGGCGCCAAGTACTCCTTGATAAAGCGCAAGTAACGCTCGCGCACTTCGGCAGGAAATTGTTCTTGCTCAATCTGCTGCTCCAGCACGTAAAGCAGGTGCACCGGGTTGGCAGCAATTTCGTGCGGGTCGAAGTTGAACACTTTGGAGAGGATCTTGAAGGCGAAGCGGGTCGACAGGCCATTCATGCCCTCATCGACGCCGGCAGTGTCGCGGTATTCCTGAATCGACTTGGCTTTGGGGTCGGTGTCCTTGAGATTTTCGCCGTCGTACACGCGCATTTTCGAGTAGACGTTGGAGTTTTCCGGCTCTTTCAGGCGGCTGAGGGTGGAGAACTGCGCGAGCATCTTCAGCGTGTCCGGCGCGCAGTGGGCCTTGGCCAGGGAGCTGTTGAACAGCAGTTTGTCGTAGATCTTGATCTCGTCGGTGACGCGCAGGCAGTAGGGCACCTTGACGATGTAGATGCGGTCGATAAATGCCTCGTTGTTCTTGTTGTTGCGAAAGCTATGCCATTCCGATTCGTTGGAGTGGGCCAGCAGAATGCCGCTGTAAGGAATCGCGCCGAGGCCTTCGGTGCTGTTGTAGTTACCTTCCTGGGTGGCAGTCAGCAGTGGGTGCAGCACCTTGATCGGTGCTTTGAACATCTCGACGAATTCCATCAGGCCCTGGTTGGCTCGGCACAGGGCGCCCGAGTAGCTGTAAGCATCGGCGTCGTTCTGTGGAAATTCCTCCAGCTTGCGAATGTCCACCTTGCCGACCAAGGCGGAAATGTCCTGGTTGTTGTCATCGCCCGGCTCGGTCTTGGCCACGGCGATCTGATTAAGGATCGAGGGGTAGAGTTTGACCACGCGGAACTGGCTGATGTCGCCACCGTACTCTTGCAGGCGTTTGGTGGCCCAGGGCGACATGATGCTGCCTAGGTAGCGGCGCGAAATGCCGTAATCCTCTTCGAGAATGGCGCCATCCTCGGCATCACTGAACAGGCCGAGTGGTGACTCGAATACTGGCGAGCCTTTGATCGCGTAGAACGGCACCTTCTCGATCAGGTGCTTGAGTTTCTCGGCCAGCGAGGATTTACCGCCGCCCACCGGGCCGAGTAGGTAGAGAATCTGTTTCTTCTCTTCCAGGCCCTGAGCCGCATGGCGGAAGTAGGAGACGATTTGGTCGACGCATTCTTCCATGCCGTGGAAGTCAGCAAAGGCGGGGTAACGGCGGATCACCTTGTTGGAGAAAATCCGCGACAGCCGCGAGTTGCTTGAGGTGTCGAGCAGTTCAGGCTCGCCGATGGCCATTAGCAGGCGCTCGGCCGCCGAGGCATAAGCACTGCGGTCTGTTTTGCACAGTTCGAGGTACTCCTGGAGGGACAGTTCCTCCTGGCGAGTCGCTTCGAAACGTTGTTGGAAGTGGCTGAAAATGCTCATGACTTCACCTCGCTCGATGCGCAGAGCCGGTGCGGGATCGGTCAGGTGCTTGGTAGCTCCGGTGCGGATGCAACCGGGATTAAACCCCCAGAACACCAAATAGTCTTACCGATGGCCCGATGCCGTGTGGCCGGCTCTACCTTGTTTTAGATGGCCTGAGCTAAAGGATAGTTCGGAATCGGCGGGGGCAAGGGGCGCGCGACGATAACAGGATATTACCGCTGGTCGGGAGGGGCCGGCAGGCCGCTGCTGGTGCGGCCTGGGCGTTGAAAAAATTATTCTTCGGAAGCTTGTGCGGTATCGCCGGGGAAGGTGGCGCGCCACAGCTCGAAACCGCCATCGAGGCTGTAGACCTCACTGAAACCCTGGCCAACCAGGTAGGCCGCCGCGCTCTGGCTGGAGTTGCCGTGATAGCAGGCGACGATCAGCGGCGCATCGAGGTCGGCCTGGCTGATAAAGGTATGCAGCGAGTGGTTGTCGAGGTGCTGTGAGCCGCTGATGTGGCCGGCGGCGAAGCTCTGTGGGTCACGGATGTCGACCACCGCTGCGCCTTGCTGACGTAAGGCCTGAGCCTGCTCGGGGGGGATGCGTTTAAATTCGCTCATGCTTGCTCCTTACAGTCGCAGCTGTATTTCTCGCCGCTATCGATATTTATCAGGGTCATGCTCGCGCCCCAGACGCAGCCGGTATCCAGGGCAATCACGTCGGGTTCCGAGGATTGCCCTTCGAGCGCAGCCCAGTGGCCGAAAATGATGCGTTGGCCGCGAGTCTTGCGCTGCTTGTAGCTGAACCAGGGCGCGTAGCCTGGCGGTGCACTGCCGACGCCTTCCTTGCTTTTTAAGTCGAGGGTGCCGTCGGCTTTGCAGAAGCGCATGCGGGTGAAGTAATTGGTGATCACCCGCAGACGGGTTACGCCGTGCAGGTCACCGTCCCACTTGGCCGGCTCGTTGCCATACATACCGTCGAGAAACTGCGGCATGAGTGCGTCGTCACGCAGAGCTGCTTCCACTTCGGCGGCGCGTCTGAGCGCTTTGTCCATGTTCCACTGCGGCGGGATGCCGGCGTGTACCAGGGCGGTATCGCGTGCTTCGTCGTAATGCAGAAGCTTCTGCCGGCGCAGCCAGTCGAGCAAGTCGGCAGCATCCGGCGCGTCGATGATCTCGCGCAGGGTGTCGCCTCTTTTCAGGCGTTCGATGTTGTGCGCCACGGCCAGCAGGTGCAGGTCGTGATTGCCCAGCACGCAGGTCAGCGCATCACGGATGTTGTAGAGAAAACGCAGCGTCGCTAGGGACTCAGGCCCGCGGTTGACGAGGTC
This sequence comes from Pseudomonas leptonychotis, assembly GCF_004920405.1. Taxonomy (NCBI): domain Bacteria; kingdom Pseudomonadati; phylum Pseudomonadota; class Gammaproteobacteria; order Pseudomonadales; family Pseudomonadaceae; genus Pseudomonas; species Pseudomonas leptonychotis. The sequence goes on from NZ_RFLV01000001.1 coordinate 2,290,737, forward strand.
GCCCACCAACCAGAGATTGTCCTGCGCGGGATCAAAGGCCACGCGCTCAAGCAGGCATTGCAGGGGTTTCAGGCAGCCTTGCAGGTCGCCGACTGCGTAGGTGGCCATTAGTGCAGCGAGCCCGGCACCGCGAGACGGAAGGGCGCGATCAGCGCGTCAAAGCGTTTACCGTCTTCGGCCAGCATTTGATAGCTGCCCTGCATGATGCCCACACGGGTAGTCATTACTGTGCCGCTGCTGTACGTGTGGCTGGCACCGGCTTCGATCAACGGCTGCTGGCCGATCACGCCGGCACCGCGCACTTCCTGCACCCGGCCATCGCCATCAGTAATCACCCAATGGCGCGAGAGCAGTTTGGCCGGCAGTTCGCCCTTGTTGCTCACCGTAACGGTGTAGGCGAAGGCAAAGCGGTTCTGCTCCGGCTGCGATTGCTCCGGCAGGTAGCGGGTGGCGACGCTGACGTCGATGTTGTAGCGCGAATCGCTCATGCGTAATTAACTCGGTGGGTAGAAGCCCAGTCTAGCCGCTGTCAGTCGGCGTTGGATTGTTCCGCTAGTTTGTCCGCCAGGCGTACAAACGCAGCCAGGTCCAGTTGCTCGGGGCGCAGGCTGCCATCGACGCCTGCGGCTTCGATTGCCGCAGCGGGCAGTAAATTCTTCAGGGTATTGCGCAGTGTTTTGCGCCTTTGGTTGAAGGCTTCACGGACCACGCGCTCAAGCAGATGATGATCCTTGGCCGGATGCGGCAGCACGTCGTGTGGCACCAAGCGGACGATCGCCGAGTCGACTTTGGGCGGTGGGTTGAACGCGCCGGGGCCGACGTTGAACAGATGTTCCACGCGGCAGTGGTACTGCACCATGATCGACAGCCGGCCCCAATCGCCGCCACCAGGCTCTGCGGCCAAGCGCTCGACCACTTCTTTTTGCAGCATAAAGTGCATGTCGCGGATCAGCGAGGCATTGCTCAACAGGTGGAAGATCAGCGGCGTGGAGATGTTGTACGGCAGGTTGCCGACCACGCGCAGGCTGTGTGGCGCGGCCTGCAGCTGGTTGAAGTCGAACTTGAGAGCGTCGCCCTGATTCAGGCGAAAGCGCGGGTTGTTGCCGAACTGGTGTTGCAAAATCGGGATCAGGTCGCGATCGAGTTCAATCACGTCGAGCTGCGCGCCGCTGTTGAGCAGGCCTTCGGTCAGTGCGCCTTGGCCTGGCCCGATTTCCAGCATGTGCTCGCCTTCGCGGGCGTGGATGGCGCGCAGAATGCGGTGAATGACCCCAGCGTCATGCAGGAAGTTCTGGCCGAAGCGCTTGCGCGCGCGGTGTTGGTACTCGGACATGCAGCAGCTCCAGGCTTCAAAGCATCGGCTTGAAGCGAATTTAACGCGTGTAGAAAGCCCGGCAGTTTAACAGCATTGGCGGCGTCCGCCCCGTGCCGGGCGTGGCAGTCAGTGGCTTTTCACCTGGCGGGCGGCCATTTCGTATGCGGTTTGCAGGGCCACCTGCAGGCTGCCGCTGTCGATCTGGCCGCTACCGGCCAAATCCAGTGCGGTGCCGTGGTCGACCGAGGTGCGGATGATGGGCAGCCCGAGGGTGACGTTTACGGCCGCGCCAAAGCCTTTGTATTTGAGCACCGGTAGGCCCTGGTCGTGATACATCGCCAGCACCGCATCACAATGTTCGAGGTGCTTGGGGGTGAACAGGGTGTCGGCGGGTAGCGGGCCGATCAGGTTGATACCTTCGCTGCGTAATTGTTGCAGCGTTGGCTCGATGATCTCGATTTCCTCACGCCCCAAATGACCACCTTCGCCGGCATGCGGATTGAGGCCGCACACGAGGATGCGCGGCTGAGCGATGCCAAATTTGCTGCGCAGATCATGGTCGAGAATACGCGTGACGCGGGTTAGGCGTTCGGGGGTAATGGCATCGGCTACATCTTTGAGCGGCAGGTGTGTGGTCACCAACGCTACACGTAAACCATGAGTGGCGAGCATCATCACCACCTGTTCGGTATGCGTCAGTTCGGCAAGAAACTCGGTGTGACCGGAAAAGTTAATTCCTGCCTCGTTGATTACGCCTTTGTGCACGGGGGCCGTAATCATTCCGGCGAAGTGCCCATCGAGGCAGCCTTGACCCGCGCGGGTCAGGGTTTGCAGCACATAGTGCGCGTTGCTTGTATTCAGTTGACCGGGCTTTACAGGGGCGGCCAGTGGCGTGTCCCAAACATACAGGCTGCCAGCGGGTGCGGCCTGGTCCGGCCAGCGTTCTGGGCTGACTGCGATCAATTGAATGCTCAGCCCCATTAGCTGTGCGCGTTGGAGTAGTAAGTCTCGGCTGGCGATGGCAATCAGCGCGTGCGGCTGTGCTTCGCGGGCTAGTAGCAGGCATAGATCGGGGCCTATGCCGGCAGGCTCACCTGGAGTCAGTGCGAAAGGGCGAGTGGTAATCATCGGCAGGTTCTCCGTTAAGCGCCAACTGAAGTGGGGCGGGTTTGCAGAGCGGCGGTCATGATGCCGTGGCGTAAAAAAGCCCGGCTCTGCATATGCTGGGCCGGGCTTGATCTGTTACTGCGCGAAGGCGTCGAGGCTGCTAGAGCTTGCTCTCGACATAAGCCTCGTCGCGGATCTGGCGCAACCAGGCCTGCAGTTCTTCGTCGTACTTGCGGTTGCGCAACAAGGTCATCGCCTGTTGCTCGCGGTACTGGGCACTGCTATCCGTGGCGCGGCGGCCCATGACTTCCAATACGTGCCAGCCGTATGGGCTCTTGAAGGGCTTAGACAGCTCGCCAGCTGGCGTGCTGTTCATCACTTCGCGGAATTCAGGTACCAGTATGTTCGGGTCGATCCAGCTCAGGGTGCCGCCATTCAGGGCAGAACCGGGGTCTTCGGAGAAACTCTTCGCCAGCTCACTGAAGTCTTCGCCAGATAGGATGCGTTGGTACAGGCGTTCAACCAGGCGCTTAGTTTCGGCTTCGCTACGGATTTCGCTGGGCTTGATCAGGATGTGACGAACATTTACTTCGTCACGTACCTGGCTGTCGCCGCCGCGCTTTTCCAGCAGCTTGATCATGATAAAGCCACCTGGGGTGCGCATCGGCTCTGTCACCTGGCCGACCGACATAGCACTGAGCATTGCATCGAAAGGCGGTGGCAATTGCCCGGCTTTACGCCAGCCCATTTCGCCGCCTTCCAGTGCGGTTTCGCTGGCTGAACGAGCAATGGCTAACTGGGCAAAGTCGGCACCTTGCTGCAATTGCTGATACAGCTCGCGAGCCTGGCGATCAGCTGCTTGTATATCCTGCGAAGAAGCGCCTTCTGTCACCGGGATCAGAATGTTCGCCAGGCGAAACTCTTCCGACAGCTGCATCTTGCCCATGTCTGATGCGAGGAAGTTTTGCACTTCCTGATCCGTGACTTGGATGCGTTCTGCCACACGACGTTGACGTACACGGCTGATGATCATTTCGCGACGTACTTGGTCACGTGCGTCGGTATAGGACAGGCCGTCCTTCGCTAGCGCCGCGCGAAACTGCTCGATACTCATACCGTTACGCTGGGCGATAGTGCCGATGGCCTGATTCAACTCTTCGTCGGTAATGCGAATGCCTGAGCGATCACCAATTTGCAGTTGGATGTTTTCAATGATTAGCCGCTCTAGCACCTGCTGACTGAGAACATGCTCAGGTGGCAGCGCCGCACCGCGCTGAGCGATGGTTTGCTGCACCTCACGCAGGCGCGCATCAAGCTGGCTTTGCATGACCACGTCGTTATCAACAATTGCCACGACGCGGTTGAGTGACTGTACTTCGGCTTGTGCCGCAGTACCCAGAAACAGCGCGCCCAACAGCAGTGGGCGCACGCAATCAGAAAGCTTGATCTTCACGTTCACGATAACCTTGAATGCCTTGATCGAGGAAAGTCTCAACTTTATTGCCGACTACACCGCCCAGACCCTTAAGTACGATCTGCAGGAAGATGCCGCGGTCAGCTTGGTCGTTCAGTGACGGGTTCAGGCTGACTTCGTCATAATCAATCCAGTAGCGGTTGATCAGGCGCAGTTTCCAGCAGCAGTTGTCGTACTCAAAGCCAGCGAAGGCTTCCAGTGTACGGTCGCGGCCGTAGTCATACTGCCAGCGCGAAATCACGTTCCACTGCGGCACGACCGGCCAGATAACCGAGAAGTCGTGCTGACTTATCTTGTAGTAGTCCTCAATATATTCAGGTGAGCCTGGTGTGCCATAGTCACCGCCGCCCACGACCCAGCTACCGGTGGTTTCGTCGTAACGTATGGTGTCGTTGCGATAGCGATATCCCGCGTTGACTACCTTGTTCGGGTTGTCTTCGGGTTGGTAGTGGAACATGGCGCTACCCGAACGAGTGGTGTGGCTGTCCGGGTCCCAGTTGAAATCGGACGAGAAACGCCAGTCGCGGTTAAAGCGATACAGGTATTCCAATGCGTAGGGAGAAACCGACGCTTGCGAGTCTTGGCGGGTACGGTAGTCAATCCCTGGGAGCTGTACCTGGCGGTCTTCGAAGTAGAAGGCCTGGCCGATACTGAAGCGCTGGCGCTCAAATCCGTTGGGTTCGATCCAGCGGTTGGTTACGCCCAGTGACAGTTTGTTTTCATCACCAATGCGGTCTCTGCCCGAGAAGCGGTTTTCACGCCATAGCGAGGAGTAGTCGAAAGTGCTCTCGCCGCTGTCGAAAATGGGGATGTCGGTCTGGTCTTCTTCGGGTACATAAAGATAGAACAGGCGCGGTTCCAGCGTTTGTCGATAAGATTTGCCGAACCATTGGCTGTTGCGGTCGAAGTACAAACCGCTGTCCAGGCTGAACATGCCAAGGCCACGATCAGGCGTATCTTCAAACGACTGATTGCTGCTGGCTAGGTTCTGTTTACCTTTCGAGTCCAGACTCAGGTCGTAGTTGGTCTGCAGAAACTTAATCTGCGGCTTGATAAAGCCCCAACTCCAGTTCAGCGGCAGGCTTACGGCGGGTTCTAGATGTATACGCTCGCCATTGGCGCGAGCAAGGCCAAATATATTTTCGTCGTACCACGGCTGTTCTACTACACCGTCTTCTTTGACGAAGTTGCCCTTGCGTAGGCTGCGATCGAAGCGAACATATTCAGTGCCGTAGCTGAAGTTCACACCAGCAGGCTGAAATGGCAACACGCCATCTAGTGTCAGTTGCGGCAAACGATTGTACGGCGTGATATCGGTGATGTTGGCCAGTTCGTAAGCGTGCGCGTTCAGTCGTGCGGTGTAGCTGTCGCCGCGATAGGTCAGAGTGCCGCGCTGATTAACAAAGCTGGTTGAGCTGATGCCAAGGTCGCTGTCCAGGTCCTGGAAATAGTATGGGTCGCTGATGTCGGTGTAGTCGACTTCAGCCAGCAAGCGCGAGGTCAATCCCGTCTTGTGCTGCCAGCTGTGCATCCAGCGCTGGTCTTGGTACTCCGACTGCAGTTTGCGGTCGTCGTTGCTGTCATCGAGATAAGCACCGCCAAACTGGCCTTCGCTGTTCTTGGTGAGGTAGCGGAACTCGCCTTCCATCAGCAAGCCGCGGTCGCTCATATAGGTTGGGTACAACGTGGCGTCATAGTTCGGTGCCAGGTTGAAGTAATAAGGCGTTTGCAGCGTCAGGCCGTTATCGCTGGAGCTGCCGATGCTCGGCGGCAAGAAGCCGGACTGGCGACGGTCATCAATTGGGAAGTAGATATAAGGTGTGTAGAACACCGGAATATTCTTTACCCGCAGGGTGACGTTGGTCGCGGTACCGAAACCGGTAGCCGGGTTCAGGGTGATGTTATTACCCTTCAGGTGCCACGCGTTGCTACCCGGCTCGCAGCTGGTGTAAGTGCCGTCTTTCAGACGGATAATCGCGCTTTCTTCACGCTTGGCGTAGAGCGCATTACCGCGGATATGGCTCTTGTGCAGCACATATTCAGCGTTGTCGACTTTGGCTTCGCCGTTATCCAGCTGCAGTTCGGCGCGGTCACCGACAACCAGCATGCCCTGATCACGCAGACGCACATTGCCGATCAGCTCACCACGGTTTTCCGCTTGACGCAGGTTGGCTTCATCCGCTTCAACCTGCATGCCGGCCTGGCGCAAAACTACATCGCCGGCGAGGGTGGCGACTTGCTCTTCCTGCTCATAGCGCGAGGCTTTGGCCGAGACGAACATCGGCGCTTCATCCATCGGCGTTTTGTCGTCCATGCCTGGTCGAGTTGGCTCTACATAAGCGCCAGCGCAATAAGGGCCAGCTTCAGCTAGCTGAGCGGCGCTGAGGTTTTCTCGCGGCACCCAATCCAGATGGCTGTAGTCGGCGCTGCGCGAGGCGAGGCCTTTGCCACGGCTTTCCGTAACCAGGGTTGCTTGCGCCGCTTTGGTTTGGCCGGATTCAGTGCGGCCATCAGCAGTCTTGCTGCTGGCAACCGAATCACGTTGTACTGGCCGAGCTGGCAGTGCAGCATTGCTGGTTTTCGGGGCGCATGCCCAGCCGCCGGTGGCGGAAACCTGGCAATCGAACTGATCAGCAGCGATAGCAAAAGGAACGGCTAAAGGTTGTAGCGCCAGTAGGCTGCCAGTAACCAGTAGAGGGAATTTCTTACGAAACGCGGGGTATTTTACTGCCATCTTATTTTATCCGGGCTTCCTGCGCGCCATTGGCCCTGAGGCCGCACGCCTCTCGATGGGCTTGAAAAGATGCTGGATAATAAAGCATGACCCGCGCAACGGCTAGCGCCGTCGGAGACCTTGTAATGCCTGATGAAGATGTACGCTTAAAACTTCTCGAAAATTGGCTGGATCAGCAGCTGCCTGGGCTGTTTGCCGAGCAGGGCTGGGGCGCTGTACCGCCCGCCACGTTGACCTCTGCCAGCAGTGACGCCAGTTTTCGCCGTTATTTCCGCTGGCAAGGGGCCGGGCGGAGTTTAATCGTGATGGATGCCCCGCCGCCGCAGGAAGACTGCGCGCCCTTCGTCAAGGTGGCGCATTTGCTGGCTGAGGCACGCCTCAACGTGCCGCAAATTCTGGCTGCTGACCTTGAGCGAGGCTTTCTCTTGCTCAATGATTTAGGCCGACAGACGTATCTGGATGTCATCAACGACGACAATGCGGATGCATTATTTGCTGATGCGATGCAGGCATTGCTGGCCTTCCAGCAGTTGCCGATGACCACGCCATTGCCAAGCTACGATGATGCACTGCTGCGCCGTGAGCTGCAGTTATTCCCTGAGTGGTATGTACAGCGCCATTTGGGAGTGGAGTTCAGCGAGCAACAGCACGCTCTGTGGCAGCGCGCCAGTCAGTTGTTGATCGACAGCGCCCTGATTCAGCCTAAGGTGCTGGTGCACCGTGACTACATGCCGCGCAACCTGATGCTCAGTGAGCCGAATCCCGGTGTGCTGGATTTTCAGGATGCTGTGTACGGCCCGGTTACGTATGACATCACTTGCCTGTTCAAAGATGCCTTCCTCAGTTGGCCAGAGGCGCGTGTACGCGGCTGGTTGGAGCAGTATTGGCAGCAGGCGCGTGAAGCGGGTGTGCCGGTTCAGCCCGAATTGGATGACTTCTTGCGTGCCAGCGACTTGATGGGCGTGCAGCGCCACCTCAAGGTGATCGGTATCTTTGCGCGCATTTGCCATCGCGATGGCAAGCCCAAGTATCTGGGCGATGTGCCGCGGTTCTTCTCTTATATAGAGGCGGTATTGGCGCGCCGACCGGAGCTGGCGGAGTTGGCTGAGTTGCTCGGCAGCCTGCAGCGGGAGTCTGCATGAAGGCGATGATTCTGGCTGCTGGTAAAGGTGAGCGTTTGCGCCCACTGACTCTACATACCCCCAAACCCTTGGTGCGTGCGGCCGGTGTGCCTTTGATCGAGTACCACGTGCGGGCATTGGCGGCGGCCGGCTTCACCGAGCTGGTAATCAATCATGCCTGGCTGGGCCAGCAGATTGAGGATTACCTGGGAGATGGCTCCCGTTTTGGCGTCCGTATTGCCTATTCCGCGGAGGGTGAGCCGCTGGAAACGGGGGGCGGGATTTTCCAGGCCCTGCCACTGTTGGGCGATCAGCCCTTTGCCTTGATCAATGGCGACGTGTTCACCGATTACTCTTTTGCTGAGCTGCGAAAGCCTTTAGCTGGGTTGGCCCATCTGGTGTTGGTCGCTAATCCTGGCCATCACGTGGGCGGGGATTTTCACTTGCAAGGCGATCAGGTCAGCGATGCTCAGGCGAATCAGGTCAGTCTGACCTACAGCGGCATTGCGGTGTTGTCACCGGCCTTGTTTGCCGACTGCCGGCCTGGAGCCTTCAAGCTCGCGCCTTTGTTGCGCGCAGCCATGGCGGCTGGGCAGGTCAGTGGCGAGCAGTTTTCGGGCTGTTGGGTGGATGTCGGTACTCATGAGCGTCTGGCGGACGTTGAGCGTTTGCTTGAGGCGCGCGGCTGAGATGCTCTGGCCTGCGACCTTATTGGGGGCTGTTGTCGGTCTGGTAGTGGCCAGTATTCCCGGGGCAATGCTCGGCGGGTTGTTGGGCCAGGTTCTGGACCGGCGCTTGCGGCTGCAGTCCTGGGGAGCGTTGCGTGAGCGCTTGGGTGGTCGCGCCGAGTCACGTGATGAGTGGCTACTTTTTATATTGCTGGGACGTTTGGCCAAGAGCGGTGGCCGTGTACTCCCGGCGCATATCAAGCAGGCTCAGGCGGAAATGCAGCGTTTGGGGCTGGATGTAGAGGGGCAGCGACAGGCGATAGCGGCTTTTGCCCAGGGCAAGACCGGGCGCTATAGCTTGCGTGCGCCATTGCGTCGTCAGCGCGGACGCAGTGAGGCGCTGTTGCGCGCTTGCTGGCGGATGGCCTGGGTGGATGGCCAGGTTGCCCAGGCAGAGCGTGAGTTGATCATGCTTTGGGGCAAGTGGTTGCAAGTCTCAGCGGCTGTCCAGGCGCAGCTGAGTGACACGTATGCGCCGCAGCAAGGGCCGTTGGTTTCGAGCGTCAGCAACGCTTATCAGCATGCGCTGAGGCTGTTGAATGTAAATGCCGAGGCCGAGCCTGCGCAGATCAAGCAGGCGTATCGACGCTTATTGAGCCGCCACCATCCGGACAAGTTAGCGGGGAGCGGTGCGACGCCAGAACGCGTGCGCGAGGCCACGGAACGTACACGTGAGCTGCATCAGGCCTATGACCTGATTCGCCAGCGTCACGGTTTTCGTTAGGGCTATTTCGCTTGCAGTTTCAACGTCAGCCAGCCACGAATGCGGCGGTAGAGTTGCTCCTGCTCGGCTTCGCGGTTGCCCGGCAGCGCTTTCATGGCGATTTGTACATAGGTGGGATGCTTGTGCCGCTTGCTGGCCTGTGAGCGCTTGAGCGCGGCTTGGCGGTCGGCGGACAGGTCCTTGTAATAGAAGTCCCCGGTCGCCAATTGCAGTTGTGGGATCAGTTCATCCAGGGGTGGGGTGTAGCCGGCGGGTAATTGCGCGGCGACCAGCAGCAGATTTTGAATTTGGGCCGGCTTGCGTTCGGCCAGATAACGCGCGGCCCAGTAACTGCCACTGCCGTGGCCGAGCAACACGATGGTCTTGGCTTGCTGTTGCTCGGCAAAGCCGATGGCCGACTCAATGCGTGCCAATACGCGTTCGGCATGTGCTTTTTGCTGTTCCTCAATGCTTTTTACTTTGCTCGCCGCAGTTTCGGCACTGTCGAGTTGGCTGTTGCTGGTTGGCGTGGCCGCGTCATCTGTCGCGGGGCTGCCCTCGGTGTCTTCCTCGGTCGTCGCCTTCGTGGCGTCGGCTGCTGCTTCGTCCGCCGGATCTGTCTCGGGTGGTTCGGCGCTGCGCAGCGGCGGTGCAACATTGTTGGGGTCGGGCAGGGTCAGGCTAAGGCTGTGCCAGCCTCCATTAGGTAGTTTGCGCCGCAAGGGCCCGACACTTTGCGGCCAGTCAGCACTTTCATCATCGCCCGGCAGAATAATCACCACGCCATTGGGCTCCGGGACATTGGCCGGCAGCCATAAAGCGAGAAAGCGCTCTGCGCCGGCGTGCAGCTGTTGTTGTTCCTTTTGCTCCAGCTGCTGTTCCAGGGCCGTGGCTTCCAGTTCGCTGCGCTCGGTCAGGGGGGCGCGCAGCTCTTCTGCGGGCTCTGCGGGCGTGTCGGCTGCTGAGGGTTCTTCTTCCGCATGCAGCGGGCTAATCGATAGCAGCAGGCTCAGTGCCAGTGCAGCAGGGCGCGAAAACATGGGGCTCTCCAGCAAGCGTCGTGTTTCAGCAGCCTAGCCTTTTCCGTGCGTACTTGTCAGGTGTCGGTCACGCGCGCCAGGCCTTGGATTGGGCTGGTACACTGCGCGCCTTCTGTGAATGCCACCGAGGTGCGTTATGCAACCCTTCGCCATTGCTCCGTCGATTCTTTCCGCTGATTTCGCCCGCCTGGGTGAGGAAGTAGACAAGGTGCTCGCCGCCGGTGCTGACATCGTTCACTTCGATGTGATGGATAACCACTATGTGCCGAACCTGACGATTGGCCCGATGGTTTGTGCGGCGCTGCGCAAGTACGGCATTACGGCACCGATCGATGCGCACCTGATGGTTAAACCTGTGGATCGCATCATCGGCGACTTTATCGAGGCCGGCGCGACCTATATCACCTTCCACCCGGAAGCTTCTGAGCACATCGACCGCTCTCTGCAGTTGATTCGCGACGGCGGCTGCAAGGCCGGTCTGGTGTTCAACCCAGCCACCTCGCTGGATGCACTCAAACACGTCATGGACAAGGTCGACATGATCCTCCTGATGAGCGTCAATCCAGGTTTTGGCGGGCAGAAATTTATTCCCCATACCCTGGAGAAGCTCAAAGAGGCGCGCGCTCTGATCGACGCATCTGGCCGCGATATCCGCTTGGAGATCGACGGTGGGGTCAATGTGCAGAATATCCGTGAGATTGCCGCGGCGGGTGCCGACACCTTTGTTGCGGGCTCTGCAATTTTCAACCAGCCCGACTACAAAGCGGTTATCGATGCCATGCGCGCCGAGCTGGCTCAGGCCCGCGGGTGATTTTGCTGCGCGAGTTGTTCCGGGGCGAGCTGCCGCGGCTGGTGATGTTTGATCTGGATGGCACGCTGGTGGATTCAGTACCGGACCTTGCTGCTGCCATTGATAAGACCTTGCTGCTGCTCGGCCAGCCGGCTGCCGGTATTGAATACGTGCGCGACTGGGTTGGTAACGGTGCGCGCGTGCTGGTGCGGCGTGCCTTGGCCGGCAGTCTGGAGCATGACTGTGTCGAGGATGGGCAGGCGGAGCAGGCGCTAGAGCTGTTTATGCAGTATTACGCGCAAAGCCATGCCCTGACCCAGGTCTATCCCGGAGTGAAGCAGACGCTGGACTGGCTGCGTGAGCAGCAGGTCGAGCTAGCAATTATCACCAATAAGCCTGAGCGGTTTGTTGCGCCCTTGCTCGATGAGAAGGGGTTAGGTGGTTATTTCCGCTGGATTGTTGGGGGCGACACCTTGGCGCAGCAGAAGCCTGATCCGGCAGCATTACTGCATGTGATGCACCTTGCCCAGCTCGACCCCGAGCAGGTGTTGTTTGTCGGTGACTCGCGCAACGATGTATTAGCCGCCAAAGCCGCAGGGGTAGCGTGCGTAGCGCTGAGCTATGGCTATAACCACGGCCGGCCGATTGCGGAGGAGCATCCGACACGGGTGCTGGATAACCTGAGCGAGTTGCTGCAAACCGGTGCGAACCCGCTTTTGCCGGGCCTTGCGGGTTGATTCGGCCCCAGCCCTGCGCTAGTGTGGCCGGACTTCAATCCCGCCTGAATTAAGAGAGCATCGTGGTGGTTACCTGCATGCGCTGGTCGGCAAGCGCCGATATGAAAATCATCAAGGCCCTGGCCCGTTGGCGCTGGCGCCTCTGACCTGATCTTGGCCGCTTAGGCCGCGCGCTTGCACACGACCGTTTTAACCTCAAGCCACGAGGCTGATCATGATCCGCGAAGAATTCCTGCGTTTAGCCGCTGCCGGCTATAACCGCATTCCTGTTGCCTGCGAAACCCTGGTGGATTTCGACACGCCACTGTCTATCTATTTGAAACTGGCTGATGAAGCCAATACCTACTTGCTTGAGTCCGTACAGGGCGGAGAGAAGTGGGGGCGTTATTCCATCATTGGCCTGCCTGCACGCACTGTGTTGCGGGCTTATGAGCACGAAGTGTCGATCACTGTTGATGGCGTTGAAGTCGAGCGCCATCACTGTGAAGACCCGCTGGATTTTGTTGAACAATTCAAAGATCGCTACAAGGTGCCGACCTTGCCCGGCCTGCCGCGCTTTAACGGCGGCCTAGTGGGTTACTTTGGTTATGACAGCGTGCGTTATGTCGAGCCCAAGCTCGCAAAAGGCGTCAACCCGGATGCGCTGGGAACACCGGATATTCTGCTGATGGTGTCCGATGCCGTGGTGGTGTTCGACAACTTGGCCGGCAAGATGCACGCCATCGTGCTGGTTGACCCTGCCGATAGCGATGCGCTTGAGCAGGGCCAAGCGCGGCTACAAGAAATTCTGCACAAGCTGCGTCAGCCGATTACTCCGCGTTTGGGGGTGGACTTGGCTGCGCCTGCCGCTGCTGATCCGGACTTCATTTCCAGCTTCAAGCGTGACGATTACGAAAAAGCGGTTAAGGCGATCAAGGAATACATCCTCGCCGGCGACTGCATGCAGGTGGTGATCTCGCAGCGCATGTCGATTCCGTTCAAGGCCGCGCCGATTGACTTGTACCGCGCCCTGCGTTGCATCAATCCGACGCCTTATATGTACTTCTTCAACTTCGGCGATTTCCATGTGGTCGGCAGTTCGCCAGAAGTGCTGGTGCGTTTGGAGGATGGGCTGGTGACGGTGCGTCCGATTGCCGGTACACGTCCGCGCGGCGCCAATGAGGAGGCCGATCTGGCCTTGGAAATAGACCTGCTGTCCGACGCCAAGGAAGTGGCTGAACATCTGATGTTGATCGACCTTGGGCGTAATGATGTCGGGCGGGTAGCCAGCACGGGTAGCGTCAAACTCACCGAGAAAATGGTGATTGAGCGCTATTCCAACGTCATGCATATCGTCTCCAATGTGACTGGCCAGCTTAAAGAAGGCCTGACCGCGATGGATGCATTGCGCGCCATTTTGCCGGCGGGGACTTTGTCTGGTGCGCCGAAGATCCGCGCCATGGAAATTATCGACGAGCTGGAACCGGTCAAGCGCGGTGTTTACGGCGGCGCGGTGGGCTATCTGGCCTGGAACGGCAATATGGATACCGCCATCGCCATCCGTACGGCGGTGATCAAAGACGGTGAGCTGCACGTGCAGGCTGGCGCCGGCATCGTCGCCGACTCGGTGCCCGCGTTGGAATGGGAGGAAACGCTGAACAAGCGTCGCGCCATGTTCCGTGCTGTGGCGCTCGCCGAACAAACTGCCTCCGAGCAAACCGTTGTTGACCCGTCTAAGCGCTGAGGAGTCTTGCCATGCTGTTAATGATCGATAACTACGACTCCTTTACCTACAACGTGGTGCAGTACCTGGGCGAGCTGGGTGCTGACGTCCATGTGATCCGCAATGACGAACTGTCGATTGCCGAGATCGAGGCGCTGAAGCCCGAGCGCATCGTGGTTTCCCCCGGCCCGTGCACGCCGACTGAAGCGGGTGTGTCTATCGAGGCCATCCTGCATTTCGCCGGCAAGCTGCCGATTCTGGGTGTGTGCTTAGGTCATCAGAGCATCGGCCAGGCATTCGGCGGTGAGGTGGTGCGCGCCCGTCAGGTCATGCACGGCAAAACCAGCCCATTGTTCCATAAGGATCTGGGCGTATTCGCCGGCTTGAACAACCCGCTGACGGTTACCCGCTACCACTCGCTGGTTGTTAAGCATGAAAGCCTGCCGGACTGCCTGGAAGTCACCGCCTGGACCCAGAATGATGACGGCGCGGTGGATGAGATCATGGGGCTGCGCCACAAAACCCTGCATATCGAAGGCGTGCAGTTCCACCCTGAATCGATTCTGACCGAGCAGGGCCATGAGCTGTTTGCCAACTTCCTCAAACAACAAGGAGGCCTGCGCCGATGAATATCAAGGAAGCGCTTAATCGAGTGGTCAGCCAGCTCGATTTGAGCACCGCAGAAATGCAGGACGTCATGCGCGAGATCATGACCGGTCAATGCACGGATGCGCAGATCGGTGCGTTTTTGATGGGCATGCGCATGAAGAGCGAAACCATCGACGAAATCGTCGGTGCCGTCTCGGTCATGCGTGAGCTGGCCAGCCATGTGCATTTGCAGACCCTCGATCATGTGGTCGATGTGGTGGGCACTGGTGGCGACGGGGCGAATATCTTCAACGTGTCGACGGCGGCGAGCTTCGTCGTCGCCGCTGCCGGTGGCAAGGTGGCCAAACACGGTAATCGCGCGGTGTCGGGTAAAAGCGGCAGCGCCGATCTGCTAGAAGAGGCGGGTATTTATCTGCAGCTGACGCCGGAGCAGGTGGCGCGCTGCATTGAAAGTGTCGGGGTCGGCTTTATGTTTGCCCAAGTGCATCACTCGGCGATGAAGTACGCCGCGATGCCGCGTCGTGAGCTGGGGCTGCGTACCATCTTCAATATGCTCGGCCCGCTGACTAACCCTGCTGGGGTTAAGCATCAGGTGGTGGGTGTATTCAGCCAAGCGTTGTGCCGGCCGTTGGCTGAAGTGCTCAAGCGTCTCGGCAGTCAGCACATACTTGTAGTGCATTCGCGCGATGGCTTGGATGAGTTCAGCCTGGCCGCCGCCACCCATGTTGCAGAATTGAAAGGCGGCGAGATTAGCGAGTACGAAGTGCTGCCTGAAGACCTCGGCCTCAAGAGCCAAAGTCTGGTTGGCCTTGCGGTAGAAAGCCCGGAGGCGTCGCTGGCGCTGATCCGTGACGCGCTGAGCAAGCGCAAGACCGAGGCCGGGCAGAAAGCCGCTGACATGATCGCGCTGAATGCTGGCGCCGCGTTGTATGCGGCAGACCTGGCAGCTAGCCTGAAGGAGGGCGTCGCCCTGGCTCACGATGCCTTGCACACAGGCTTGGCATGGGAAAAATTACAAGAGTTGGTGTCCTTTACCGCTGTATTCAAACAGGAGAATGCCGGGTGAGTATTCCAACCGTGCTGGAAAAAATCCTCGCGCGCAAAGCAGAGGAAGTGGCTGCGCGGCGGGCGATCCTCAGCCTGGCCGACGTCGAACAACAAGCCCGCAATGCCGACCCGGTACGTGGCTTTGCCCAGGCGTTGTTGGCACAGGCCAAGCGCAAGCAACCGGCGGTGATCGCCGAGATCAAAAAGGCGTCGCCGAGTAAGGGCGTGCTGCGTGAACACTTCGTCCCGGCCGAGATCGCCCGTGCTTATGAGGCCGGTGGTGCTACATGCCTGTCAGTGCTCACCGATATCGATTTCTTTCAGGGGGCGGACAGTTACCTGCAAGAGGCACGTGCAGCCTGTGCGTTACCGGTAATCCGCAAAGACTTTATGATCGATCCGTACCAGATCGTTGAAGCGCGTGCGCTGGGTGCAGACTGCGTGCTGTTGATCGTATCGGCGCTGGATGATGTGCAGTTGGCCGAATTGGCGGCGACCGCTAAGGCGTTCGAGCTGGATGTGCTGGTCGAAGTGCACGACGGTGATGAGTTGGAGCGTGCGCTGAAAACCCTGGATACGCCGTTGGTGGGTATCAACAATCGCAGCCTGCACAGTTTTGAAGTCAGCCTGGAAACGACTCTGGATTTGCTGCCGCGAATTCCACGTGACCGTTTGGTGGTGACTGAGAGTGGCATCCTCAACCGTGCCGATGTCGAGTTGATGGAAATCAGCGAGGTGTATGCCTTTCTGGTCGGTGAGGCGTTTATGCGCGCCGATAATCCGGGCGCTGAGCTGGAGCGGTTGTTCTTCCCCGAGCGTAAGCGAGTAGTCACCTCACCGGATGTTGATTGATTTAGCCGCACAAAAAAGCCGACGCATGCGTCGGCTTTTTTATATCTGCAGCATGCGGCTTAGCGCGTGCCGAAGACCACCATGGTTTTACCTTTGACGTTGACCAGGCCCTGTTCTTCTAGGGCTTTGAGCACGCGGCCAACCATCTCCCGAGAGCAGCCGACAATACGGCCGATTTCCTGGCGGGTGATCTTGATCTGCATGCCATCCGGGTGAGTCATGGCGTCCGGCTGCTTGCACAGATCGAGCAGGGTGCGAGCAACGCGACCGGTAACGTCGAGGAAGGCCAGGTCGCCAACCTTGCGCGTAGTGTTGCGCAAACGTTCAGCCATCTGGCTGCCCAGGGCGTAGAGAATGTCTGGGTCCTGCTGCGTCAGTTCGCGGAACTTGGCGTAGCTAAGCTCGGCGACTTCGCACTCGGTTTTGGCACGCACCCAGGCGCTGCGTTCTTTCTCGGTGCCGTCCTTCTCGAACAGGCCCATTTCCCCGAAGAAGTCTCCGGAATTGAGGTAAGCGATGATCATTTCACGACCGTCATCGTCTTCGATCAGAATAGTGACCGAACCTTTAACGATGAAGAACAGCGTTTCGCAGCGATCGCCCGCGTAGATAATGGTGCTTTTGGCGGTATAACGACGACGATGGCAATGCGCGAGAAGCTTGTCGAGATTTTTTATTTTAGGTGTGAGGGTAATAGCTACCATGCCTGAATCCCGAATTTATAAAGGTAAGCCGTTGTACGGCTGGCGTTTCTAATAATAGTTATCTGTACAAGTGTGCCAGCAATCAGTCGTGAGCTTAACAAACACTCCGATACTCGGTGCTGTTTTGCGACCTGGCTAACATCTAACCATGGAACTTGCCGGTATCAGTGCTGCAATCGGCAGGTAAAAACGCTGTGCTAAGCTGCCTCCCTTTTTAACAGCGGAGCCTGGGTAATGAAAGCGCGTATTCAGTGGGCCGGTGAAGCCCTGTTTATTGGTGAGTCGGGCAGCGGTCATGCCGTGGTAATGGATGGCCCGCCGGAGAGCGGTGGACGCAACCTGGGTGTGCGTCCGATGGAGATGCTGCTGATCGGTTTGGGCGGCTGCAGCAATTTCGATGTGGTCAGCATTCTGAAGAAATCCCGGCAGGCCGTGGAGAGCTGTGAGGCTTTTCTAGAAGCCGAGCGCGCCACTGAAGAGCCCAAGGTTTTTACCAAGATTCATCTGCATTTTGTGGTCAAGGGGCGCGGCTTGAAAGAGGCACAGGTTAAGCGTGCAGTTGAATTGTCGGCTGAGAAATACTGCTCGGCGTCGATCATGCTTGGTCGCGCTGGCGTTGAGATCACTCACGACTACGAGATTGTTGAGTTGGCCGAGTAATCCAGGCAACGACTCTGCAGGCAATAAAAAAGGCACCGTCAGTGCCCTTTTTGCTGCCTGTGTTTCGGCGCTTACAGCCGGTATGTGGTTGTGGTCATGACCTTGGCCAGCAGGCTCATGCCAAATTTCACCGGCGCGGGGAAGCGCAAGCCGCCGGCTTGCAGGGCGCTACTGGCATGCTGCTCTTCGTCATCACGCATCTGCTCGAGGATCGCGCGCGATTTCTGGTCTTGCGCCGGTAACTGTTGCAAGTGTTCATCAAGGTGTTTGACCACCTGATCTTCAGTGGCCGCGACAAATCCCAGACTAACTTTGTCGCTGATCAGGCCCGCAGCGGCGCCGACGCCAAATGACAAGCCGTAGAACAGTGGGTTGAGCACGCTGGGCTGGCTGCCGAGCTGGCGGATGCGTTGTTCGCACCAGGCCAGGTGATCGATTTCTTCATCAGCGGCATGCTCCATGGCTTTGCGCACATGGGGCAGCTTGGCAGTGAGGGCCTGACCTTGGTACAGCGCCTGCGCACAGACTTCGCCCGTGTGATTGATGCGCATCAACCCGGCGATATGTTGGGTCTGCTCGGCATTTAGCTCGCTCTCTGGCTGTACGATTGCGGGAGACGGCCGGCTCGGCTGACCACTGAATGGCAGCAACGTACGCAGCGCGGCATCGGCTTGCAGTAATAGACGGTCAACAGGTGAAAAGTGGCGTTCGCGGGTCATAGGACCTCCTGCGATGACTTCGGTGGCCAGTTTACTCCAAACAATGCAGAGGGTCTGTTGACGTTTCGTCGCAGGCGCCGGGCATCAACATCTTCAGGTCAGGGCGAGGTTAGGGCAGCTCACGGAGCACCCGAAACCCCAGGGCATAGTCCTTGTGCTGTGGCTGTTTCATATCGCGCTGACTCGTGCGCAGATAACTCGGCCCGCTGTTCCAGGCACCCCCGCGTACCGCTCTCGGGCTGTTATCAAGTAGGTTGGCGCTGGTTTGTTCGCTGCCGTCGAATGGGCTGGCGAAGCGTGAGGCGGTCCATTCCCACACATTCCCTGCCGTGTCATACAGGCCAAAAGCGTTCGCCGGAAATTGCCCGGTACGTTCGGTTTTGTTTTGGATCAGGCGCGAGGTAGCACAGCCGCGGCAATGGGCCCGTGGTCGTGTTTCCGGACTATCGAGTTGCGCGCCCCACCAGTAATAGGTGGTGCTTCCCGCGCGTGCGGCATATTCCCACTCGGCTTCGGTGGGCAATCGGTAATGCTGGCCGGTGACCCTCGACAGCCATTGGCTGTAAGCCTGGGCTTGGTGCCAGGACACATGGATAACCGGACGTTGCGCCGACAGGCCCCAGCCTTCGTTGTCCGGCATGGCCGTGGCAGTTGCCTCTGCGTAATGCTGCCAGTCGGCAAAGCTGACTTCATAGCGGCCGATGGCAAATGGACGACTAATTTCTATCGCTGTAAGCGGGCGCTCATTATGGTTGCCGCGGCCCGTGTGATCACCCATCAAGTAGCGCCCAGCAGGCACGGTTACCAATGCGGGGCCTGGTTTCCCCATGCTCAGTTCATCGTGGAATACGCGCCCAGCTGCTTGCGCGTAGTCAGTGCCACTGCTCAGTAGGGCGAGCAAAGCCAGTGCGGCTAAAGGCTTGCTGATCAACCCGGCGGCCATGTCATCTGCCGCTGACCCAGCACATGCATATGAATGTGATGCACGGTCTGGCCGCCGAGTTCGTTGCAGTTCATCACCACGCGAAAGCCTTCCTCGCAGCCTTGCTCTTTGGCCAGGCGCTGAGCAGTAAAGAGGATATGGCCGGCCAGTGCCGTATCGGCCTCAGTCAGATCATTGAGGGTGGAAATATGCTTCTTCGGAATGACCAGGAAATGCACGGGCGCTTGTGGGCCGATATCGTGGAAGGCAATGACGTGATCATCTTCATAAAGCTTGCGCGCGGGGATTTCCCCAGCGACGATCTTGCAAAACAGACAGTCCATGGACAGTCTCCCGGCCTGTAAAAAGAGGCCACGAGTTTAGTGGACAAGGAGTGTGGGTGAAAAACGATATTCATGATTTGGGCTTGGTACTCGACTCCAAGACCAAACTGGTGTTGATCGAATCCTGGGATGAGGCACGTGTGTTGGAAACCCTGACCAGCCTCGCCGTACGCCGCAGCCTCGGCTTGCAGGTGTGGTCAGTGACTGAGGGGTTGCAGCGTTTAGGCTTCTCCGTGCAAGAGCCTGTCGACAGCGCCACCCTGGAGCCGGAAACCGCCCTGCGACTGATTAAGGCGGATACACAGCCGACGTTGTATGTGATGTGCGACCTGCATCCGTTTCTCGACGACAACCCCAGGCTGGTGCGCCTGCTCAAAGAAATCGCCATGAGTGAGCTGCCCGGTAAGCCGACGCTGGTGCTGGTTTCTCATGCCTGCAAACTGCCGCCGGAAGTGCAGCGTTACGCCTCGCGCTTCAGCCTGGCGCTGCCGTCCGAGGAGGAGTTGTTGGCGATTGTGCGTGATGAAGCCACAGCGTGGAGCGCGCGTAATCGCAATGCCCGGGTGCGCACGGATAACCGTACCTTGCAGCAGGTGGTGAAAAACCTGCGTGGCTTGAGTCACGCCGAAGCCCGTGCGCTGGCACGTAATGTGATTTGTGATGACGGCGCAATTACTCAGGAAGACCTGCCCGAATTGAACAAAACCAAGTTCAAGTTGCTTGATCTCGATGGTGTGTTGAGTTTTGAGTACGACACTGCGCGGTTTGCCGAGGTGGGCGGCTTGAGTAACCTCAAGCGTTGGTTGGGTGACCGGCAAAGCATTTTCCTCGAAGGCAAGGCCGCCGATCTGCCCAAGGGTGTATTGCTGGTGGGGGTGCAGGGCGGCGGCAAGAGCCTGGCCGCCAAGGCTATCGCAGGGCTCTGGGGCTTGCCCCTGCTGCGCCTGGATTTTGCCTGTCTGTATAACAAGTTCTTCGGTGAAACCGAGCGTAATTTGCGTGAAGCCCTGACGCTGGCCGAGCAGATGGCGCCTTGTGTGTTGTGGATGGATGAGATCGAGAAAGGTCTGGCCAGTGGGGACCATGACGGTGGCGTCAGCCAGCGCGTACTCGGCACGCTGCTGACCTGGATGGCCGAGCGCAAGGCGCCGGTATTTATGGTGGCCACGGCTAACGTTATCTCGCGCTTACCGCCAGAGCTGGTGCGTAAAGGGCGTTTCGATGAGCTGTTCTTTGTCGATTTGCCGGATGCCAGTGTGCGCTCCGAGATTTTCCGGATTCACCTGGCTCGACGTGAGTTGGAGCCGACAGGGTTCGATTTGGCGCAGCTGGCGGCAACCTGTGAAGGCTTTTCCGGCGCAGAGATTGAGCAGGTGGTGGTCAGTGCGTTGTATGCCGCACAAGCCCAGCAGCAGGCCGTTAATCAAGCCTTGCTGCTGCAAAGCATTCAGAGCACGGCGCCGTTGTCCGTGGTGATGGCCGAAGACCTTGCGGCTTTGCGCGCCTGGGCGGATGGTCGCACGGTAAATGCGGGTTAGGCAGGTTTGCCGAATTGGCGGTTCAGCCGTGCGCTGATCCGCCGTACCAGCCAGCGTGGCGCCAGGCGTGGGCTGAATGCCAGCAAACGGTTACGCCAACCCGGGATGATGATGGCGCGATCCTTGTCCAGAGCCTTGACGGTGATGAGTGCCACTTCTTCGGCGCTCATCATCAGCTTGCTGCCTTGCAATGAATCGACGCTCATCTGCGCGTTACGGAAGAAGGCGCTGCGGGTTGGTCCCGGGCAGAGCACCGAAACCTTGACGCCGTATGCCTTGAGTTCTTCGCGCAGGCCTTCAGAGAAGTGCAGCACAAATGCTTTGCTGGCGTAGTAGTTGCTCATTCCTGGGCCTGGTTGAAAACCGGCCACCGAGGCGACGTTAAGAATTTGTCCGTTACCTTGACCGGCCATGATGGTGCCGATGGCATGGCAGAGGCGCGCCAGTGCCAGTACGTTCAACTCAATCAATTGCTGTTCGCGCGACCAGTCTTGGGCGACAAATACGCCGTTGGTACCGATCCCCGCGTTGTTTATTAGCAGGTCGATGCTGCGCTCACCTTGCTCCAGCTCATGTAACAGGCCGCTGACCTGCAGCGGTTGGCTGAGGTCGCAGACGCGAAATAGCACTTCCACGGAAAAGCGTTGCGTCAGCTCGCAGGCAATGCTTTCCAGCGCGTCGCGCTGGCGCGCCACTAGAATCAGATTGCGCCCACGCCGGGCCAGAGCTTCGGCTAGGGCCAGACCGATACCGCTGGAAGCTCCGGTGATTAGGGCGTAACGGCTCATAGGGTTCTCCGTGATGGGGGCAGTTCGACCCCATGTGCCGCACAAGGTTGCGTCTTACAGGCCGGCTCCGGCAAAGCCCATATAAGCCGGCAGGGCGATGGCTGCCACGATGCCGAGGACGATAACGGCCAGCCAAAGTGCAGCAAGAACTTTCACCGCTGTGCTGTTAGGCGGAGGGGGAGAGCCAAAGCGGTTGGCCTCGGTGCTGCCGGGGATGATAAACATCAGCAGGGAGAACACCCCGCCGACAACCGGCACCAGGGTGACCAGCAGCAACCAGCCAGACCAGCCGATGTCATGCAGGCGCTGCACGCCAAACATGATGCCGACCACCATCGCGGCGATACCCAGCACCACTATCAATATGCCACCGAGAATTTCCGAGGCAGCCATAACTCCGGCGGCAATGCCGAACAAGGGTAGGCAGGCAAACACCATCACCATCGACCAGGCCAAGTAGCGTAGGCGGCCGATGCGCCCGTCAGTGGTAAAGGCTTTCAGCTCGCCGAATTCCGGTAGGGTTTCGGCCACTGCGGCCTTGGGTGTGGCGTAAGGGGTGGCTGCGGCGCTGACCACTTCAGGTGGGTTTTCGGCGAGCATGGCCTGCCTGGCGAGAAACTTCTCAACCACAATACCGCACGCCGAGCATTCAGCGGCTTTGGCTTGCTGGTGGCCGCACTTGGGGCAGGTCATCAGCGTATTGTTGGTGGGCTCGCTACTTTCCGTGCGGTGATCATCCGTCTCCACCAGGCTTAGGCTTGCCGCCAGGTCAGGTTCCTTGCGTACCCTTGCGCCGGCGCTCTGCAGGGCTTTGAGGTATTGGTCGGCCTCGTTTTCGCTGAGGTCGCGTTTGATATCGACTGTGCCGCCCTTAAACAGCGAATTAATCCGGGTGTGGTCGCTTTTAAACAGGCGGGCGAGATTGTCTTTGGCTGTTTCCAGGCTTACATCGGGCATCAACTCGCCGTTGAACACAATCTTAAAACGGGCTTGGGTCATGTCGGCGTCCTTGTCGGTGCCAGAGTGGAGTTGCGCACAGACTAGCCGGCCTACAGGCCAGTAAACAAGCCATCTACACGCAAAGTGTCCATACCTGAGGTGGGTACAGCGCGGTTGTGTGCGGCTCAGCGCTCTATTTAAGTCGCCGAGTGGGTGGGCAATGCATCATCGCGACCAGCGTTGTTGCAGCTGCAGGCTGTGCGTGAGGGCGGCGCGGTATTCGCTGTCGAGGCGGGTGATCAGTTGCTCGACGCTGGGCAGGTCGCGGATGTTGCCCACGCCTTGGCCGGCAGACCACACGGTTTTCCAAGCCTTGGCTTCCTCATCCATAGGCTTGAGCTTCTCGCCATAGTTGACCTCGCCTTTGCTTTGCAGTTGTTTGAGGTCGTAACCGGCCAGTTCCAGGCTCTGGCGCATAAAGCTGGCCGGTACGCCGGAGACTGCTGGGGTGTGAATGATGTCGGCGGCTTTGGCGTCGAGAATCATCTGCTTATAAGCCTCGGAGGCAGCGTTTTCCCGGGTGGCGATCAGGCGAGTGCCCAAGTAGGCGAGGTCAGCACCGAGTAGCTGAGCGGCCAGCACTTCGTGACCCTGGTTGAGACAACCGGCTAGCAGCAGGGTTTTGTCGAAGAACTGGCGAATCTCGGCGATAAGCGCGAACGGGCTCCAAGTGCCGGCATGTCCGCCAGCCCCTGCGGCTACCGCGATTAAGCCATCTACGCCGGCTTCGGCAGCCTTCTCGGCATGCCGGCGCGTGGTCACGTCATGGAACACCAGGCCGCCGTAGCTGTGCACAGCATCGACCACTTCCTTCACCGCGCCGAGGCTGGTGATCACGATAGGCACGCGCTGCTCGACGCAGATGGCCAGGTCCGCCTGCAGGCGCGGGTTGCTGCCATGTACGATCAGGTTGACCGCATAGGGTGCCGCTGCGCTGTCCAGGCCGGCTTCGATCTCTTGTAGCCAATCCTTGAAGGCGCTGCTCTCACGCTGGTTCAGCGCGGGGAAGCTGCCGACGATGCCGTTGTTACAGCAGGCCAGTACCAGTTGCGGGTTAGACACCAGAAACATCGGCGCCGCGACGACGGGCAGGCGCAGGCGTTGTTCGAGCAGGGCTGGCAGCGACATGCAGTAATCCTCTTGATGTATTTAGAAAGGGCGAACCACGACCAGAATGACAATGCCAAGCAAGGCCAGCACGGGCGCTTCATTAAACCAGCGGTAGAACACATGGCCGCGTTGATTCTCGCCACGGGTAAACGCCTTGATCTGGGCGCCGCACATAAACTGGTAGACCACCAGCAGCAGCACCAGGCTCAGCTTGGCGTGCATCCAGCCCTGGCTGAAGTAGTGGCTGGGGTTAAGGCTGATCAGCCACAGGCCCAGGCCGACGGTGAGAATCAGCGACGGCCACATGATCCCGCGATACAGCTTGCGTTCCATGATGCAGAAGCGCTCGCGGCTGACCTCATCGGTGCTCATGGCGTGGTAGACGAACAGGCGCGGCAGATAGAACAGGCCGGCGAACCAGCACACCATAGCGATGATGTGGAAAGCCTTGAGCCACAGATAGAGCATTGTTTGCACTCGTCGCAGGAAATTGCCCCCGATAGTAGTGGTCGTGGGCCACCTCGTCACCATTCCAGGCGCTCAAGTGTTGGCCCCTGGCCGAAGCGGCCGTATCATCGGCAGCTTTCCACTGCTGGTATTACAAAGGGGCAAGTGATGATCAAGGTCGGAATCGTCGGCGGCACGGGTTATACCGGCGTCGAGCTGTTGCGTTTATTGGCGCAGCACCCGCAAGCACAGGTTGAGGTGATTACCTCGCGCTCCGAGGCGGGCATGCGTGTCGATGAGATGTATCCGAACCTGCGCGGTCATTACGACAACCTGGCCTTTAGCGTGCCGGATGCCGTTACGTTAGGCGCTTGCGATGTGGTGTTCTTCGCTACGCCGCACGGGGTGGCCCATGCCTTGGCCGGTGAGTTACTGGCAGCCGGTACCAAAGTGATCGACCTGTCCGCCGATTTTCGTTTGCAGGATGCCGATGAATGGGCCAAGTGGTACGGCCAGCCGCACGGCGCCCCGGACTTGCTACCTGAGGCGGTTTACGGGCTGCCTGAAGTCAACCGTGAGACGATCAAGCAGGCGCGCCTGATTGCCGTGCCAGGCTGTTATCCCACCGCTGCACAGTTGGCGCTGATTCCGCTGCTGGAAGCGGGTTTGGCCGATACCACGCAGATTATTGCTGACTGCAAATCCGGCGTCAGTGGTGCCGGGCGTGGTGCCAGTGTCGGTTCACTGTTCAGCGAAGCAGGCGAAAGCATGAAGGCCTACGGGGTTAAAGGTCATCGCCACTTGCCGGAAATCCGCCAGGGGCTGCGCCGGGCTGCAGGTAAAGATGTGGGGCTGACGTTTGTGCCGCACCTAACGCCGAT
This sequence comes from Pseudomonas leptonychotis, assembly GCF_004920405.1. Lineage (NCBI taxonomy): Bacteria > Pseudomonadati > Pseudomonadota > Gammaproteobacteria > Pseudomonadales > Pseudomonadaceae > Pseudomonas > Pseudomonas leptonychotis. Next base: position 2,315,808 of record NZ_RFLV01000001.1, read on the forward strand.
GATCCGCGGTATTCACGCCACGCTTTACGCCACCGTAGTGGATCGCTCGGTGGACCTGCAGGCGCTGTTCGAGAAGCGTTATGCCAATGAGCCTTTTGTGGATGTGATGCCTGCAGGCAGCCATCCGGAAACCCGCAGCGTGCGTGGGGCCAACGTCTGTCGTATTGCCGTGCACCGGCCGCAGGATGGTGACCTGGTGGTGGTGTTGTCAGTGATCGATAACCTGGTCAAAGGCGCGTCGGGTCAGGCGGTACAGAACATGAACATCCTTTTCGGTCTTGATGAGCGCCTAGGCCTTTCCCATGCAGGCATGCTGCCCTGATGGCAGGTTGGGAAGTTCAGCCAAGCGATCCGGGGCGCGCCCGGCGCCGGCGCATGCTCGTCGTGCTGCTGGTGCTGTGTATTCCTCTGGCATTCTATGCAGGCACTTGCTGGCAGCAGCGTATACAGCCTGCGGTGAGTGAGGTGCAGCCTGCCGTGGCAGTGCATGATGAGCAGCTGAATCGCGAACTCGATGAGTTGCGTCAGCGCGTGGCGGTGCTCAGTAGCGTGGAAAAAGTCAGCCAGCAAGCCACCGAGCAGAGCCGTCTGACTATCAAACTGTTGGAGGAGCAAATCTACACACAGCAACAGGATCTGGCCTTCTATAAAGGTGTTCTGGCGCCTGCCAGCCGTCGCGAAGGGCTGCGCATCAAGACCTTTGAGCTGCAGGCCACGGACAGGCCTGAGCATTTCCGCTACAAGATACTCCTGAGCCGTGTAGGTAAAGGTGAGGCGCCGCTGGAGGGCCAGTTGCAGGTGTCGATCGTCGGCAAGCAGGGCGAACAGGATGTCACGCTCGAGCTGGCGGATCTGGGCGCAGACTTGCCCGATGCCCTACCTGAGCAGCCGATAGCCTTCGCCTTCAAGCACTTCCAGGCCATACCCGAGGCTGGGCGCTTCGCTGAGTTGAAGTTGCCTGAGGGTTTTATCCCGCGCGAGATCAAGGTGCGTGCCGAGGTAAAGGGCGAGAAACCTTTGCTGCGCACATTCAAATGGAACAAAGAGGAGTGACTGTTCCTTATGTGGAATAAAGACAAAGCACGTACTGACGTGCAGCGTTTCGCCGGTAAGACCAGCCTGATTGCGGTGGGTGCTGAGCTGCATGGTGATCTGCGCTTTCAAGGCGCTGTACAAGTTGATGGCAAGGTCGTCGGCAATCTAGTAGCCAGCGAGGGCATGGTGCGCGTCAGCGTGCAGGGCCGGGTTGAAGGTGAGATCCGCGCCCCCCATATAGTGATTGATGGTGAAGTGGTCGGCGATGTGCATGCCAGTGGCCACCTTGAGCTGGGCGCGCGGGCGCGAGTGCGTGGCAATCTGTATTACGCATTGATGGAAATGGCCATGGGCGCGCAAATCGAAGGCCGGCTCTGCCGCCTGCAAGACGAAGCGCGGCCGCTGGAGTTGCCGCAAAGTCTCGATGACGCACAATAGTTGACCGCTTTTGTAGGGTAAGCGGATAATGCCGATCAGAATGCAGTATGGCGCTTAGCGCCGGGAGTTAATCAGCATGAGCGTTGAAACCTTCATCCCTAGCGCGATGCAATTTACGCAGGGCGCGGCGAACAAGGTGAAGAACCTGGTCGATGAAGAAGGCAACCCGCGTTTGAAATTGCGTGTGTTTGTAACGGGAGGCGGCTGTTCCGGCTTTCAGTACGGCTTCACCTTCGACGAAGAAGTGGCAGATGACGACACCATCATTGAGCGCGAAGGCGTTAGCCTGGTGGTCGATCCGATGAGCTTCCAGTACCTGGCGGGTGCCGAAGTTGATTACCAAGAAGGGTTGGAGGGTTCGCGTTTCGTCATCAACAACCCAAACGCGACCACGACCTGCGGTTGTGGCTCTTCGTTCTCGATCTGATCTGCAGCCTGTTCAAGCGAACGCCGTGCCTTGTGCACGGCGTTTTTGTTTCTGGGTGTCGCAGATTTGAACAGGTGACTAAGCAGGGTAAATCGCGCCGAGCACTCGCAGGCCGCGAGCGCCGGTGACGCTTGGCCGGTTGGCGGGAATGCCTTCGAGGCAGCAGTGTGCCAGCCAGGCAAAGGCCATGGCCTCCACCCAGTCGGCGGGCACGCCATGGGCATCGGTACTGCTCACTTGGCTGTTTGGCAGTAGCTGCGCAAGGCGGTGCATCAGCGTGTGATTGTGCGCGCCGCCGCCACAAACGAGCAATCGCTCGGTGTCCTGCTGAGCGGATTTGAGCGCGTCGGTAATGCTGATGGCGGTCAGTTCCAGCAGAGTTGCCTGTACGTCAGCCGCCGCAAATGCCGGTAGGCGCTGCAGGTGCTGATCTAGCCAGGCAAGGTTGAACAGCTCGCGGCCAGTGCTCTTCGGGCCCTGAGTCTGGAAGTAGGCATCGCTCAGCAGCGCTTGCAGAAGTTGCGCCTGTGTTTGGCCACTGGCCGCCCATTGGCCGCCCTGGTCGTATGTCAGGCCTTGGTGGCGCTGAATCCAGGCGTCGAGTAGCACATTGCCTGGGCCACAGTCGAAGCCATGCACTGGTTGCTCGGGTTCAATCAGGCTGAGGTTGCTGAAACCACCGATATTCAAGATGGCGCGGGTGCTACCTTCGCCTGCAAACAATGCCTGGTGAAACGCCGGAACCAGTGGTGCACCCTGACCGCCGGCCGCAACATCGCGGCGGCGAAAGTCGCTGACGACGCTGATGCCTGTTAGTTCTGCGAGTAGGGCCGGGTTGCCGATCTGGATGCTGAAGCCGCGTGCAGGCTCATGACGCACGGTCTGCCCATGGCTGCCGATGGCGCGAACGCTTTGCGCGGGTATGTCGTGCTGCAACAGCAGTTCATTGATGCCTTGCGCGGCGAGCGCGACCCACTGTTGTTCGGCGATAGCTGCACGGGCTAATTCATCCGGACCAGAGGCGCACAGGCTGAGTAAGCTGCTGCGCAGTTCGTCTGGCATGGGTAGATAGCGGATGCCGATTAGGCGGGTGTTGTGTTCTTGCTCGATCAGCGCAATGTCCAGTCCATCTAAACTGGTGCCGGACATCACGCCGAGGTAGAGGGGCATGGCGTCAACGCTGATTGTTGAGAGCGAGCATTGTGGATTTTTCTTTGTCCATTTGCGCCATCAAGGGCTTGCTCAGTTGCATAAAGCGGGATTTTTCGCTGCTGGCGATCGGGTCGGCCATTGGTAGCTTCTGGCTTAGCGGGTCTACGTGCACGCCGTTAACCTGGAATTCATAGTGCAGGTGCGGTCCCGTGGACAGCCCTGTGGTGCCAATGTAGCCGATGATCTGGCCTTGCTTGACGTTGCTACCACTGCGGATGCCCTTGGCAAAGCCGTTCATGTGGGCATACAGGGTGCGGTAGCGCTGCCCGTGCTGGATGATTACCGCATTGCCGTAGCCACCGTGGCGACCGGCCAGGCTGATGCGGCCATCACCGGCGGCTTTGATCGGTGTGCCGCGTGGCGCGGCGTAATCCACGCCTTTGTGCGCGCGGATTTTATTCAGTACCGGATGGCGCCGCCCGGTGGAGAAGCGCGAGCTGATACGGGCGAAGTCCACGGGTGTGCGGATAAAGGCTTTACGCATGCTTTCGCCAGTGGCGCTGTAGTAGCTGCTATTGCCTTGTTTGTTGGTGTAGCGCACGGCGGTGTAGGTTTTGCCGCGGTTGGTGAAGCGTGCGGAAAGGATATTGCCAGTGCCAACCTGCTTGCCGTTGACCACTTTCTTTTCGTAGATCAGCTCGAACTCGTCGCCTTCGCGAATATCCATGGCGAAATCGATGTCGTAGCCGAATACATTGGCCAAATCCATGGTCAGCGTATGAGAGAGGCCGGCGCGTTTGGCCGAGAGAAACAACGAGCTTTTGATCACGCCATGACTGTAGGTGGTCTGAACATCAGGCTTGACCAGATCACGTTTGAAGCTGAAGCCCTTTTCATTTTTCGTCAGAGCAATGCTTTCTAGGTCACTAAGCTTGCTGTGCAAGCTTTCGAGTTCACCGTCCGTGCTCAGCTTGAATTCAAGTGCCTGGCCTACTTTTAGGCGCGTAAGCTGTTTGGCTTCTTTGCTGCTGTTTAGCACTTCATGCAGGTTGGCTGCGCTCAGGCCGACCTTGGCAAATACCGTCGACAACGTGTCGCCATTTTGCACGCTAATAATACGGTGTAGCGGATCAGTTTCTTGCGGTTCGTCAGCGTGTGCGGCCTTCAGCTTTTCGTCTGCTGGGGCACTCGCTATAGCGGCATCTGCGAAGGGCGACTTGCGCGCTTGTGGCGCGGCTGATGCGGAGTCATCTTGTTGCTCGTTATATTCTGAGCCTTGGTCTAGCTCGAGGTCGATGTAGGTTTTCTTAGCTTCAACTTCGCGAGTGGGGAACACCAGCAGGGCAAGGCTCAGTAGGGCTGCGACGCCACTGGCAGCAAGGATATGGCTTTTCGGATACAGGGGCGGCGCTTTAGTTGTAGAGGTCATAGGCTGATTTTTGACTTTAAAAATGAAAAGAAATAGATAAACAAAATGATGAATATGCAGTAACTGTATAAAATATAACCAAATCGCCTGCTAGGCAACCCCGGTTGTCGCGAGGTGGTCTTAACGTGGCTGAGTGGCGGGCGAAACTTGTGATTTGTCTGCGATCTTGTATGGTTGGTTCCCTTTTGATTTTGAGTGGTCGTGAGTCCTGTCATGAAGTCGGTTGAAGAACAGTTGGCGCTGATCAAGCGTGGTGCGGAAGAGGTTCTGGTTGAGTCCGAGTTGGTTGAAAAGCTCAAGCGTGGTCAGCCCCTGCGTATCAAGGCAGGTTTTGATCCGACTGCGCCGGATCTGCACCTTGGCCACACCGTGCTTATTAATAAGCTGCGTCAATTCCAGGAGCTGGGTCATCAGGTCATATTTCTGATTGGTGATTTTACCGGGATGATCGGTGATCCGAGCGGCAAGAGCGCCACGCGTCCGCCGTTGACGCGTGAGCAGGTGCTAGAGAACGCAGAAACCTATAAGACGCAGGTATTCAAGATTCTCGACCCGGCAAAAACCGAGGTTGCCTTTAATTCAACCTGGATGGACAGGATGGGACCTGCGGATTTCATTCGCTTGACCTCTCAATACACCGTGGCACGCATGCTTGAGCGCGATGATTTCAGTAAGCGCTATTCGACCCAGCAGCCAATTGCTATTCATGAGTTTCTCTACCCCTTGGTGCAGGGCTACGACTCGGTAGCGCTGCATGCTGATGTTGAGTTGGGTGGTACTGATCAGAAATTCAACTTGCTCATGGGGCGAGAGCTTCAGCGGTCCTATGGGCAAGCGTCGCAGTGCATCGTCACCATGCCTTTATTGGAAGGGTTGGATGGTGTTAAGAAAATGTCCAAATCCTTGGGTAACTACATTGGTATCCAAGAGGCGCCTGGCGTCATGTACAACAAGCTGGTGTCGATGCCTGATGCGTTGATGTGGCGCTACTTCGAGTTACTCAGCTTCCGGTCTATGGATGAGATCGAGCAGTTCAAGTCTGATGTCGAACAGGGCGCTAATCCTCGCGATATCAAGATCAAGCTGGCTGAAGAGATAGTGGCGCGTTTCCATGGCGAAGAAGCTGCGCTTAGCGCGCATCGTTCTGCGGGTAATCGCATGAAAGAAGGCGAGCTGCCTGACGATCTGCCCGAGATCGAAGTAATGTCTGCCGAGGATATGCCGATTTCTGCGCTGCTTAATAGGGCGGGTCTAGTGAAGAACGCGGCCATGGCGCGTGATCTGCTGGGTTCGGGTGGTGTGCGTGTGGATGGGGAGGTCGTTGATCGCACCTTTATATATAAGGTGGGCGCCGTGCATGTCTGTCAGGCGGGTAAAAAGGCCTTTGCGCGCATTACGCTCTCGCTCGAGAAGTAAGGTCTGGGATATATGCCTTTTGTGCTTGGGCGTCGGTGGAGCATCTAGTTACTCAGTTCGTACGACAAAGCCGTTGAAGCGCCAGCTTCAACGGCTTTGTCGTTTCTGTAGGCGGCGCGGTTTGGGCTTGTGCGCGTGAATTGGCTGCTCCTGAAGGAAAACTGTAATAAAGGATTGACCTTCTATAGTTAATCCCTATAATTCGCACCTCTTCAGGCGTACGCGGCTCCTTAAACTCCTTGTAAAACAAGAAGTTAGATTTAAAAGAGGGGTTGCAAAGCAGCGAAAGCTGCGTAGAATGCGCCGGGCTGGCAGGGTGGTGGTTTGATCCTGTTGGTGCTTCGGTCGAGCTGGTCGAAAGCGGTAAAAGAGGTGGTTGACAGCGGTTTGAAACGCTGTAAAATTCGCCTCCCGCTGACGAGAAGCTAGAAGTTGATCGGAGGCGCAAGTGGTTGAGTTTGAAAAGAAATTTTCTTCTCTAGTTAAAATAACCACTTGACGGAAGATGAGGCTGCTGTAGAATGCGCG